>JBPPMG010000408.1:0-17182 GCA_051305935.1 Thermoanaerobaculia bacterium
AGCTGCGCTTTCGCACTCCACATCACCCCCGTCTAAAATCACCGTCATGCCCGAGGCGGGAACCCCTCTTTTCCACGGAACCTACGGCGAGCTCGCGTCCGCGCTCGCAGCGCGCATCGCTTCGCGGCGCGAGGAGGCGTGGCGCGGCGCGCCGGTCGAGATCATCGTGCCGTCGCGGTCGGCCGCCGAAGAGATCGCTAGACGCGCGATCGGGGACGCCGGTGCGGTCGGGGGCCTGCATACACTGCAGCTCGAGCACTTCGCCCTCCGCGTGCTGAACGACAGCGGGCGCTATCCGCGCGTCGCCGAGGGAGCCGAATCGTCGCTGGCGATGGAGCTCGCGCTCCGCGCAGTCGGCGGTGACCTCGTGTCGATCCACGGAGCGGCGGCGATGCTCCAGCGAACCCACCGCGACCTGAGGGACAGCGGCGTCACACTGAACGAGCTCTCCTTGCGGATCGGGAAACAGCGCGGGTTGCGCAACCGCGATCGGCTCGCCTCCGCGCTCGCCGTCTGGAAGCGCTACGAGTCGTTGCTCGCGGACGCGAATGCGAGCGTCGAGGCCGACGTGATGCTCGAAGCAGCCGCCCGGATCCGCGACGGCGCTCACGTCGCGCCGCAGATCGTCTTCGGCTTCTACGACGCCACCGCGGTGCAGCTCGAGATCCTGTGCGCGCTGACAGCGGCGGACCGTGTCGACTCCGTCTGGCTCCCTGCGCCGGTCGAAGGCTCGTCGCCGCGGCCGTTGCCGCCCTGGTCGTACGCGGCACCATTCGTCGACGCGCTCTGCGCTGCAGGCCTCGCGATCGGTGGAAGCGCAGCCGGAGGAGCGCGCGCGCCCGAATGGGAGATTCGCGATCATGCGTCGCCGATGAGCGAGATTCGCGAAGTCTGCCGGGAAATCCGGCGGTTGCGCGACGACGGCGTTCCGTCGTCGGCCTGCGCGGTCGTGATGCGCTCCGCCGACGCGGCCGACCTCACGCTCTTTGACGACGCCGGCCGCGACTTCGGACTCTCCTTTCGCGGTGTGCCCGGTGCGCCGGTCATCGGCAACCGCATCGTTCGCGGCGTCCTCTCGATCCTCCGCCTCGCCCGCGGCGGCATGCTCCGACGCGAGGTGATGGAGGTCGTGCGCAGCGGACTGCGGCCCGGAGCGCTCGGGGCGCTCCCGGAGCTCGCGCGACTCGAGCGCGCAACGCGCAGGGCGAAGATCGGACGTGCCGGTGCGGCGGAGGTACGCGCGATTGCGAAATCGAAACAGCTCGAGCGCGAGCGCGCAGAGCCGGACAGCGATCTGCTTGGCTACGCTTCGCTCGTCGAGCGCCTCGCCTCGATCACGAAGAGAGCCGCCTCGCCGCAGCGTGGCAGCGCGTGGGCCGACGACCTGGAGCGCTGGGCCGGGCTTTTCCAACCGGAGACCGAAGACGACATCGACTCCGTGATCCGGCTGCGGCGGATCGCGAGCCTCCTTCGACGCGCACCGTTCGCGAGCGCGCGGCTCGATCCCGACGACGTGCGAAGAACGATCGAGAACGCCGGCGAGCTGCGCCGCGACGAAGATGCAGCCGCGGTCTGGATCGGCGACGTCATGCGCTTCCGCGGGCGCACCGCGGAGCACCTCTTCGTCGTGCGCGCGACGCACGACAACCTTCCTCAGCGACGCATCGACGATCCCCTCCTTCGCGACTTCGATCGAGCGCGGCTCGGCGTGCGCGCCGTCGGCGCCGGACGCGAAGAGGAGCGCTTCCTCTTTGCGTCCGTCGTGGCGAGCGCGCGCACGAAGGTCCACTTCTCGTTCGCCGCGGCCGACAGCGTCGGCAAGGCTCTCCGGCCGTCCCCGCTGCTCAAGGACTTCGCGATCGAGCGCGTTCCCGAAGAGCGGCGCGAGATCCTTCATGACTTCAGGAAGTGGCTCCGCGCCCGCAACGCGCCCGCCTCGGGGCCGCCCGGCGCGCGCGAGGACAGAACGGCAGCGTTGCTCGCCTCGCCAGACACGCGATTCGTCCGCCAGCTTCAGCTCGCAGCGATGCACGGCTCCGGCACCTCGTTCGACGGTTACCTCGGCGCGAACGAGCGTCTCGAATCGACGATTCGCGCGATCTTCGCTTCGGTCTCGCCCTCGAGCATCGAGCAGCTCGGCGAGTGCCCTCAGCGCTTCTTCATGTCGGCGCTCCTCGGCGCGCGCGAGCTCGAGGAGCCCGACGCCGGAATCGCAATCGAGTCACGCGAGAAGGGAACGCTCGATCACGTGATCCTCGAGCGCTTCTACCGGGGCCTAGCGACTTCTGATTTCGCCGGCGCCGCCGAAGGCGAGCTCTCGGCCGGGATTCGTGGCCGTCTCGAAACGGAAGTGGTACGCGCGTTCGCAGAGCACGACGAGAAGGCGCCGCCGCGGAACCGCACGCTGCGCTCGATCGAGCGTGCCGAGACGCTCGCCTCGCTCGCCGAGTTCGTCCGTTCCGACATGCAGCAGCTCGCGGAAGGAGACTGGCTTCCCCACGACTACGAGCTCGAGATCGAGAGCGATAGCGAGGCCGCGCGGATCGACGCTGCGGGAGTGCGGGTCGGAATCCGAGGCCAGATCGACAGGATCGACCGCCGCACGGACGACAGCCTGCGCGTCGTCGACTACAAGTCGAACAAGGCGGCCCATCTCCGAAAGCTCGAAGACAAGATCGCCGAAGGGGGCAAACTGCAGACCGCGATCTACGCGCTCGTCGCACGGCGGCTCTTCGGCGTGGATGCGGCGCAGGTCAGCGCGCGCGTCATGCCACTTCGCGACCCCGATTCGGATCCGGCAAAGTTCAGCTTCAAACTCTCCGAGATCGAATCCGACCTCACAGGCGTGCTCGATACACTCGTCGAGGCGGCGACCGCAGGGCGCTTCCCCGCCGTTCCGTCGAAAGAAGCGTGCAAGTACTGCCAGGTGAGGAACTGGTGCAGGGAAAGGCACGAGCCATCCGAGGCCGGAGTGAGCGTGCTCGAAATCCTGCGGGGGGCACGGCCTTGACGCCTAACGTCGAATTGACGCAGGCGCCGGGCCGCGAGAATCGCGTCATCGAGGCGGGCGCGGGAACGGGCAAAACGACGGCGATCGTCTGTCACGTGCTCGACCTGCTGCTGCGCGATCCCGACGCCGACCCGGAGAGGATCGTCCTGACGACCTTCACCGAGAAGGCGGCGGCGGAGATCTCCGACCGGATCCGCGAGGCATTGACCGACATCGACGCGACAATCGACGTCGACCCGCGGTGGCCGTCCAACAGGGAATCGCCCGCGTACCGCGTTAGGCCGGAGGATGTCGCGACGGCACGTGTCGCCTGCGCGCGGCACCTCCAGCAGATCGACCGGCTGCGCTCGCAGACGATTCACTCCTTCTGCCAGTCACTGCTGCGGCTCTACCCGATCGAGGCAGGGCTTCCGGCTCAGTTCCGGATTCTCGAAGGGCACGAAAAACTTCGCATGCAGGACGAGATCTGGAGCGACTGGCTGGAGGAGGAGATCTCCGAGCACGCCGATCCATCCTGGCTCGAGCAGTGGAAGATCCTCTACCGCCAGTACGCGAGGCTCGACGCGATCCGCGACGTGATTTTCCCACTCGCTGCTCGCGCCGACCTTCTCCGCGACGAGAGCCTCACTCTCGGTGATGCGGACGGCGTGATCCGGGAGCTCCGGGAGAGAATCGCAACCGTGCGCGAGCTGAGGCCCGGCGTCGTGCCTAACGTGCCGCAGGCCTCACTCGACGTCGCGGAGTGGCTTCGCGCCAACGAGGCTCCGATCTCCGACTGGATCGACGAGTGGATCGCATGGGCGCCGCCGCTCGAACGGATCCTGGGCACGATCGCGTTCAACAAGGGAGCCAGAGCGTACCCGGGCCGCGAAGAGTTGCAGCTGCTCCGTGGAAAGGACAAGAAGCCGTCGCCGTTCGCTCTGCTCCGCAGCCACCGTGTCGCCCTCGCGTTGCGCGAAGTCGCGCTTCGATTCGCCGAGTTCCTCGAGCGGGCGAAGGAAGCTCTTGGCGCCGTCGATTTCGACGACCTGCTAACGCTCGCCGCGGAGCTCCTCGACGACCCACGCGTCCTCGCCGAGATCCGCGCGCGGTACGACCACATTTTCGTCGACGAGTTCCAGGACACCGACCGCGTGCAGGCGAAAATCGTCGAGCTCCTCGCACGCGACGACGACGGGAAACTGATTCCCGGGCGGATCACCGTCGTCGGTGATCCAAAGCAGTCGATCTACGCCTTCCGCAGCGCCGACCCGGAAACGTACAGGAGCACGGTCGACGGTTTGAAGGCGGACGGGGCGCGATCGGAGCTTCTGACGGACCAGTATCGAAGCGCGCCGCGCCTGGTCGGAGCGATCAACGCGATGTTCGGCGCACTGCTCGAGGAGAGGGAGCACGATCCGAACGTCGTCCACCCCTCCTACCATCCCCTCGACGCGAAGAAGAAGGAAGGCGACGGCGAAGACGCTCCTGTCGTCAGCCTCCTCCTCGCCCACAATTCCGGCGGCGACGCGATCGCGGACGAGGCGGCTGCGGTCGCGGAGTGGATCGAAGGCGAGCTCGAGGACGGCGCTGGATCGCTTTCGAGTTTCGCGATCCTCCTTCGCAAGAACAGGCCGATCAAAACCTTCGCCGACGCACTCGCGGCGCGCGGGATCGCATGCGTGACCCCGTCGTCGGGCTCGCTGCTCGAGCAACCGGCGATCGTCGATCTGCTGGCGACTCTTCGCTCCGTGGCGCATCCGTTCGACGCTGCCGCGGGGATTTCCGTCGCGCGCTCGTCGTTCTTCGCCCTGACCGACGACGAGATCGTCGCGCATCACACCGCCTGTGACCGCGGCTGCAACTGCGTCTGGAGCTCCTTCGAGGTTCGGCTCGCCGCGTGGGCGGAGCTTGCGCGGCGCGCTCCCGTGCTCGACATCGTCGAGGCGGTCCTTGGCGACAGCGGCGTCGAATCCGTGACGGACCTGCTGCACGACGCGCGCGCGCGACGGTCACAGTTCGAGCGGCTGCGCGAGATCGCGGCATCGTACGACCGCAACGCGGCAGGATCACTCGCCCAGTTCGTCGACGATCTGTGCGTCCGGCGGGAGGAAGAGGCTGAACAGGAACCCAATCTCGCCGACCACGATGCGGACGCGGTGCGAATCATGACCGTGCATGGAGCGAAGGGACTCGAGTTCGACACGGTGATCCTCCCCGACCTCGCGTCGCAGGGGAGCGGAGGCTCGCGCCCCGCCTTCGCGACCGCGGTACCGGAACGGCTCGTCATGACGGGAGGTGCCCGCTCGGTCTCCTGCGACGAAGTTCGGCCCGGTCATGACGGCAAGACGCTCGGCACGGTGCAGTCGGACCGGCAGGAGGGCGAGGGCGACCGGCTCTTCTACGTCGCCGTGACCCGCGCCGCGTTGCGCGTGGTTTTCGTGACGCACCCGTCCGACAACTCGCAGAAGGAGCAGGCCTTCCTCAAGCGACTTCGCAAGTGCCTCGGGATCGCGAAAGCGGACTTCCTCGGGCACTGGCTCGAAGAGCCCGGCGAGGTCGTCGAGACTCTCTCGATTGAAGGGCGCCCGATCGACGTCGCCTTCGATCGCCGCCCGGTCCCTGTGGAGGCGGACGCGCCGTCGCGGATCGCGAGCAACGAGGCCCGCGCGATCGTCGATCGAAACCCCGATCCACGCGCCGCGACCGAGGCGCTGCGCGACGCGCTCATCGCGGGAGTCAACACGCCGGTCGCGCTCACTCCGGACGTCGTCGACCAGCGCCTTGCCGCGGCCCGGTATCGCGAGCGCGGCACGATGATCCATCGCGTGCTCGAGCGATGGGACGGCGAGGCGTCGAGCCTCAGCGTGCTCGTCGAGTCGCTGCGGATCGAAGCGGCGCTCGACGTCGCCGAGGCATCAATCGTCCGTGACCGCCTAACGGCACTCCGTGAGTCGAAGAGCTGGCGCCGCATCGACGGGATGGAGACACTCGGCCGCGAAGTCGTGATTCACGCGACGAAGGGCGAAGGCGCGACCGAGGAGCTGCGCATCGACCGGCTGCTGCGCGACGCGTCCAGCCTCGTCGTGCTCGACTACAAGAGCGGTCAGCCCGACCACGAGCGACGAGACAAGGACCGCGCGCAGGTGAGGCGCTACTGCGAGCTCGTGTCGGCAATCGCCGGCGAGCCGTGCCGAGGATTGCTCTGGTACGTCGGTGCGGACGCGAACGAGATCGTCGAAGCTTGAGGTTACGACGAGAGACGATGTGGCGCAGACACTCCTGTCTGCGCGCGGTGCGAAGCGCCGCATGGAGCGGGCCTGCGACGAAGAATGAAGCGTTTCGACCGAACCGCGTCTCGTGACTCGACGCTTCTCATTCCGCGTTCCGCATTCCGCATTCCGCATTCTGCGTTCCGCATTCCGGAGTGTGGCCTCCCCTGCTACAGTAGCGCCGTGCCGCTCTGGGAGATCTCGCTCGTCACCTTCACCGCGCTCTTCGCGATGGTCAACCCGCTGTCGGTCGTCCCCTCGTTCGTCGCGATGACGGGGAACATGTCGCGAGGGACGCGTGCGCGGGTAGCGCTCATCGCGGGGCTCGCAACGACGCTCGTCCTGACGACTTTCCTTTTCTTCGGCAACGTCGTCTTCAATTTTTTCGGGATCACACTGCCCGCATTTCAGATCATGGGCGGCGTCTATTTCTTTGCCAGCTCGCTGATGTCGCTGCTCGAGGACGAGTCGCGGCCCGAGACGACGCGCTCGAACCGCGCACCCGACGAGAAGATGGTCGAAGCCGCGGAGTCGAACGATCCGTTCAGCGTCGCTGTCGTCCCGCTCGCGATCCCCCTGCTATCCGGGCCGGGGGCGATTACGTCGGTGATGCTCCTCGTCGCGCTGCACAATACGTTCGACGCGAAGCTCGCGGTGCTCGGCGGGATCGCAGCAATCGGCCTCGCGAGCTACCTCGTTCTGCTCGCCGCTCTTCCGATCTCGCGCATCATCGGCGTGCGCGGCCGCGTGATCTTCGACAAGGTGATGGGCCTGATCGTGGGCGCGATCGGCGTCCAGTTCATCATCGACGGCGTCAGGCCGCTGGCGAAAGAGATGCTGACGCATCTGAAGTGACGGGATGAAATTTCGGATTTCGGAGTTCGGAACGCGGATTCAGAATCCTCGCGCGATTTCGGTTTCGGCAAAACGCACGCCGGCCATCGAACAGAATCGCTTCACGTCGACTCGTCAGCCTCGCGAAGCGAAATCCGCAATCCGCAATCCGAAATGCCTCTCGTCACGCTTCCTGGCGCACCGCGGCGCTGCGGAAACACTCGCCGAGAACGAACTGCCAGCCACCATCGTAGTTGTCGCGCATCTCTTCGGCGCCCTCGCCGTAGTTCTCCCAGCCCGAGTGGACGAGCTCGACGTGCGTGACGTCGCCATCCGCATCGAAGAGAATCTCGATCTCCTGCGCGGTCGCGGCCTCACGACCCGGATGCCAACTGAACACGAGCCGCTCGGGTGACAGGCACTCCCTGACGATGCCCCACAGATGTGTCTCGTCGTCCTCCGTGATCTCGTAGATCTCGCCACCTTCGTTGGCCTCGAAGGTGCAGCTCTTCGATTTGCCCTGGGCGATCGAGTGTGACTGCAACGGCCACCAATCCGCGAAGCCTTCGGTGAAAAGCCGAAACGCCTCGTCGGCAGGCAGGCCGATGACGGTGTTCACGACGACAGGAGCGATCTCCGCCTTCTGCTCGTTCATGGACGCAGCCTCCTCTGTTGTAGCGTTGCCTCCACATTATGCTCGCCGTGGGGCAAGTCAAGCGGGAGGTGCGGCGTTCATCGAATTGTGCACTGCGAGTCGAGAGTTGCGAGATGGATGCGGATCCGTTCGTCGCAGTTCGGAGTGAGCGCCGGCGCGAGTTCCTCGTCGGCATCGGCGGCGCGGCGGCTCAGCTCGGCGTCGAGGGCCGACTGCAGTTGCTGCGGGTTCGGGAGATCGAGGATGACCGTCTCGGCGGTGACGGCGGCGCCAGGCTGCACGCGCACGGCCTCGACGCGCCCTTCGGTCGACGCGGCGATCCAGCGGATCTCCTCGGGGACGAGCCGTGGCGATTGCGGGATTGGGCGCTCGTCAGGGCGCGATTGGCGCGAGGCGCGCGCGCGCCGGTGGAGCGCTGGCCTGGCCGGCTGTGCGGCCGGCGTCTCGCCAGCGCGCGACAGCCGGGCGCTTGGACACTCGCGCAATCGCGTGATCAAAACTTCGAGCGATCCATCACCAGCTCTTCTTTTCGTCGAGTCCTTTTCGTCGAGTCCGCGCTCTCGACAAACCGAGTTACCCGAGGGAAACTTGGAGCATGAGCGTGGAGGTCGCGCGAACGCGACGAATGCGATGCGTCGAAGTTGCGCGCGAGGCACTCTCCGCCGACGACACGGGCGTTGATGGCGGGAGCCGCGCCATTGCCACCCATCTGCGCGAAGGAGGGAGGAATATCCGTATGATTCGGACCTGTCGGCGGCAGGCGAGCGCGGTGACGACCATGATCGGAACGCGGGTGATGAGCGCGATGCGGGGAAGAGTGCGAAGCTCGCTCGACGCGAGGAGCGAGCCGGCTGAGGGCGGGCCCTGCGGTCCGCATAACGCGGCGGCGTTATCCGGATCGTCTCGCGGTATAGCGTGGACCAGTCCGAACTATGCGGATCGGCCGCAGCGCGAGAACGGCAAGCCCCGAGGCAGAAACCCATGAAGAGGCAGCGACATCGGTCCTTCACGCGACGGAATCGGTGGTTCCGCAAAAAGTCGCGACGCTTAATCCGTATAATCCCTTGTGTGAGAAGTTAGGCGCCGAGATATGCTTCCCGAGCTTCGAAAGCTGTTCCTAGCCGAGTTCAAGCGACTCGCGTCGCCGGAAGGTTTCCGTACGCTTGTTTCGCGATCGCTGGCCTACCGAAGATCCGGCGATTCCTTGTGGGTGTTTGGCTTTCGCTTTCTCACCAACTCAAACGGATATCTCGTCGTGACGACGGCCGCGGTACGTCACGAGCCGATTGAGGCCTTGGTCGAGTCAGCCCTACGAAGTGACTGCATCGACCGCTGGGATACGACGATAGGGGCTGAACTCGGAACGATCTGCGGTACGACGCCGCCGCCTGAGTATCCGCTGAATGGCTCCACAGATCCCTATCGGGTGGCACGCCAAACCTTTCATGATCTGCAATCGATAGGGCTAGAGTTCTGGCGAACGCACTCGTCGCTTGCAGAGATCGAGGCGGTCTTTCGCAGGCCAGACATCAATCCGCTCTGCCCCTGGCCGCCACCGCGCTTTGAGCGGCATCTCGCAGCTTTGGTGCTGCTGCGGAGCCCGGATTTCGAGGAGATAGCAACACGTTACCGTGAAAGCATGGCCAAATACTACAAGACCGGTCTCGAGCAGTTTGATCGAGTCTTAGCCAAACTGCGGCAGGTCAATCAAGGCGCCTAACTAAGCCGCTGAACCCGACGGCAACGCGCAACACCATGCATCGAAACGTGTTAAAGCATCCAGTGCGCGTTGCCGCGGGTTAGCGGCAGGCGTTAGACGGCGAGGATAGATTGCCCGGTCATTCGACACGCACCAGCGATTGGACACGGCTTATCCTTCTTCTCGCGCTGTTCACGCTTCCCGCAAGTGCCGATGGAGGCGCCCCACTACTTCTGGTTATCAATCTTTACGTGTTCTCGCTCGGGCAGGTCTGGATCATCGCCGCAGAGTTTCTTTACCTCCGAGGCAAGCTGCTGGAGACGAGTGGCGCGAAGTTGCTCGGGTGGGTAACGGTAACGAATCTCGTGTCGACGGCCGTCGGTGCGTTGATCATCCCGTTCATTTGGGCAGTTCTGTTCCTGGTGCTTTCCGGGCTGGGTTCACCAAACCTGCCAACGCTGGCCGGAGTTCTCGCTGCGATCGGTACTTGGATCATCGGCGACCAATCACCGTACGTATGGCTCGCTTTCGCGGCGAGCGCAGTGCTGTTTGTTCTTACCTACTTCGTCACGGTCTGGCTGGAGCATCGAACTCTCGTGTTCCTGCTAAACCGAGCAGGGTTGCCATGCCCGGCGGAGCTTCGAAACACGGTGGCCGTCATGAATCTCATCAGTTACGCCGGCCTCATCTTGCTCTTCGCATGGGGGACCACTCTCGGCCGAAGGTTCTTCTGGTGAACCCACGGCACGAGAGACGGCGGTTCGGTCCGGCTCTTCCGGTGCGAGACCTGCGGCCGCTCGCCGCGCCGTCTAACTTTCGCGCTCAAGCGGACTTTGACGCGCCGCTCAAAATTTTGGTAGGCTGTTTCTTCAGCGCGGGCGCGTCGAAGCCGCTTAGCGCTATCCGTTAGGTGGCTGGGGTACAATCGGACGCAGGATGATTCGGCCATACCGAGACAGCGATCAGGAGGATGTTCTCAGCGTCTGGATGGAGGCGTCCACATTAGCGCATCCGTTTCTCGGTAACTTTTTTCACGAGAAGGAACTCCAGACCATACGGGACGTTTATCTCCCCACGGCCGAGACGTGGGTGTGGGAAACCCGCGGGCGCGTCGTCGGATTCGTGTCGCTCCTCGAGAACGAAATCGGCGGCCTATTTGTCTTGCCGGCCCTTCACGGATCGGGAATCGGCCGGGCGCTCGTTGACCATGCACGAGTGCTTCGGGGGTCGCTGGACGTCGAGGTGTTTGAGAAGAACTCCATCGGCCTCGCGTTCTACGCGCGCTACGGCTTCGTTTCGATCGATCAGAAGGTCCACGAGCAGACCGGTTTCACGCTTTTGCGTCTTCGCCTGCCGCCAGCCTCATAACGCCGGAACCGTCATGGCAGGAGTCACGGAGCGCCACCTAACCGAGCGCTTGCATCCGCTTCGGGGCCCGGGCGGCTGAAGCGCGGGCCGTTAGGCGGCGCGAACGTTGACGAAGATCTTGAAGTCTCCGTGGCGCGTTGAAAGTGTCCGAATGCGGCATGAGCTGTCATCCTGCAGCACAGCCTGTCGCGTCTCGGCACGGGCCGTCCATTCACTGTGACCACGCGCGGAATCAAGGTCTGCCAGGCTCTCAAGCGGCAGAGCCTGGACCATGAGCGGCCTGTTGGAATGCCACGGCGCCGTCTAACTTCCACATGCAGCCGACTCCGGGCACGCTGTGTCATGGGTTACAATCAGGGAAGCTTCTCGTTGACCGTCTCTGCCACGGCGCTCGCCGGGCCCGGAGCGGCTGATGTGAAGAACGTTAGGCGTCTCAGGGTACGATGAAACTCACCGATATCCAAGTTACTGAAAAACCGCTCGTGCTGGCTACGGAAGCCGAGGTGGACGCTGTGGAACGCGAGCTTGGTACGCGGATGCCCCAGGGCTACCGTGAATACATCACGCGTTTCGGCGAGGGTGTTCTCGGCGGCTGCTACATTCGCGTTTATCCCCCGTGGCGGATTATAGGACCGGTGGATCATTTTTCGGACTGGCGCGACCGGGTTAAGCAGTATTGGTTTTGGGATCAAAGTCGGGACATCCTCAGTAAAGAGGAGGCGGCGGCTTGTTATGTCGTGGGAGACACACTCGACGGAGATGAACTCGTGGTCCATCCATCACATCCGGACAGAATATACATTCTGCCGAGGCACTTTGAAACGATTTACATCGCTGCGGAGGGCTTGCTTGAAACTTGCGACTGGCTTTGTTCGGCTGGCGTTCTCACTGAGGCGTTCGAGGAGCGAGAGTTCGATTCACACGATACTCGCAACGCCTAACTTTGCGCTCCAGCCGACTTCGCAAGCGCCCTCCAGTGGTATTATTCCTGAAACGGGCTCGTGGCGCTTGCGAAGCGGCTGAGCTTGGTACGTTAGGCGCCGGGAAACGTGCGCCGGGGTTACGTCGGAATAGCCGTCGATACCCGTCGGTTGCAGTGTACGTCATTGGCTGATAGCATCGCTCCGTGATTCGGTTCATCGAGACCCCAGTATTCACGAAGCGAATCGTCGAGCTTCTCACCGAATCGGAGTACGCGGCGCTGCAGTCTGCCCTCGTGCTTCGACCTGAGATCGGAGATCTTATTCCGGGAACGGGTGGGCTACGGAAGCTCCGTTGGCTCCAGAGTAGGCGCGGAAAGGGCAAGCGAGGAGGCGTCCGCGTTGTTTACTTCTGGTACGTCGAGGGTGGATTGATTTACTTACTGATCGCGTATTCGAAGGATGAGAAAGATGACCTTTCCGCATCCGAGAAGCGAGTCCTTAGGGGTCTCGTGGAGCAGGAGTTCAAATGAAGAAAGAACTTTTTGAAGAGCTCGTCGGTAGCATTCGCCAGGCTGGCAAGATCCGGCGCGGGGAGTCAGCTCCTTCCCGAGAATTCAGTTTTCGGGCTCAGGACGTCCGCGCAATCCGGGAGAAGCTCGCCAAGTCTCAATCCGAATTTGCGCGGATGATCGGGGTAAGCGTCGCCACTCTCCAGAATTGGGAGCAGGGTCGGCGTGAACCGCAGGGACCAGCTCGCGCATTGCTTGTCGTTGCGTCGAAAGCTCCAGAAGTGGTTCAGAAAGCACTTGCAAGAACTACACGGCGGGGCGCCTAACTAAGCCGCTCAACCGGGCGCCAACGCGCAACACCATACATCGCAACCTGCTAGAATACCTTGAGCGCGTTGCCGCCGGTTAGCGGCGGCCGTTAGGTGTCCCGAGTTCGCTGTCATGGGTCGTCCGCCACCGATCAGGACGTGATTCCGAATCTTCTACCTTGCGTGTGCGCGTTGCGGCCGCAGCTACGCAGCCGTGGGGGCCGCCGGGTGAGACCTCGAGGTGAGGTAGAATGCGATCATGAATCGACGAGTCGAGGAGCTCTATCGGGCTGCGGCGGATCTCTCCGAAAGTGATCGCGCGGAGCTGGCCGGTCTTCTCCTCGAGAGTCTCGAGTCCGAGGGAGATCAAGACGTAGAAGTCGCCTGGGCTCAGGAGATCGAGCGGCGAGTCCGGGAGATCGAGACCGGCGAGGTGACTACGATTCCCTGGGAAGAGGTTCGCGCCACGCTTCATGCCCGCCTTGCCGAAAAGCGTTGAGTTTCATCCGGCTGCCAGAGCGGAGTTGCTTCGGGCCGAGGATCCCAATTCTCATTTCGCCCACACCCGCCGCAACAACGGCAGCAACCTAACCGCCCGCTTCCGCAGCTCGCGGCGCGCGTCGGTGACAACGCCGGGCTCCTTCTCGATCAGGTCGGCATAGGAGTGCATCGATCGCCACGCGTCTCCGAGCTCGCCGGCTTCCGCGAACAGCGATTGCGGATCGCGACCGTGGCTCGTCGCGAGGTTGGCGAGCGCCCGGCGAAGCTCGCGCGAATTTTCGACGTGCATCATCAGCCTCGCGAGCTCTCCAGCGTCGTGACGCCTTCCTCGGAGGATCCAGGCGGCGAACAGTGTGCATCCGACTAGCCCGGCAACCGCGGCGGCGATGATGACCGCGCGACTCGTCTCGCCTCTCCGCGCGGGCGCGCTCCCGCTGCCCTCGGTTCCAGGCTTCGAGGACGCTCGCGTGAGGACGACCTCGGTCGCCGCCGTGGAGATCGAGTAGGCGACTCCGCGCGCCGGGTCGAATGCGCGGAGCGTCAGCCCCGGAACGACGAGTCGTCCCGCCGCGTGCGGGAAGGCGACGTAGCGCCAGCGCCTCCTCATCGTCATCGGGCCGCGGGCCGTGATGTCGCTGTCGAGCTCCTCGATCTGCACGTCGGCTTCGATCGGCTCGAGCCATCGCGGCGGCTTTGCGGCGCGGAGATTTCCGACTCCGCTCACCGTCACGTCGAACGCCACCGTTCCACCCGGCGAAGCCCTGGGTGCGGTTCGCTGCAGCGTGAACGCCCCAACGGCATCGATGTCACCCGGCACCGGCTTCACGACGACAGTCGTCGCCGCGCTCCTGCGCTTCACGTCGACCACGCGCCCCTCGAGCATTCCGAACGAGCCGAACGGGTCCCTCAGCGGGCGAATCACCTCGACGCCTGCCTCCATCGCAGGAATCTCGAGCGTGCCCGCGCGAAGCGGAAAGAGCGTCGCGCGCCGGATCGCAATCCTCTGCAGCGGATGCCCGCCGACGATGACATCCTCGGGAAGCGCATCCTCGATCGGATCCTCCTCGACCCAGAAGCCGTCGAGCTTCGGATTCAACGTGATCCCGTAACGCCGGATCGACGCGGCGGTGTAAAGGCTCCACGTCACGTCGATCGCCTCCCCCTGCCACACCTCGGTCTTCGGGACCTCCGCGGTCAGCAGCACCTGGTCGCGCCCCGACATGTAGAGCTGATCGAGCGCCTGCGCGGGATTCGCCGGGTCGATCACCGGCTGCGGAACGACCGCGATCTCGACGGCGGCCAACTCGTCACGCACGTTTCCCGCCGTGGTGAGCACGACCGGGCCGACCCGAGCCGGGCCCTCCGCCTTCGGCGTCGCCCACCACGAGAACGTCTTCCGTCGCGATGTCACCCCGTTGATGAAGGCCACCTCGACCGACGTCGACGGCGGTCCCTTGATCTCCAGGTTCTCGAGAGGAAGCTCGATCTCGTCGATCGACGCGAACGAGTCGCGGAGGACGAGGGTGATTCGAATCGACTCGTCGGCCGGAACGCTGCGCGGCTCGACCTTCAGCTCGTTCTCGGCCAGCGCCGCGATTGAAAGCCCCGCGAACAGCAGTACGACTGCGAGGCGGCGAGCAATCACCAGTTGCGTCCCCGCGTCGAAGTCGGACGCCGCATCCGCGACAGCTCCTCCTGCTCCTGTTGTTCGACGGAACGGAGCACCGACTCGACATCCAACTCGCCGTCAGGTCCCGGCTTGCCCGCATCGTTTTTTTCCTGCTGCTTCTCGTTGCCCTGGGACTGCTGCTGCTTTTGCTGCTGCTTCTTCTTTTCCTCTTCGATCGCCTTTTTCTTCAGGGCGATCTCGAGGTTGCGTTTGGCGTCCGGGTCGGAGGGAGCTCGTCTCAGTGCTTCCGAGAAATCGCCAATCGCGTCGTCCCACGCGCCCGACTGCATCGCGCCGGAGCCGCGGTTGAAGTAAGCGTCCGCGGCGAGCGCGTCGTCCGTGAGCGCATCGGTGAAATCGGCGGCCGCGCGCGTCCCTTGTCCCGCGGCGACCCGGGCCGTACCGAGGTTGTAGCGCGCGAGCGGGCCGGGCTCGATCTCCTCCGCCGCGCTAAACGACTTCGCAGCCTCGGCGTGTTTCTTCGCGTCGTACTCTTCAATCCCCCGGTCGGTGCTGGCGCGCGAGTTCGAGGAGCGAAGCCATTCCTTTATCGCGGCAGGCATCGCGACGAGCGAGAGCGCGAGCAGGGCTGCGACAGCCTTCATTCCGCGCCTCGATTGACGATCATCGCTCCGAGGAAGAGCATGAATGCCGCACCGAGCGGCCACTGGTACCGCTCGACCGGAAGCCGCTCGACACGCCCGCTGCGGCTCTTCGCCGTGGCGGCTTCCATGAGCGCGCCAGCAGTGATCGGCTCCGACGGGTTCGACCAGAATCGCCCGCCGCACTCTGCTGCAATCGTCCGGAGCGGCTCGTCGCTGGCCCGCGTGACGATCTGTTTGCCCGACGCGTCTTCGAGGTATCCGCCTCCCCGCTCGAGCGGGATCGGCGCTCCCTCACCGCTTCCCACGACGACCGCGGAGACGCGCAGCCCGCGAGCGCGCGCAACGCCGAGCGATTCCTCCCAGCGCCTCCCCCGATGCTCGCCGTCACTCAGGATCACGACGTCGACCGCGCGATCACCGACGCTCTTCGCGAGCTCGATCGCCTCGTCGATTGCTTTCGCAAAATCGCTTCCTGCCTCCGGCAGCTCTCCCGTGTCGAGCGAATCGATCAGCGTCGCGACCGCCGCCTGGTCTTCGGTCAGCGGCGAGACGGTCTCTGCCGTCGCCTCGAACACGATGAGCCCGACGCGTGCGTCGGACGACTCGATCAGGCGGCGCGCAATCGCCTTCGCGGCCGAGAGACGCGACGTTCCCGCGTCGCGCGCGTCCATGCTCTGCGACAGGTCGAGCGCGATCACGAGATTCGATTCGATCGCCGGGAGCTCGCGCACTTGCTCGCCGAGGCGCGGGCCCGCGGCGGCGGCGACTCCGAGGAGAAGCGCGAGCGCGAGCAGCCAGGGACGGGCGGCGCGCAGGCCGTTCGAGTTGCCGCGAACGCGCGCGGAGACGAAACGCTCGGCACGCTCCGCGCGGACTCGCTCGCGCGCGACGAGCAGCATCGCCACGGCCGGGGCCGCGACGAGAAGCCAGAGCCTCTGCGGCTCGGCGAATGTCAGGCCGGCAAGCGCATCCATATCGTCTCTCCCGCAAGCAGCGCGATCGCCAGAAGCGCGAGACCGGCTGCGAGCGGCGCCTCGTAAAGCTCTTCGATGCTCGTCGTCTTCGGCGCCTCGAGGCTGGTCCGCTCGAGCTCGTCGATCCGCGAGAAGATCGCTTCGAGCGTCGCCTCGTCGGTCGCGCGATAGTAGCTTCCACCCGTCGACTCTGAGATCGCGGTCAGCAGCGCCTCGTCGATTTCGGCGCGCATCGGGCGGTAGATCGTCTCGACCTCGCCGGTCACCCGGTTCTGCACGCGGATCGGCATCTGCACGACGCCGCGGCTTCCGACCCCGATCGCGTAGAGGCGGATGTCTAGTTTCTGTGCGAGGCCGGCCGCCGTCGCCGGGTCGATCGAGCCCGCGTTGTTGATTCCATCGGTGAGAAGAATGATGACGCGACTGCGGGCTCTCGACTCGCGAAGGCGATTCACCGAGGTCGCGATGGCGTGTCCGATCGCGGTGCCGTCGCCGTGGTCCCCGAGCTCGCACTTGTCGAGCGCGGCGACGACGATCCTGTGATCGAAGGAGACGGGCACCCGCGTCGCCGCGCGCGCGCCGAAGGTCACGATGCCGATCCGATCGTCGACGCGCTTCTCGATGAATCGCTCGATGAGCTGCTTGGCAACCGTAAATCGGTTCCGCGGGCGGAAGTCTTCGGCGCCCATACTCCCCGAGGCGTCGAGCGTGACGACGATGTCGATGCCGCGTTTCTCCGTCGCGAAGGGAGCGACTCCGCTCGAGCGCCGCGCGGAACGTGTCGGCAGGATTTTCGCACGCGGGAACGCCGGGAAGCACGGCCGTGGCGCGGCTTCGGAGAAGCAGCGCGAGCGCCAGCCAGAGCAGGGCCGCGAC
>JBPPMG010000230.1:0-20512 GCA_051305935.1 Thermoanaerobaculia bacterium
GTAATAGAGGATCGCCTCGCTGACGAACGCGTTCGCTCCCGGAAGCGCTGCCGCAGCGCAGGCGCCGAGGAAGAAGGCGGCGCCGGTGACAGGCATGCGGCGAAGAAGCCCGCCCATCGCGTCGATGCTCCGCGTCCCGGTAGCGTGCAACACGCTCCCCGCACCGAGGAAGAGGAGACCTTTGAAGAGGCTGTGGTTCCAGACGTGAAGGATCGCCGCCGCAAACCCGATGGCGGTGAGTGCGGGAAGTTCGGCCGCGCGGCCGAACGTGGCGACTCCGATCGCCGCCACGATGATGCCGACGTTCTCGACGCTCGAGTAGGCGAGCGCGCGCTTCATGTCGGATTCGCCGATCGCCAGCGTGATCGCGGTCAAGGCGCCGACGAGACCGAACGCGACGAGCAGCCCGCCCCACCAGGGCGGGGGAGTGTCGAGATACGTCAGGACGCGGATCAGCCCGTACACGCCGATTTTCAGCATCGCTCCCGAGAGAATCGCCGAGACGTGGCTTGGCGCGTTCGCGTGCGCGCCGGGAAGCCAGAAGTGAAGCGGGACGATGCCGGCCTTGAAGCCGAAGCCGACGAGTGCGAGAAGGAAAACGAGCGTCGAGGCGAAGGCTCCGGCTCCGGCCATGGGGCCGAGAGCGAACGTGCCGTTGAGGTCGCGCATCATCACGAACATCGCGAAGAGGGCGAGCGTGCCGACGTGCGTCGCGACGAGGTAGATCCACGCCGCGTCGCGAACGTCGCGCTCGGAGTCGTCCGCGGCAATGAGGAAGAACGACGAGAGCGCCATCAGCTCCCAGGCGACGAGAAAGAGGATCGCGTGCGCGGAAACGACGACGGTCGACATCCCTGCGAGGAGGATTCCGATGAAGACTCGGACGCGCGCAGCCGAACGTTGTTCGCTCGAGGGCCAGTAGGCGAGGCCGTAGATCGCGGTGACCGCGCCGAGCACGAAGATCGGCGCGAGGAACGCCGCGGCGAGCGGATCGACCCGCACAATCACCTCGGCCAGGGGCAGCTTCCACGCCGCGCGGCCCGTGAGCACGACTCCGGTACGCAGCGTTTCGACGACCGTGACCATTCCGCAGAGCGATCCGGTGACGAGCGCGCACGCTCCGGCAAGCTCGCCACCTCGCCCGCGCACGGCGACTGAAAGAAGCCCGCTGAGGGCGATCAGGCAGAGTCCGCCGACGAGCAGTGTGAGCATTACCCAGAACCTTCGAGCGCGGAGGCCGCGCGGAGGATCGCTTCGGGATCACGGGCGTGGACCGCGGCTCGGAAGGCGACGTCCCGCAACGCGTGCGCGAGCCGGGCGAGCATCGCCAGGTGCACGTGAACCGTGGGACAGATCAGAAAGAAGAAGGTGTCGACGTGACGGGAGTCGGGAGCGTCGAGATCGATCGGCTCGGCGAGGAACGAGAGCGAGACGATCGCGCCCGCGGAGTCGAGGATGATCGGCGTGCGGACATGGGGAATGGCAATGCCATCGCCGACTGGTGTCACGCCAACCGCTTCGCGCGCGAGCAGGATCTCGAGGAGCATGTCGCGATCGGCTTCGTCGGCGACCGCGAGCTTTCCGACGATGTGACGCAGCGACTCCTCGAGAGTGGCGCTCGGAACGTCGCGATTCACCCCGCCGGCGCGCAGCGCTTCGGTGAGCGTTGGCGCATCGCGCTCCTGCTGAAAGGCGCGCGGGGAGACTGCGACGCGGCGCTCGGTCGCCCATTCGAGGAGCTCCGCGCGGTTGATGCGGTACTGCCCGCGAATCCGTTGAGCCGGAAGCGCCCGCTCCTCGATCCAGTCGTAAACGAGCTGCTCTTCGACGCCAAGCAAGGAAGCTGCCTCGCCCACGGACAGCTTCACTTGCGTTCTCCCGGTCGAGTGTCGGGAAGAATCGCCGCTTCCTGGGCGCGGATCGCTTCGATCGCTTCCGTGGCGGAGCCCGCGGAGATCAGCCGCTCGATGAGCGTCTCGGACGAGAAGAGCTTGAGCGCGCGGGAGACAGCGAGCAGATGTCCCTGCGTGGAGCGGGCGAGGATCATCGCGACGACGCGCGGCCGATGGCCATGTGGATCGTGGAATTCGAGCGGGTCGCGAAGGACCGCGACCAGAACGCGCTTGCGGGAGAATCGGAACGGGCGCGGATCGACGGGGTGCGGGAACGCCGCATCGGCGAGGAGCGCCGTCGAGCAGAGCTCCTCGCGATCGCGGATCGACCGGTAGAGCTGATCGCGATCGACGTGTGCATCGAGCGCGGCCTCGCGCGTCATCAGGGCGAGAAGATCGTCACGAGAGGTGGACCCGACGGCGAGCCACACGTTCTCGGGCGAGAGGAGCGGGTGAATCGCGAGCTCCGACGGTTCGAGCGCGTCGAGGACCGCGCGCTGTCCTTCGTGCTCGACCCTGCGCACTTCGTCCGTCAGCCAGGCATCGATGTCCTGACGCCGAAATCGCCATTGCGCTCCCACGCGCACAGCCGGCAGTTGGTTCCTGTCGAGCATCCGGTAGACCGTCTTCTCCGAGACCATCAGGTACTCGGCGAGTTGACGGATCGTCAGGATGTCTCCGGCGGTCAGCGTGTCGGGCACGACGCCGGGGAGATTACGCCCCCAATGAGGGCTTGTAAAGGACAATGATGGACAACGACGGACAGGCGTGAACAATTTGAAAGTCCATGATTCGGGTAGCGGCAGCAAGTCCACATCGAAATGCGGATGAGCCGCGTCGAGGCCGCGGCAGCGGCCTTTTCTGGATAGCCCCACGCGTGAGCGTGGGGGTGAGAGCGATTGGCAGTTCGCGCCGCGTCATCGGTGCAGGAGGCGTAAGCCAGTGTGTCGCGCTGACGCGCGGTACGGCAGAAGGCGCCGCTTGCGCGGCGCGGACGCCGCTTTTCACCGGTACCCCACGCTGACGCGTGGGGCTATCCAGAAGCCGGCCGCTTCCGCGGCCATGAGCGCAGCGCCAACAGCTGCCTGAACAGATAACGGTCGCTTTCCTCCGGCGCCACGCCCCGCGATGCGGACGTTCTGAATGACGAACCGCGACGCCGCGAACCGATCCGTGGCGCTACGGCTCGATCTCGTCGACTGCGCGCCGATTGCTGACCACCATGACCGCGACGACGCCGGCGAGAGTGATCGCCGTTCCCAGCATCGAGCGCGGCGTCAGCCTTTCCGCCAGGAAGATCGCGCCGAGGAGCATCGCCACGACGACGCCCATCTGCGAGATCACTCCGGCGATCAACGTCTGTACCCAGCGGAACGCGTGCGTCATCAGCATCTGTGCGGCGATCGAGACGATGCCGACCAACGTGAGCAGGAACCACTCGTACGGGGTCGGCGAGACCCAGCCCCAAACGGCGAACGGCGCGGTCACGATGACGCCGAAGATCGAGAAGCTCGAGAAGATCGCCCAGGAGTTCTCTGTGCGTCGGGCGACGCGAATCGCGGTGACCGCCGCTCCGGAGCAGACGGCCGAGAGGAGCCCCACCAGTTCCCATTTGCCGAAGCCGAGCACTGCCGACGAGTTTCCCTGGGAACCAACGACGAGCCACACGCCTACCAGAGCCACGAAGAGAGGGATGACGATTCGCGCGCGCAGTGGCTCTCCCGCAAACGATGCCGCGTAGATTCCGGCAAAGACGGGCGAGAGATAGTTGAGAAGCGTCGCGATCCCGACCGGGATGTGAGCGATCGCGAGGAAGTAGAAGAGCACCGCCGTTCCGCCGAAGAAGCCACGGTAGAAAAGCAGGTCGAGACGAGTCCATTCGAATGCCTTGCGGCGGATGCGGGGAATCAGCAGGATTGGGACGAGGCCGACCGCGAACCGGAGCATGGCCACTTCGGAGCCCGGAATTCTCGCCGAAGCCAGCTTCGCGATGAACGCCATGAGGCCGAAGAGCGAGGACGACGCCACGAACAGCAGCATGCCGCGCGTGGCGGCTGCGCGGGAGTCCAGAGCGCGTTCGGGGTGCGGCGACAAAGCGTCGAATGATAACAAAGCAGCGATCGCCGGAGTGCAGAGGCCGCGTCCCCGGGCGCGTCTGATTCTCTCGTGCTATGTTTCCGCGCGGAGGAGCCTATGGCTTTCGTCGTTCGTGACGCCACCGAAGCTGACGCGCCGAAGATCGTCGAGTTCCAGCTCGCGATGGCAAAGGAAACCGAAGGGATCGAGCTCGACGTCGGAACCCTCACGCGAGGTGTTGGCGCCGTGTTTTCCGATCCGGGGCTCGGCCGCTACTTCGTTGCCGCGCAGCACGGGACGGTCGTGGGATCGCTCATGATCACCTACGAGTGGAGCGACTGGCGGAACGGTGTGGTCTGGTGGATCCAGAGCGTCTACGTGGCGCCCGAGGCACGCGGCACGGGCGTCTATCGCCGCATGTACGAGGCGATTCAGCGTCTCGTGCGCGAGAGCGCCGCCATCCGCGGCGTGCGACTCTACGTCGACACGCGCAATGCCTCCGCGCAGCAGGTCTACGAGCGGTTAGGCATGGACGGCGCGCACTACCGGGTGTTCGAGTGGATGAAGGAGTAGGCGGGAGGCGAGGGGCGAAAGGCGAGGAGCGGACGCGCAACGGCCGAAGGCCAGCTTCGATTTGCCTGCTCATCGCCTGTCGCCTTTCGCCTATTGCCCGACTCCGACCTTGCGCCCCGATCGACATGCCGGTAACGTACTCGCCATGTCGCTCAGGGGAATCGTCAAGCTCGTGACCAACAGCCTCTTCCGCAAAGAGTTCCCGATGCGCAAGGTGGGAGAGATCGCACCCGACTTCTCGACGACGGATCACGAGGGGCAGCCGCTTCGTCTCGCAGATCTTCGCGGAATGTTCGTCGTTCTCTGGTTCTTCCCGAAGGCCGACACACCCGGCTGAACGAAAGAAGGTTCCGGGTTCCGGGACCATTACGCAGACTATCGAGCGTTGAACGCCGAGATCGTGGGAGTGAGCTTCGACAAGGCTGAGGCGAGCAGGGCGTTCGGACAGAAGTACCGATTCCCGTTCCCCCTCGTTCCCGACGAGAGCCGGGAGATCGGCATCCTCTACGGCGCGTGCGATACGAGTGACGACGAGTTCGCCGCGCGCATCGCGTACCTGATCGGGCCTGACGGAAGAATCATGGAGGCGCACTCTAAGGTGAGGCCCGCGACGTACCCTGAAGAGCAGCTCGCCACCCTGCGCGTCGTTGCAAATTCGGGGGCACGGTGAGGTCGGGCCACTGAACGACCAGTCCCCGGCCGCTTGGGAGCCTTCGAACGCGCGCCGCCGCATCGCGCTCGCTGCCCTGATCGTCGTCTGTGTCCTCGGCGCCACCATTTACTCTCGGCGTCCGCCGAGGCCTGTTTCCTTCGGGGCCCCGGCCGAGTCGTTCTCGGCGGAGCGCGCCCGCGTGATCCTCGATCGGCTCGTCGGGGACGGTGTCGCGCATCCGATCGGCACCAGAACGAATGATGCCGTACGCGACCGCGTGATCGCGGAGCTGGCGGCCGTGGGTCTCCGCGCGAATGTGGAGACCGGTTTCGCATGCTCGCCTTACGCATCGTGCGCGGACGTCGAGAACATCGTCGCGCGCATCCCGGGAGCGCAACCCGGGCCGGCGGTCGTCCTCAACGCACATTACGACTCGGTCCCGGCCTCGCCGGGCGGTGGAGACGACGCCGCGCCGGTCGCGGCGCTCATCGAAGTGGCGCGCGCGCTGCGCGCGGGACCGCCGCCTCCGCGCGACATCGTCTTCCTCGTCGACGACGGCGAAGAAGCGGGCCTCCTCGGCGCGGAAGCCTACGTGCGAATGCACGACCCGAAGTCGGTTCACGCGATGATCGTCTTCGAGTCGCGCGGCAGCAGCGGACGAGCCTTGATGTTCGAGACCAGCCGGCTGAACGAAGCGGTCGTCGCCGCGTACGCGGGTGCCGTTCCATCGCCGGCGACGAGCTCACTCTCGTTCTCGATCTACGAACTGCTTCCGAACGACACGAACTTCACCGTCTTCAAGCGTGCAGGGATGCGCGGCATGACGATCGCCTTCATCGGCGACGCCGCCCAGTACCACACCCCGCTGAACAGCGTGGAGAACGTCCCGCTTTCGACGATCCAGCATGTGGGCGATACGGCCCTTGGGCTCGCACGCGGCATCGGCGTAGAAAGCCTCGAGTCGGCGAACAACTCGAGCTACTTCGACCTCCTGGGGCTCGTCGTTCCGCGCTGGCCCGAACCGTGGAACCCCTGGCTGGCCTTCGCCGGGGCGTTGATGGTTCTGGCTCGGATGGGCGTCAGTTTCCGCCGCGGCGAGTCCTCGATTCGCGGATCGCTGACGGCGATGGCGGGGGCGCTGCTCGCGCTGGTCGTCGCGGGGCTCGCCGCGTGGGGGATGCACGCGATCACGCTCCTTCGCACGCACGGCACGGCGTGGCCCGCGAACGGTGTCTGGCTCGAGGCGGCTGCCTGGAGCGCGGCCATCGCGGCGGTCGCATATTCGTCGCACCTGGTCCGCCGTCGCGTGTCGGACTCCGACGCGTGGATCGCGTATGGAGTGGCCTGGTCGGCGATCGCGATTGCGCTCGCGTTCGCGCTTCCGGGAGGGGCGTACTGCTTCTTCGTACCGCTGCTCTGCGGGGCAGCCGTCTCGCTCACCGGAAGGGAGCGGGCTCTGCGCGCGGCTGCCTTCGTCGCGCTCGGACTCGGCTCGCTGATGCTTCTCGGCGTCGCAATCGACCTGCCGCTCGCGATGGGCATCTCGATCCTTCCGGCATCTGCCGTGCTTCTCGCCCTCGTCGCGCTGAGCGGTACGCCGCTCCTCGCTGGAAGCGACCTCGCGCTGCGCGCGGGCAACGTCGCGCTCGTGCTCGCCGCCGCCGCGCTCGTCGGATTTCTCGTCACGCCTGTCTGGACGCCGCTGTCGCCTCGTCCCGTCAATTTCATTCAGCTCGACGCGGGCGATGCTGCGGTGGCGCGGGTCATCGTCACAGACTTCGGATCGGGTGATCCGCCTGACTCGATTGCCGCAGCTGCATCGTGGTCGCGACAGCCGGTCGCCGAGCTCGGAATCGGATCGCGGCGCGGGTCGAGGCCGCTATGGTCGTCGACCACCACTCCGAGCGGGGAGCCCGCGCCCTCCGCGAGCCTCGATAGCTGGGCGCCGCTGCGTGACGGTCGAGTTCGAGCCGCGATCCGAATCCGGTCGAACCGGGCCGCCAGCGTCGTGAGGCTTCGTTGCGACCTCACACTCGAGCCGTCGATTCTGCGCGTCGCGGAGCATGTGTTCGAGGAGGCGGTAGATTCGGGAATCGTCACGATTCATACGGTGGGCGGTGACGGAATCGAAGTCGAATTCGAGTTCACTCCGCGCCCGGGGGCGACGATCACTCTCGAGGACGAGACCTCGGAACTTCCCGCGGCCGCGCGCAGTCTCGCGCAGCTTCGGACGGGCGCGATGTCGCCGATTCAGCGAGGCGACCGTTTGATCGTGAGCCGCACGCTTCCGCTCACCCCCGCGTTGCGATGACTGCGACGCACCATCCGTACTAGGATAGTGACATGGAGATCGCGACGATCCCTTCGCGCCTTCGGAATCGACTGCCGATTGCAGCTCTGTCCATCGCACTCATCCTGAACGCAACGGCTCTTCGTGGACAGGCCGCGGAGGCGATCGAAGATCCGCCGCCGGGCACCGTGACCGCGACCGAGCCAGTCTCCACGACGGAGCCTGTGCAGAAGCCCGAGCCCGAGCCAGAGGTTAGGCCCGAGCCGGAGCCCGAGTCGCCGCTGACCGCGCTCGACGACGCATCCGCCACGCCCGAGGTCGCTGCGAGCTCCGAGCCCTTGCCTCAGCCGGAGGCGCAGGCCGATACGCCCCCCCTCGCGACGCTCGACGACGCTTCCGCATCCCCGGATGTGGCCGCGGGTACGGAGCTCGAAGCGGGGAAGGCGCCGAACCCGTGCACACAGCCGGCAACCTTCAAGGAAGCCTGGCTCGACAAGGTTCGTCGAGGTGTCTTCTACTCCGTCTGTGGCTCTGCCGCCTGGTTCGACAACTTCTTCGGTGACGAGCACGTCTACGATCAGCGACAGGTCTATGGCCGAATCTCCGCTGGTGTTCTCCTCGACGCCGAAGGGGACTGGAACGAGCGCTCGAAGTTCGACGCCAACATCCCGCTGCCGAACCTGATGAAGCGCGGAACGGCGTTTCTCGGTCGCGACAATCCGGAGGAGTTCATTTCCGACACGAGCCAGGACCTTTCGACTCCCGAGGCCTTCCGCGCCGGGACGGACGACCGTTCCTGGCTCGCGGGCTTCGGCTACAACCCGCCGGGCAAACGCGGATCGCGGATGAGCTACCGCCTCGGCGCGAAAGTGAGCACCAACCCCTATGTCTTCGGCCAGGCTCGGTATCGCTACACGCGTTACTGGCCTAACGACACTGCGCTTCGGTTTTACGAAACGCTGTTCTACCGCACGAATGACGACAAGTTCGGCTCGACGACCTATATCGGGTACGACTGGATTCCCCGGCGCCTGAATCTCGCGAGAGTCTCCGCACAGGGGACAGTCTCCGAAGATACCGAGGGGCTGAAGTGGAAGAGCTACGCCACGCTCTACCATGACCTCCACTTGATGTCGGGAAAGCCGCGAGGGATCGCCTACCAGCTCCTGCTGAACGGCGAGACCGCCAAGGACGTTCCTCTGCGAGAGTATGGGTTCCTCGTCGTTTATCGCGAGCAGATGTTCCGCGAGTGGTTCTTCACGGAGGCCTCGCTGGGGTATAGCTGGATCCGCGAGGAGTT
This sequence comes from Thermoanaerobaculia bacterium, assembly GCA_051305935.1. Classification (GTDB taxonomy): domain Bacteria; phylum Acidobacteriota; class Thermoanaerobaculia; order Gp7-AA8; family Gp7-AA8; genus JACPDH01. Next base: position 8,784 of record JBPPMG010000230.1, read on the forward strand.
GGAGGAGGCCCGGGAGGGCGGAATCACGGTCGGCTTCGTGTTCGAGATCCGGTTCGGCGACTACTACGACCGGCGCTGATCCTCGCCGCGGCCTCCCTGCGGTATCATCCGCGCAGTCTGGCGCGAGGCATCGAGGCCCGCGCACACGGAGGAATCAATGAAGACTGTGATCGCTACGGCTGCGCTCGTTCTCGCCCTTGGGGCGAACGTCAGCGCCTCCGAGACTGCTTCCCCGGCGAGTGGAGGAACGATGACGAGCGCGATGCGGCCCGGATGGATCGATGCGTCCGCGAGCAAGCTGGAGGCGGAGCTCGCCGCGCGCTACGGCGACGCGGCGCGGCCGCGGCTGGCGCGCGGGCTCTCTCAGGTCTCGAGCCTCTGGATCGAGAGCGACGGCGACGCGGCGGCGTTCGAGAGCTTCGTTCGCGCGAACTTCGCGGGCGACGACGCGACCTACACGACACTGCTCTCCCGCATGGACTTCCTGCACGAGCAGCTCGACGGCTGCATGCTCGAGCTCGGCCGCGCGTTCCGCTGGCAGAGCGACCTCGACCTCGGGACGATGCTTCCCGTCGACGAGATCTCGGCGAGCTTCGATCCCGGCGCGCACGTCAACGACGACTTCTTCGCGAACAAGGTCGCGTTCGTCGTGCTGCTGAACTTCCCGCTGACGACGCTGGACGAGAAGCTTGCGAACGGCGGCTCGTGGACGCCGGAGCAGTGGGCGGCGGCGAGGCTCGCCGACCGGTACGGCCGGCGCATCCCGGCGGCAGTGAACCAGCAGATCGCCGTCGCGTTCGCCGAGGCCGAGAGCTACATCGCGAGCTACAACATCTGGATGCACCATCTCGTCGACGAGAAGGGGAAGCGCCTGTTTCCGCCGAAGCTCCGGCTGATCACGCACTGGAATCTCCGCGACGAGCTCAAGGCGCAGTACAGCGACAAGGACGGCCTCGCGCGACAGCGGATGATCCAGCAGGTGATGGAGCGCATCGTCACCCAGACGATTCCGCAGGTCGTGATCGACAATCCGACGGTCGACTGGAATCCGAAGAGCAACCAGGTGATGGCGGCGACGGTCAGCGACAGCGACCGCAAGGTCCCGGACGGGATGAAGCCGGCGGTGGATCGTGAGCCCGACACGCGCTATGCGCGCCTGCTGGGGATCTATCGGGCGACCAGGCTCGCCGACCCGTTTTCTCCCGCCTCGCCTTCGATGATCGCGCGCCGCTTCAACGACGATCGCGAGCTGCCTGAAGCGCGCGTCGAGGCGATGCTCGTGGAGGTCCTGCGCTCGCCCCTCGTTCCGCGCGTCGGGAAGATCATCGAGACGCGTCTCGGGCGGAAGCTCGAGCCGTTCGACATCTGGTACAACGGGTTCAAGGCGCGCGGCGCTTACACCGAGCCGCAGCTCGACGAAGTCACGAAGAAGAAGTACGCGACTCCCGCCGCCTTCGAGGCGGACATTCCCAGGATTCTCGTCGACCTGGGCTTCAGCCCCGAGCGGGCGAAGTACGTTTCCGACAGGGTCACGGTCGACCCGTCGCGTGGCGCGGGCCACGCGATGGGAGCGCAGCGGCGCGGCGACAAGGCGCATCTCCGCACCCGGGTCGGCGGCGACGGGATGGATTACAAGGGCTACAACATCGCCGTTCACGAGCTGGGACACAACGTCGAGCAGACGTTCTCGCTCTACGACGTGCCTTACAACGCGATCGAAGGTGTGCCGAACACCGCGTTTACCGAGGCGCTCGCATTCGTCTTCCAGGCGAAGGACCTCGAGCTGCTGGGGCTTGCGAAGCCCGACGAGATGGCGCGTGCGATGACGACGCTCGGCGACTTCTGGGCGACGTACGAGATCGCGGGAGTGGCGATCGTCGACATGCGCGTCTGGCGCTGGATGTACGCGAACCCCGACGCGACGCCCGAGCAGCTCCGCCTCGCGACGATCGGGATTGCGAAGGACGTCTGGAACGAGTTCTACGCGCCGGTTTTCGGAAAGAAGGATGTCGTGCTCCTCGGAATCTACTCGCACATGGTGTCGAACGGTCTCTACCTGCCCGACTATCCGATCGGCCACCTGATCGCGCACCAGATCGAGGAGCAGATGGAGCGCGCCGGCAGCATCGGCGTCGAGTTCGAGCGGATGACGAAGCAGGGGAGGCTGACTCCCGATCTCTGGATGACGAAAGCGACCGGAGCGCCGGTCGGTCCGGATGCGATGCTGAAGGCGACGGAAAAGGCGCTCGCGAAAGTGTCCGCCAAGGCGAAGTAATTGCGCTCGCATGCGTGACGACGAGGGCCGGCGAGGAGCCGGCCCTCGTCGTTAGGCGGAAGGTGGCAGGCGGCGAGAGGAGAAGGGCGAGAGGCGATGAGCAGGCAAGGAGTTGGCGGCCATCCTCCTGGCAGGGCCGGGACGCCAAAAGGGGCGGTGGGGAATCGCCCGCACGTATCGTATTGGGTTGACTGCGCCGCGTAGCGGCGGCCGATCTTAGCCCCCGGTCGAAGACCGGGGGAATGCTCGAAGAGAGACCGACGCGCCGCGTATGCGGTGCAACAGAGTTCGGCGTTCGACTCGCCCACGGGTGTCTGGCCCGTCATTCCCCGTTCCCGTTCCGCGTTTCGCCTCGGATCGTTGTACATTCATCGTCAACGTTTCGATCAGAGAGAAGGAGGCCGCGCGATGTTCAGTCCGAAGAACATTCTCGTTCCGACCGATTTCAGCGACCTGTCGGCCTTTGCCGTCCCGTACGCGGCGCGCCTTGCTGAGCGCCTGGGCGGAGCGCTCACGCTGCTCCACGCGGACGCGTTCGTCGAGCCGATCGACCTGGTCGGCGGCGGGATGCTCGCGCACGATGCCGCTCGCGTCGACGAGTTGCGCGCGCTCGCGGAACAGCGACTCGAGGAGTTTGCGGAGGAACATGTTCCCCGGCACGTGCCGGTCACCCGTCTGACGCGTGTCTCCTCGCCGTTCGTGGCAATTCCGGCGGTCGCGGCCGAGCTGGGCGCAGATCTGATCGCGATGGGAACGCACGGCCGCAGCGGCTGGCGGCGCGCGCTTCTCGGGTCGGTGGCCGAAACGGTCGTCAAGGAGACCACCGTGCCCGTGCTCACCGTCCGGCATGCGTCTTCCTCGGGCGGCTCGTTCTCACGCATCCTCTGCCCCGTGAACTTCAGCGAGGTCTCCCGGCAGGCCCTCGAGGACGCCTGGGTCCTCGCCTCGGCGTGCGACGCCGAAGTCCTCGTTGCCCACGTCGTCGAGCAGCACGTCGAGGGGGGCGAGGCGCGGTTTCGAGAGTGGGTGCCGCCGTCGATCGACGGCCGGCTCGAGTACAAGGAGATCGAGCTCGGGAGCGAGCCGGCGCATCACATTCTCGAGCTCGCGATCGCTGAGAGCTGCGATCTTGTGGTGATGGGCGCCAACCGCCGGCGCGAGTCGGACACGACGGTGATCGGCACGACCACGGAGAGCATTACGAGAGACGCGACCATGCCCGTACTCGTCGTCGCGCATCGAGACGCCGAGGAGTAGGTCCTGAGTGCTGAGTGCTGAGTCGTGAGTGCTGAGTAGGGTGGGCGATGTCAGTTGCGTCCGAGGTGGATGGACCTTTGTTGTCTGCTCCCGCCTCTCGCCTTTCGCCTCGTTAGTGCAACATTCGCGACTTCGGCTTGCGCGGAGGGGTAAGTCCCTTCATCCGCTCGAGGAAGTCGTCGGCGGAGGCGGGATCCAGTTCCCAGCGGTGAGCGTCGCGCTCGCGCTCCTTGTCGACGAGCCGCAACTCCTCGTCGTCGCGATACGTAATGCCGAGCGCTGCGCCGATCTCCTCAACTCCGTTCTGATCGGGTGTAGAGCTGCTTCCTCCCGGGGTTTCGTCGCCCGACGATTCGGCCATTTCCCAGCACGCGTCGATGTCTCCGGCGGTCAGGTGAGGGTCGGTGCTCGTGTTCCGGTCAAGGCGGTGGCGCAGCTCGGTGGCGGATGCGGTCACATCGACCTGCGGCGGCTCGATATCGTCGGAAATGCCGTTCTCGTTGCGATCGATGAACTCCACGATGCGCCAGTTGACCAGATTTTCTTTCCGCATTTGCCGCCTCCTCGCTCGCTGTCGGGACTCTCCGATCCTGAGAACCATTGAAGGCCTCGAAGCGAACCGAGTCCACGAGTTCGATCACTCGCAACTTGTGACGCAGAGCACAGCGCGATGTCTCTGCGAGGAGGTCGGTACGAGGCGCTTCCTCCTGCTCCGACCGATCAGGCGTCGACGGATTTCCATCACATCTCCACAACCGAGTGACCTCCGTCACCTGTTCCGGTGCGCGGAGTCATCGGCAGAGTTTCCGATGCACCCTACTTTAAGTCGAGGTCCGGGTCGAAGATGGAGACGGAACGCCACGCATCTCGTGCGGGGAATCCGCACCGACGAGTCGAGCGCAATGCTTCGATCGCCTGGACTCAGGATCGCGATCCGATCTTCGATTCTCCCGCGGGCCACCTGCGCCCGCTTCCGGATCTCCCGATCTGTGAGGCGTGCACGGCGGAAACTCGCGACTCCTCCGGCCGGCGTTTCCAGTATGCATTCACGTCGTGCTCGGCCTGCGGGCCGCGCCGCTCGATTCTGGAGAGGCCCCGGTATCTCCGCGCTAACACCGCGATGGCCGGCTATCCGATGTGCGCGGCATGCCGCGCGGAGTACGAGACTGCATCCAGCCGGCGCTTCCGTGACGAGGCGATCTCGTGCCGCGAATGCGGCCCCGCTCCTCGGCTGGTGACGCGGCGCGGCGCGGCGGCTGGCTCGACCGATCCGGTGCGCCTAACCGCAGGGGCCCTTCTCGACGAACTGACGGTCGCGATCCGCGACGAGCGGCGCGACTTGTATTTTTGTGACGCAACCTCCTCGGCCGCCGTCACGCGCCTTCGGTCGCGCGCCGGCGCCTTCGATGTTCCTCCGGCGGTGATCGTCCGCGATCTCGACGAAGCCCGGCGAGTCGCCGATCTCACCGCCAAAGAGATTTCGCTATTGACCTCGGTGGAGCGGCCTGTCCTACTCGTGTCGATTCGGACTGATTCTCCTCTCACTGGCGAGGTGGCGGCGGGAAACCGCCTCGTCGGTCTCCTTCTCCCGTTCTCGCCGCTGCACCTTCTCCTCCTGGAAGAGTCCGGACGCCCGCTGGTGATCTTTCCCGCGGGCGTCCCGGACACCCCCCCGCGCATGTCCGAGCGAGCGCTGCTCGAGTCGGTCGACCTGCTGCTCGTCGCAGACCGCCTCCCGCCCGGTGACCGTTCGGTCGTCGTCACGGAGGCGCTGCTGCGCAGGGGCTTCGGTACCGCAGAGCGGGCGCGGCAGAGTTCAAACACTTAACGTTTTGGAGGACGCGCCGCATGTGTCTCGGAATGCCTGGTCGAGTGCTGATGGTGGGTGAGGGAACTGCGGTGGTTGACTGCTGGGGCGTCGAGCGCGTGGTCGACATCTCGAAGCTCGACGAGCCGATCGTGGCAGGAGACCACATCATCGAGCACTCGGGAGAGGCGGTGCGTCGCATTCCGGACGAGGAGGTCTTCGAGGTACTGGGCCTCTACGAGATCCTCCTTACCGAGGCAGGCGAAGATCCGATCGGAATGGACGCCTGTCACGACCTCGAGACCGCCATCGTCTGACAACGGGCGAGGTGTAAGGCGAGAGGCAAAAGGCGAGAGGCGATAAGCAGGCGGGATCTTCTCGAGGCGCGCACTCCCCGTGAGTGCGCGTTCTTGCGTTGAGGCATTCCCCGGTCGCCACGAAAGGCACAGGCGCGCTTGACGCGCGCCCTCGAGACGGAAGCCGGTCGCCTCGCTTCAGCGGGTCGCGCCCACCTCTTCGAGAATGTCGACCTCGATCTCGTCGATCGCTTCAGGGGTCGATTCGCCGCTGTGCTCCTCACGCCCGCGTCCCTGGTAGCCGAGAACCTCCGCGGCCTCGATCACCTCGATGAGCTCGAAGTCTGCCTCGACTGCGCCTTTCGCGTCCGCTTCGTGCCTCTTCTCGATCATGCGGGACCTCCGTCGTACCTCGCGCCCCCGGTCTAGTGATGCTGCGCCTGGACGTCGGTCTTCGAATACCGTCGTTCGGTGACCAGTTCGGGATGCTCTCTCCGAAACGTCTCGGTGATGTGGCAATTCCAGCAGACGGGGGCGTGCGTGCCGAGTACCAGGTCGACCATCTCCGGCCTGACGTCCTTCCACTCGACCGTCCTCAGGTCAGGAGCGAGAAGAGCGGGCTTGTGGTCCGTCCAGTTGATCTCTCCGAACGGCTTCCGGCAAAAGCTGCACTTCTGGCCTCGATACCAATCCGAAAGCATCGTCTGGAGCTTGCACGATTCTGGCGCCCCCTCGAGCTGATGGAGGCAGGCCTGATCGCAACCGGCGCGCTCGGGCCAGCGCGTGCAGTCGTTCAGACGGAGATCGGGCTTTCCACCGAAGAGCGTTCCGGCCACGGCATGATTCACGTCGAGGTCGGCGCCGACAGGCTCTCCCGTCTCCGGGCAGGTGAGTACCCGCTTTCCGTTGAGTCTCGCGTACACCACCGCGTAACGCACGACCGTGGCGGCGATGGCGACCAGCACGAGTGTTGTGGCGATCCAGGCAAACGTGGTCACGGCACCCTCCTCTCGTGTCCGACTCTCGCGAAGCGAAGCCGGACTCGCTCATCGATACTCTCGCTCTTCGAGGTACGCGGTGGCAGTGGATATGGTCACCCCGGTTTGTGCGGCCAGTCACTCCGAAACGGCCAGTAATGAACAGCCCCAGGGTTCTGCGCGGGCGCGAATCCCGAGGGGCCAGGAAGGCGATGAGGCGACGAGGCGACAGGCGATGAGCGGGCGGGAGCCGACCCGGTGCCGCGAGCGAATGGCGTAAGCCATCCCGCGGGGCCAGGCGGCGATGAGGCGACGAGGCGAAAGGCGATGAGCGGGCAGGAGCCGACCCGATGCCTCGATCGATTGTGTAAGACTCCGGGTTGCTCATCGCCTCTCGCCTTTCGCCTCACTCCTGACTGCACCCGTCACAGCTCGACGTGATGCGTCGCACCCCTCGCGGCCCGTCGATGCCGCGATCATGGCCCCGACGACCAGACCTCACAGGAGGAGTTCCATCCATGAGCACGATCCTCGAGAGGCCGCGCAGCGAGTCCTCCGCCGCGCACGAGCTTTTCTCCGACCGAGTCCAGCTGATCGACACCGAAAACGCCTTCAAGATCGGACCGCACATCAAGCGGATCGAGGACGAAGGCCATCGGGTCATCAAGTGCAATCTCGGGGAGCCCGACTTTCCTCTCCCGACGCACATCCGCGAAGAGGACAAGCGGCAGCGTGACCTCGACAGGACCCACGACACCGACCCGCAGGGGATGCTCCCGCTGCGCGAGGCGATCGCCGTCTCGATGGGAAGGCAGCGCGGCCTGCGGCTGACCCCCGATCGCGTGGTGGTCTTCCCCGGCGCGAAGCCGCCGATCGGCTTCTGCCAGGAGGCCTACTGCAACCCCGGTGACGAGGTCATCTACCCCAGCCCCGGATTCCCGATCTACGAATCGTTCACGCGGTACCTCGGCCTCAAGCCGGTTCCGCTCCATCTTCGCGAGGAGACGGGCTTCAACTTCGGTGCGGCCGAGCTCGAGCCTCTCATCACCGACCGGACGAAGATCATCTACCTGAATTTCCCTTCGAACCCGACGGGCGGGGTGGCGTCGAAGGAGCAGCTCGAAGAAATCGCCGAGGTGATCCTGCGGAAGGCACCGCCTAACGCACGCGTCTACTCGGACGAGGTCTACGAGTCGATCATTTTCGACGGCCGCGAGCACGTCTCGATCGCGTCGCTTCCCGCGATGATCGAGCGGACGATCCTCGTCTCGGGGGTCTCGAAGACGTACTCGTGGACCGGCGGGCGCATCGGCTGGGCCGTGTTCCCGACGGCCGAGGAAGCCGCGGTCTTCAAGAACCTGAACATCAATTACTACTCGTGCGTCCCGCCGTTCACGCAGCTCGGAGCGAAGCTCGCGATCGAGTCTCCGGAGAGCCTCGTGGCGATCCGGAAGATGGTCGCGGCGTTCCAGGAGCGCCGCGACGTGGTGATCGCCATGCTGAATGCGATCGAGGGTGTGAGCTGCCAGATGCCGCGGGGCGCCTTCTACGCGTTCCCTAACATCGGCGGGCTCCTCGCGAACCTCGGCGCGATCGACGAGTGGAACCGCCTGCCGGAGGCAGTCCGCGGCAGGACGACGCCGTCGACGATGTGCCAGAACTTCCTCCTCTATCGCTATCACCGCGCATCGATGGACCGGCGGTCGTTCGGCCGGATCGGCAGCGACGGGAAGCACTACCTGCGACTTTCGATCGCGACCGGGATGGACGACCTCAAGGAAGCGTGCAGGCGCATCGAAGCCGCCTCGCGTGACCGTGCCGGGTTCGCCGCCTGGGTCGCGGAAGGAAACAACCTCTACTGACTGACCGCGGCGCCGCGTGCCGCGCCGGGAGAGATCGACATGAGCGAAGCGTTCGTCAAGCGAAGCACCGTGTTTAGCGACATCACGAAGGAAGGGGCGCCGCAGCCGCTCTCGCGCACCGAGCTCGCCGAGTTCGAGTCGTACGACGCCCTCTACAGGTCGCTCTGCGCGATCATGTACAACTACGTCCCGATGTCTGGCCACCCGGGCGGATCGATCTCGTCCGGCCGGATCGTCACGGCGCTCCTTTTCGATGCCATGGATTACGACGTCTCGCGTCCCGACCGCCCCGACGCCGACATGATCTCGTACGCGGCCGGCCACAAGGCGATGGGCCTCTACGCGATGTGGGCGCTGCGGAACGAAGTCGTTCGCATCGGCGCTCCCGAGCTACTCCCGACGAACGAGGCGTACCAGCTCCGGCTCGAGGATCTCCTCGGGTTCCGACGCAACCCGACGATCGACACGCCGCTCCTCCGCCAGTTCCGTTCGAAGGCGCTCGACGGACATCCGACCCCCGCCACGCCATTCATCCGCATCGCGACGGGGGCCTCAGGCGTCGGCGTGGCCTCGTCGATGGGGCTCGGCCTCGGAGCGATCGACGCCTACGGCAGCGCGAAGTCGCCGAAAGTCCACATCATCGAGGGCGAGGGAGGCCTGACTCCGGGCCGTGTGGCCGAATCGGTCGCGTTCGCGGGAACCACGTCGCTCGGCAACGTCATCCTTCACCTCGACTGGAACCAGGCCTCGATCGACTCCGAGCACGTGACGCGCGAGGGTGACAAGCGCGGCGACTACGTGCAGTGGGAGCCGGCCGAGTTCTTCCACATCAACGACTGGAACGTGATTCTCGTCCCGGACGGCAAAGACTTCCAGCAGATCGTCGCGGCGCAGCGCAAGGCACTCGCGATCGACAACGGCCAGCCAACGGCGATCATCTATCGCACGGTGAAGGGCTGGCAGTATGGAATCGAGGGGCGCGCATCGCACGGCGCCGGCCACAAGATGTGCTCGGCCGGTTTCTACGACTCGCTCGAGCCTCTCGTCGAGGAAGTCGACCTGAAGGTTCCCACGTGTGAAGACGGATTGCAGCGCTGCGCGGCGGGCAGGGACTCCGCCACGGTGGAGAGCTGTTTCTGGCAGTCGCTGAGCGTGATTCGCGAGGTGCTCGAGGCGAATCGCGGCGTCGTCGATATGCTCGCTTCTCGCACGCGGAAGGCGCTGGCCCGGCTCGACGCGGATGGCCGCACCGTGCGCGCGCCGGAGCGTTCGCTGGAAGCGATCTACTCCGCAGCCAGGGAAGGGCGGGTGCCCGAGGAGTTGATGCTTGCGCCCGGAACCTCCACGACGCTGCGGTCCGAGCTCGGAAAGGCGGTCGGCCACTTCAACCGGCTCAGCAAGGGCTCGATGTTCGTCGCGGCGGCAGACCTTCTCGGATCGACGTCGATCAACGAGGGAGCGAAGGGCTTCCAGGGAGGCTTCTACAACGCGCGGACCAACGCCGAGTCTCGAACACTCTCGATCGGCGGCATCTGCGAGGATGCGATCAGCGGCGTGCTGTCGGGTCTCGGCGCGTTCGGGCACCACATCGGCGTCGCATCGTCGTACGGCGCCTTCATCGCCCCGTTAGGTCATATCGCGATGCGCCTTCACGCGATCGGCAACCAGGCGCGCGAGGCGATCGCGCACGAGCCGTTCAAGCCGATGATCCTGGTCTGCGCCCACGCCGGGCTGAAGACCGGCGAGGACGGGCCGACGCACGCCGATCCGCAGCCGTTGCAGCTCGTGCAGGAGAACTTCCCGCCGGGAACGATGATCACGCTCACGCCCTGGGAGCCTTCCGAGATCTTCCATCTCGTCGCTGCCTCCCTTGCGAGGCGCCCGGCCGTGATCGTTCCGTTCGTGACACGCCCGAACGAGACGGTGCCCGATCGCGCAGCGCTCGGTCTGGCGCCGGCGACGGACGCCGTGCTGGGCGTCTACCAGCTCCGAAAGGCGAAGGACGCGTCCGACGGAACGATCGTCCTCCAGGAATCGGGCGTCGCGTACGCATTCGTCGAAGACGCGCTGCCCCGGCTACTTCGCGACGGCATCGATCTCGACGTCTACTACGTCGCGAGCGCGGAGCTGTTCGATCTGCTCTCGCCGGCCGAGCGCGAGCGCATCTTCCCCGAGAGCAAGGCGCAGCAGGCGATGGGAATCACCGGATTCACGATGGCGACGATGTACCGATGGATCCGGTCCGACTTCGGACGCGCGATGTCGCTCCATCCCTTCAAGCGCGGACACTTCCTCGGAAGCGGCCAGGGACCGCACGTCATCGCGGAGGCAGGTCTCGACGGCGAGGGGCAGTACCGCACCGTCGTGAAGTACGTCGAGGAACTGCGCGCAAAGCGAGGCGCACCGGTCGCCGAGCTAAGTCACGCCTGATCAATAACCGTTCCAGAGCACCAGCTGAGGGCCCGTGGGCGACGAGAGTCGCTCTACGGGCCTTCGCCGTTCTGCGACCCCATGGTCATTGGTGAAGGCACTCGCCCTATCCACGAGGAGTTTCCCCGATCGAACGATCCCCGTAGAATCGTCGTGATGCTGCACGTCGAGCCCGGAGCGATCGTCCACGCGGAGTCGTGTCCCTGCTGCGGCAAGGAGCGGCGCGCCACCTTTGGATTCGTCCACGAGAACGGCGAGACCGTGGCCTTCTACTACGCCGCACTCGATCCACGGGAGCACGGGAAGCGCAGCGTCGTCGCGGCGGTGAGCCTCGGCGATTGGGGCCACGAGGTCGATCCCACGACACGCCGCGCCGCGGTGATCCGCGCGACGCTTGCGAAGGGAGAAATCGAGCTCTGTTTTCTCGAGCCGTCCGAATCACCCGTGAAGGGTCGCGCGACGCTCGGAGTCCTTCTGTCGCGCTCCGATGCGATCGCCAGCGTGGCCTGTGATCGTTTCGTCGAAATCGCCGGTGCCGTGCTCCTCGAAGACCCGGATGTGAACGAGTACATCGCAAGGTAAGGCAGGTCAGAGGTCAAAGCAGGCGAGAGGCGAAAGGCGAAAGGCGAGAGGCGAAAGGCGAGAGGCGAAAGGCGATGAGCGGCCTGTCTCTCAGTGAAAAGCCGGCGTCGCGCAGCGACGCAACATCGGTAGCCCCCGGCTTCAGCCGGGGGGAAGCCGCACGAAAAGAGAATCCGGGCCGCGTCCGCGGCCTAACACGGAGAGAAGCACCCCTGACCCACGAAGGCCCGCGCGAACCGCGCG
>JBPPMG010000256.1:0-29451 GCA_051305935.1 Thermoanaerobaculia bacterium
GTGGGAAGTCGTTCCCGAGCTCGCCGACATGATCGTGCGCGATCGGATCAAGGAGCTCGAGAGCGCGGAGTAGTTGCCCTCGAAACGAGATCACATCGCGGCGCCGCAAGGCGCCGCGTTCTTTTGTGGAGTGCGAAAGCGAAGCTTTCGCCTTTCCATGCCGAAGCAGAGCTTCGGCGCAGGCACCGGCGAAAATGCGAGCGGAAGCTGTGGCTTCCGCCGAGGAAGAGCGAAAGCTTCGCTTTCGCTCTTCGCATGAGTTCTAGAGGCTACCTCGCGTGCCAGAGAACGTCGCCGACGCCGCGGACGTGATTGGCGTAGCGCGCCGCGACGAAGAGAAAGTCGGAAAGCCTGTTGAGATAGCGCGTCGCGCGCGAGGTGTCCTCGCCCGGCTCGCCGAGTGCGACGACCTCCCGCTCGACGCGCCGGCAGACGGTTCGAGCAACGTGCATGGCTGCCGATTCGGGCGAACCGCCAGGAAGGACGAAGTTCTTAAGCGGCACGAGCTCCGACTCCATTTTGTCGATTGCGCGCTCGAGCGCTTCGATCCTCGCGTCCCGCACGCCGCAGAACTGCTCGTTCGGCACCGCCGAAGCGAGGAGCGCGCCGATCTCGAACAGGTCGCTCTGGATCGAGGCGAGCTCGCCGTCGATCGGCCCACCGGGCCACGCGGCGCGAACGACCCCGATCTGCGAGTTGAGCTCGTCGATCGTTCCGTATGCCTCGATTCGATTGTGGTCTTTCCGCACGCGCTCGCCGCCAAGCAGCGAGGTCTCGCCGGCGTCTCCCGTCTTCGTGTAGATCTTCATCGCTGCTCCTTCCTCGGCCTGCCCTGCGTGCCATTGAGGTACGCCGTCCACCAGAGGTCGCGAAGCCACGACGACCCGGTGGCGAGACGCTCGGCCGCGAATCGCTTTCCAGCTTCGCTCCCCGCGCCGTCGAACGCGCCGTCGCGATCGAGCCGATAGAGCGCCGGCACGAGCGAATGCGACTCGCGGACGAGCTCGATCGCGGCCGCGAAATAGTCGTCACGGCGCGTGACCGGCCTCATCAGCGGAACGACGTCGTCGATCGAAAGCTTGCGCGACACGAAGTCCGACTCGAAGCGAGCGTGCGCGCCACAGTCGGTTCGGAAGCGCTCCGGGTTCTCCGCGCCCACCCATCCGTTGTAATGAACGGTCGCGTGATGCGGGTTCGCCGAATCCGCGACGTAGTGACCGAGGAGGCCCGCGAGGTAGACGATGTTGCGCTCGATCTGCGGACGGTCGAGCGGTTCGGACGAGCGCTTCCAGAGCTGCCACTGCCGCTCGAGCAGGTCGCACGTCTCGGCGACGCGCCACGGCACGAAACCGGTCGTCCGGTTGTCGATGGCTCTCGCGCGCAGCGTGCCACTCGTCTCGAGCAGCGCGAGAAACTCGTACCGCTTCGGGGTGATCGGAAGCGACGCGACGTACTCCCAATCCAGAAAGTGGTCGTTCGACGACACGTTGTCGGCCGCCTCCCCCGCGCCATGCCACCGGTCGGGCTCGTATCCCATGTAGACGAGACCCGGATAGGCATCGTGGAAGAAGCGCGGCAACTCGTAAGGCACCGCGTGAGTCGCTCCCTCGTTGGCGAGGTCATGCCCTTTCCGGCCCCAGGCGAGGGCGGGCAATGTGAGGAGCGCGAGGAGGAGAATCGAGATCAGGTGACGCATGGGAACACGATAGCTGCGGAATTGAGAATTGAGAATTGAGAAAACAGGCGATGCGGCGAGCGGCGAGAGGCGATGAGTAGGCGTGCAATGTCTTGAAACTGCCCGGCTCGGGCACCGAAAAGGGCCGGGAATGCACTCTCCGGACAGCCGGTTTGACCGAGGGCGCGAATTCACCTAGAATCCGCGCTCTCGCGCCGCAAGGCGCGACCTCACGTCGGGGCTTAGCTCAGCCTGGTAGAGCGCACGGTTCGGGTCCGTGAGGTCGGAGGTTCGAATCCTCTAGCCCCGACCAATTTTTCGCAATTCGCAACCCCACCCCAATCGGGTGGGGTTTTTGTTTTTGCAACGAAGGCGAGAGGCGGAAGGGCGAGAGGCGATAAGCAGGCGGAGAGTCCCCGCGGAATTCGAATGCGGAGCTTTCACCCAACCTTGCCGAAGCGCAGCTTCGGCGTTTCGTGACGCGGCACGAGGGAGCGGAAGCTGCGGCTTCCGCCGAGGAAGGGCGCAAGCTGCGCTTGCGCACTCCACATGGCCCGCTCATCGCTTCTCGCCTGTCATCTTCTCCCGCTCTTCACCCAGCTCGTACTCCGAAAACTCGGCCTCGGCATTTCCTACCCCGGCAATCAGACCGACGGTGTGCCCGAAGGCGGCGGCAATCTGCGCGACGAGAATCCGCGGCGTCCCGGCGAAGGCGTGTCGCCAGAGATCGGGGCGCTCATGCCTCACGACGCCGAAGAACTTCACGAGGTAGTGAAAGGGCATCAGTGGAGAGCCGAGGATGTAGACGAGTCGCTTCCAGCCCGGCCAGCGATTCGCTTCGGCGCGCGCCACGGCGAGATAGCGGCTGTATAGAAAGTAGACGCGCGCGTTGCTCCTCAGCGAGGTCTCGTAGGGATGGACGAACCGAACCCGAGGCTCCAGGTAAAGGCGCGCCCCATCGCGCGTCAACCTCTGGCAGAGCACCGACTCGACGCGCAGCAACGACGCCAACTCGTCACCGAGACGGAGCAGCAGCTCGCGCCGGTAGGAGGAGTTGTGCGAGGGGAGGAAGCTCACCTCGCGCGCGCGCGCCGGCTCGAGCCAACGGATGTCGTTCATCAGCGAGACGACGCGGGCGACGGGGTCGCCGCCGCGGAGGTCCGCGACCTGCCCCCCGACTCCGTCCCATCCGTCGGCGTGTGCCGCGACGATCGCGGCGGCCCATCCCTCCATCGCGAGTGCATGCTCTTCCAGAAACGCGATGAACGGCGCCCGCGCGTCGCGCACCGCGATCGCGCGCGCCTCGGCGAACAGCGTTCCGGCCGGTGGAACGATCAACCGCACTCGGGGGTCGTCCGAGCCGGGGAGCGGCGGAGCACCTCGCCCCAGATCGACGAGCAGGATCTCGAGCCGCGCTCCCAGTTGATCGAGGATGGAGCGAAGGCAGGCCGTAGCGCGCTCGCGCCGCGTGCCGACGACGAGCACCACGGTCAGTTCAGGGGCGGTTTCCGTCACGGCACGGAGCATAGCGGCGCGATCCCACAGGCGGCAAGCCGAGAATGCGCGCGACGCCTATCTCGGCGCTCACGCGCCGAGATAACCATCTGCGGGCCGCTTCGCGGCGGGGAGGGTGCGACGTATGTCTGCTCATCGCCTGATCGCCTCGTCGCCTCCCGCCTCGCCAGCTCTCGCCTGCCGGGGCGGTTGCGTCGGACGCTCCTGCGGCGTCTAATCACTCGACAGACCGATTGGAGCCATCATGCGCAGATTCACCATCGCGATTTCACTCGCCGCTTTTTCATTCGTCGCCCTCTGGGCCGTTCCCGGTCAGAGCGATCGCACGGGGTACGCAATGCAGAAGAAAAGCGCCGAAGCGCTGTACGCGGAGGGCTCGTGGGCCCTCGCGCACGACGAGTACACGAAGATCGACCAGACGTCGCTCGCCGACGAGGAGCGCCGCTGGGTCCGTTTCCGTCTCGCCGACACCGGCTGGCGGAAGTTCTCGACCGACGACGTCGCCGATACGACGCCGATCGACGACGCGCGTCGTGAGTTGGACAAGCTGCTCGGCGAGCTCGACCTCGAGGACCAGGTGCAGGCAAGGCTCGGCGCGGAGATCCGCGAGTCGATTGGCGACTCCTGGTGGTCGCTGACGAACTCACGCAACTGGGGCGCGGCGTGGCCTCACTACCAGAGCGCGCTCGACTGGTGGGGCGGCGACCCCGACCTCGAGCTGGCCCGCTCGCGCTACCTCGCCATCGTCTGGAAGGCCGCGCTCCCCGCGTGGCGCGATCCCTGGGAGCGCTACCGCTACTGGGGCAACACGCTGCCACAGAACGTTCTCGAGAACGCGGTGAAGATCGCGAAAACGCCTTCCGACGTCGCGCGCGCGAACTACCTGCTCGCGCTCGCCATGCAGCACAACGGAAGCCCCGAGATGCAGGAACGCGTCAAGGATGCATTCGCCGCGGCCGTCGCGCCCGGCAAGCAGGCCGAATGGCACGATGACGCTCTCTTCAGCCAGGGACAATGGCTCGAGCGGAGCGGTCGCATCGACTACCTCGACAACGGGCAGTTCCGCGTCTCACCCGACTTTCCGGCGGCGCTCGCGTCGTACCGGCGCATCACGAGCGAATACAGGAAGGGCGAGACGCCCTACCTCGACGACGCGGAGAATCGCATCCGCGACATCACGCAGCCGTCGCTCACGCTCGCCGTATCGAACGTCTTCCTCCCAGGCTCGAAGGCGCAGTACGTCATCGGCTGGCGGAACATCAAGTCGGCCGAGATCACGCTGCGCAAGGTCGACCTCACTTCGAACATCACCTTCCGCGAAGGCGATCGCGACCTGTCGCAGTGGCTGCAGGCGATCGAAGGCGGGTCGGCCCTCGCGAGCTGGACACGCCAGCTCGACAGCAAGGGTGACTACGTCCCCGGCAGCGAGCAGGTCGAGATCGACCGAGAGCTCGCACCTGGCGCGTATCTGCTCGAAGCGAAGTCGGGCTCCGGCTCTGCGCGCGAGCTCGTGCTCGTGACTGACGTCGCGATCGTCACGCGCAGCTCGGGTCGCCGTTCGGTCGCGTTCGTCGCTGACGCGCGTACCGGCGCGCCGATCGCGAACGCGAAAGTCAAACTCTGGGAGCAGTACTGGGAGAACGGAAAGCACCGTTTCTCGAACTGGACAAAGACGACGGGCGCCGACGGCATCGCCGAGTTCGAGCTCGACGCGCGCCGCGGCTCGCATCAGCTCTTCGCGACGGCGATCGCCGGCGACAAGCAGGCGATGCTCCAGGGCTACGCCTACGGCAACGCCAACCCCGAGGGCTCGTGGCGCATCTACGCCGTGACCGACCGCCCCGCCTATCGCCCCGAAGAGACCGTGCAGTGGAAGGTGACTGCGCGCATCGAGAAGGACCTGAAGTACTCCACTCCTGCGGACCAGACGATCGAGTACGAGATCTTCGACCCGCGCGGCTCCAAGGTCGCCGAAGGAAAGATGAAGCTGAACGCCTTCGGCAGCGCCTGGAGCGAGCTCGCGCTGAACGCGACGATGCCGCTCGGCGAATATCGCGCCAATTTCTACACCGAACGCCGCGAGCGCAACATCGGCTCGGCGACACTTTTCCGTCTCGAGGAGTACAAGCTCCCCGAGTTCCTCGTCACGGTGAAGACACCCGAAGAGGATGGGAAGAAGAAGAGCTTCCGGCTCGGCGACAAGGTCGAGATCGTCGTCGAAGCCGCCTACTTCTTCGGTGGCCCGGTCGCGAACGCGTCCGCGGAGATCGTCGTTCGACAGAAAGGCTTCTGGCACTCGTGGATGCCCCGCCGCGACTATCCCTGGTACTTCGAGAGCAGCTCTCCGCGCCACTACGGCTACGGTGACGAGGGGCAGATCGTCAAACGCGAGATCGTGACGACCGACGCCGACGGCATCGCACGGATCGTCATCGACAGCCCGCGCCAGGGCAACGACCTCGAGTACGCCGTCGAAGCGCGCGTGACCGACGCGTCGCGCCGCGAAGTCTCCGGATCGGGCAGCGTGCGCGTGACACAGAAACCGTTCTACGCCTACGCGCGTCCGAAGCACTACCTCTACCGTCCGGGCGATAAAGTCGCCGTCGACCTCGAGACGCTCACCGCGAACAACGATCCCCTGTCGGCCAACGGCACGGTCGTCGTCACGCGCGACACATGGAAAGAGGTGTGGCTCGACCCAAAGGGGACGCGCCTCGAAGGCCGCGAGCTCGAGGCCGCGCGCGCGAAGAGCGGCATCTTCCCGCCGCCGCAGGAGCCGGGCATGCACCCGTGGATGCTCATCGAGCGCGGCTACGAGCACGAGGACGTCACGAAGGAAACGCTCAAGACCGGCCTCGACGGCAAAGCGACCTTCAATTTCGCGGCAGCGCGCGAGGGTTACTACCGCGTCGTCTGGACGAGCACCCCGACCGTGAAGCCGGTCCGGCCGAGCGACGTCGTCACGGCGGAAACGACCGTGTGGGTCTCGACGACGTCGTCCGCGCGGATCGGCTACTTCCACGATGGCATCCAGCTCATCCTCGACACCGAGGCGATCCGCGCGGGTAAGACCGCGCCGATCATGGTCGTCACGCCGAGCGCCGGGCGCTTCGTCCTCTTCAGCGTCGAGGGCGAGGACATCTACAGCCACCGTCTCGTCGAGATGACCGGTAACGTGAAGCTCATCGAGCTTCCGATCGGCGCCGAGCACATCCCCAACATCTTCATCGCCGCGACGTCGGTGATGGATCTCCAGCTCCAGATGGACACGAAGGAGCTGATCGTCCCGCCCGTGGAGCGCTTCCTCAACGTCGACATCAAGAGCGATCGCGAGCAGTACAAGCCGCGCGAAGAAGGAACGCTCTCGATCACGACGACCGATGCCGACGGCAAGCCGGTCGCAGCGGAAGTCTCGTTAGGCCTGGTCGACGAATCGGTCTACTCGATTCAGGAAGACTACGCGGGCGATCCGCGCCCCTTCTTCTACGGCACGAAGCGTCCGCACTCGGTGCAGGCATCGAGCAGCTTCCAGCAGAGGGCGTACATCAAGCTCGTGAAGGGAAAGAGCGGCCAGCTCATCGACGCGCGCTACGCGATGAACGAGCGCGACGAAAAGGCCGGCGCGGAGCAGGAATTCCGTGCGCAGGGTGCGGTCGGTGGCGCCCGCGTCCTGGAGACGACGGAGGTAGCTTCCAACATGTCGGCGGACATGGTGGCAGCTGCGCCTGCCCCCGCCATGGCAGCTCAGCCGATGCGGCAGATGGCCAAGAGCGCCGCGCGCAAGGACGCACCCGGCGAGAAGAAGGAGAACGCGGTGACCGGCGGCGGCGACGCCGCCGTTCAGGTCCGCAGCGACTTCCGTTCGACGATTCTCTGGAAGCCCGATCTCGTCACCGACGCATCGGGCAAGGCGACCGTGAAGGTCACCTATCCCGACTCGCTCACGACGTGGCGCGCGACGGCGCGCGCGGCGACGGACGGCGCGGAGTTCGGCATCGGCACGCAGAAAACGCGGACGAAGATGCCGCTCATCGTCCGTCTCCAGGCACCGCGCTTCTTCGTCGTCGGCGACCTCGCGGTCGTCTCGGCAGTCATCAACAACAACACCGACAAGGCGCTCACGGTCACGCCGTCGATCGACGTCTCCGGCCTGGTCGTTTCCGGTCTCTGGAAAGACGGCAAGCCCGTGAAGGGCGAAGCCGGGCCCATCGAGATCGCGGCAAACGGCGAAGGACGCGTCGACTGGGTGGTCGCGGTGAAGGAGCCGGGCGAAGCGCGGCTGCGCGTCACCGGCAAGGCGGGAGAGCTCGCCGACGCGATGGAGAAGCCGCTCCCGGTCTTCGACCATGGGATCGAGAAGTTCCTCTCCACCTCGGGGCGGCTCCGCGGCGCCGAGGGCGTGTTTGCGCTCAACCTGCCGAAGGAGCGGCGTGACGGCACTACGACGATGACGGTGCAGGTTGCGCCGAGCCTCGCCGTCACGATGCTCGACGCTCTCCCCTACCTCATCGACTACCCCTACGGCTGCACCGAGCAGACGATGAGCCGGTTCCTCCCGGCGGCGATCGTCGCGAAGACGCTCGCCGACCAGGGGATCGACCGCGCGACCGTTGCGAGCCGCATCTTCGGCGGCATCGAGCGCGCGAGCGCGGCGAAAACTCATCCCGATGGAAAGAAAGACCTCGCGAAACTCGACGAAATGATTCGCGCGGGGCTCGTGCGCCTCTACGACTTCCAGCACTCCGACGGCGGATGGGGATGGTGGAAGGAAGGCGAGAGCGACCACTTCATGACTGCGTACGTCGTCTGGGGCCTCGCCGTCGCGCGCGACGGCGGATTCAAGGTGAAGGACGGCGTGCTCGACCGCGCGGTGAACTACCTCGACACCGAGCTCGTCGAAGAGGAGCGCGACCTCGACCGCCAGGCGTGGATGCTGCACGCCCTGGCGATGGCGTCGAAGGGCCAGCCGACCGAGTTCCAGAAGAAGGCGCTCGACAATCTCTGGGCGGGCCGCGACAAGATGTCGACGTACGGCCGCGCCGCGTTCACCATCGCCGCGCACCGCTTCGGTCAGACCGAGCGCGCACAGACACTCGTGCGCAACCTCGAGAACGGCGCGATCGTCGACAAGGCACCCGACGCCTCGATCCTCGTCCCGGGCAGCGGCTCGGGCGCGCCGGAAGTCATGGCGACGGCGTACTGGGGCTCGCGCGGCTTCTGGTGGCGCTGGCATGAAGGCCCCGTCGAGTCGACCGCGTTCGTCCTGCGCGCGCTGATGACCGTCGACCCGAAGCACAGGATGGTCGAGCCGGCGATGAACTGGCTCGTGAAGAATCGCCGCGGCGCGCAGTGGAGCAACACGCGCGACACGGCCATCACGGTCCTCGCGCTCAACGAGTACCTCCGCGCGAGCGGAGAGACGGCGTCGGACGTCGAGTACGAGCTCCTGGTCAACGGCCAGTCGATCGCGAAGAAGAAGGTGACGAAGAGCGAGATGCTCGGCGCGCCCAGCCGCTTCGCGATTCCGTCGTCGGCGATCCGGGAGAAAAACGAGATTCGCGTGAAGCGGCTCTCGGGCACGAGCGCGCTCTACGTGTCGGCCGAGTCGGTCTTCTTCAGCCTCGAGGAGCCGATCAAGGCGGCAGGCAGCGAGCTTTTCGTCAAGCGCGAGTACTTCAAGCTCGTCGGCCGTCCGACGCTGCTCAAGGGTCGCGTCTACGACCGGGTCGCGCTGCGCGACGGCGAGTCGGTCAAGAGCGGCGAGCGCGTCGAGGTCGTCGTCACGATCGAGACGAAGAACGATTACGAGTACCTCCTGTTCGAAGATCTCAAGCCGGCAGGGCTCGAAGCGGTCGAGCTCACTTCGGGGCAGCCGCTCTGGGCCCGCCAGATGCTGACGCCCGAGATCGAGAAAAAGCACGGCACGGCCGAGAAACGCGCCGCGCCGAAACGCCCGACGTCGGGCTACGGCGCGCAGCAGTGGGTCTACCGCGAGCTGCGCGATCGCAAGGTGGCGCTCTTCATCGACAAGCTCGCCCAGGGCGTCTGGGAGATCCGCTACACGATGCGCGCCGAAGTTCCTGGCCAGTTCCACGCCCTGCCGCTGTTAGGCCAGGCGATGTACGTCCCCGAGATCCGCGCCAACGGAGACGAGACGAGGATCACCGTGGAGGAGAGGGAGTAGCGGATTTCGGATTTCGGATTTCGGATTTCGGATTTTCGCTGCAACAGACCGTGACGCTCAACGATGCACGTCGCGCAGCGACGAGAGATCGGTAGCCCCCGGCTTCAGCCGGGGGTTATCGCAGCGCCCGCACGGCTTGTCGTCCTGAGCGCAGCGAAGGACCTCTCAGGCTAGTACGCATGAACTTCAGCGCCACGGCCCTAACCACGGCACCTCGCCCGTCGCACGCTTGTACTAGCCTGCGAGGTCCTTCGTCGCTCGCTCCTCAGGACGACAACTCGGACGGGCATCGCACCAACCCGCCTTCGCGCCGTCTCTCAATTCTCCATTCCGCAATTTTCAATTCCGAAAAGCGGCTAGACCCATCCCTGCAGCTCATGCATCGCGATCGTCGCCATCGCCTCGATCCAGCGCGGACGGTCGTTGAGGCACGGGACGAGCGTCAGTGAAACACCACCACCCTCGCGAAACTGCTCCTCGCCGAGGTTGCCGATCTCGTCGATCGTCTCGAGGCAGTCGGTCGTGAAGCCGGGGCAGAGCGCGAGAATGTGCCTCACTCCCTTCTTCCCGAGCCCCATCAGCGTCTCGTCCGTGTAAGGCTGCAGCCACGGCTCGCGGCCAAAGCGCGACTGGTAGGTGAGCATCCACTGCTCGGGCTTCCATCGCATCGAGGCCGCGAGCGCGCGCGCAGTCGCTTCGCAATGCTGGGGGTATGGATCACCGAGCCGCGCGTAGCGCTGCGGAATCCCGTGGAACGAGACGATCACCTTGTCGACAGGATTGTCGAGGTGGTGCTGCACTTCCCACACGGACTCCGCGAGCGCCTCGATGTGAAGCGAATTGTCGTAATACGGCGGGACGACGCGAAGCGCGGGCACGAACCGTCTCTTCTGCAGATCCTGAAAGACCGCGTCGTAGGTCGAGCCGGTGGTCGCCGCGGAGTACTGCGGGTACATCGGGAACAGGAGAATCCGCTCAGCGCCCCACTCGACGAGCTTGTCGATCGCCGCCGACGTCGACGGATTCCCGTAACGCATCGCAACCTCCACGCGGACCGTGCTCCCGAGGTCGGCTGCGAGCGCGTCTTCGAGCAGTTCCGCCTTCTTCTTCGTCAGCACGAGCAGCGGTGAGCCTTCGGGAGTCCAGATCTTCCGGTAGAGCGCCGCCGACTTCGCGGGACGCGTCTGCAGGATGATTCCGTAGAGGATCAGCTTCCAGAGAAGCGGATTGAGGTCGACGACGCGCCGGTCGCTGAGAAACTCGGCGAGGTAGCGCCGGACCGCCGGCGTCGTCGGGGCGTCGGGAGTTCCCAGCTGGGCGAGGAGGATGCCGATCTTGGGGCGCATGTCGCGAGCATTATCGTCGGGAGGAGGCGAGAGGCGAAAGGCGAAAGGCGATGAGTAGGCCCAAGGGTCCGGGTGCGACAATCACCAGCACGAGTCGGAACTGTTGACTGTCCACCACCTCTCGCCTGTCGCGGGTTGTGACCGCTCATCGCCTGTCGCCTTTCGCCTGCGTTAGCCTGCTTCTCGCCTCTCGCCCTTCGCCTGTTTTCCCCCAATTGTGACAATCCGCACTACCTTTTTTCCGCCCGAAAAGGCAGAGTAGCAGCCGGGAGAAGCCGGGAACTCGACACGCCCGGGCCCTGGAAACGAGACGACAGCCGACATGTCTTCAGAGCGATTCAAGAACGCCCTCAAAGGGGTGCCGCAGGCGACCCCTCCCATCTGGATGATGCGCCAGGCAGGCCGGTATCACAGGCACTACCAGGAGCTTCGCAAGAAACACTCGTTCGTCGACCTCTGCCGCGTGCCCGAGCTCGCGGCGGAAGCGGCTCGCGGCCCCGTGGCCGACTTCGACTTCGACCTCGCGATCCTCTTCAGCGACCTGCTCTTCCCTCTCGAAGCGCTGGGGCTCGCGCTGACCTACGAGGACTCGGGACCGAAGCTCGAGCCGAAGCTCGACGCGGCACAACTTTCCCGGTTTCGAAGCCTCGACGACGCCGTCCCGTATCTCGAGTTCCAGCGCGAGGCGATGCGGCTCACGCGCGAAGCGATCCCCGCCGACAAGAGCGTAATCGGCTTCGTCGGCGGCCCATGGACCCTTTTCGTCTACGCCGTCGAAGGGAGCCACCAGGGCTCGCTTCGGAAGTCGAAGGCCGATCCCGCGCTCTACCGCGCCTTCGCCGACCGGATGGTGCCGCTGCTCGTCGAGAACATCCGGCTTCAACTCGACGGTGGCGCCGAGGTGGTGATGATCCTCGACACCGCGGCGGGCGAAGCCGCTCCCGACTGGTTCCGGCGCGAGCTTCTCCGTGACATCCTCCCGCTCGTCAGCATGTTCCCCAGCCGGGTCGGCTACTACTCGAAAGGCTCGCAGCCGGCGCACCTGCGCGATCCTCGGCTCGCCCAGGTTCCGATTGCAGGCTTTGGGGTCGACTGGCGCTGGGACATGTCCGAAGCGCTCGGTCTCTTCGGCGGCCAGGGATTCGTCCAGGGAAATTTCGACCCCACGCTCCTCTTTCTCTCTCCTGACGCGTTCGCCGACGCGCTGAAGCGCTGGCTCGAGCCGCTCGCCGCTCTCACTCCGGAAGGGCGCCGCGGCTGGGTCTGCGGGCTGGGCCACGGGCTATTGCCGGCGACACCGGAGGAAAATGTGCGGACGTTCGTCAAGCTCGTGCGGGAAATGTTTCGATGACTGAAAAGATCGTGAACCTGTTCGAGAAGTACGACGTGCCTGTCCCCAGGTACACGAGCTATCCGACCGTCCCCTACTGGACCGACGATCCGACGACCGAGCAGTGGCTCGGCGAGTTGCGTAAGGCGGCGCAGAAGCCCGACTGCCGCTGGTCGATGTACATCCACATTCCCTTCTGCGAGTCGCTCTGCACCTTTTGCGGCTGCAACAACGTCATCACGCAGGACCACCGCCGCGAGGAGCCGTACGTCAAGCGCGTGCTCGCGGAGCTGGAGATGTACCTCGCCGCGGTCCCCGAGCTCGCCCAGCGCTCGTTCCGGCAGCTTCATCTCGGCGGCGGCACGCCGACCTTCCTCGCGCCCGAGAGCCTCGCGGCGCTGCTCGAGCCGATCGCGAGCCGGTTCGGGACTCGCTCCGACGAGTTCGACGCCTCGGTCGAAGTGAACCCGCGCGTCACGACGCGCCAGCATCTCGAGACCCTCTACGCGAATGGATTCACCCGCGTGTCGATGGGCGTGCAGGATTTCGACCCGACGGTGCAGTACCTCGTCAATCGCATCCAGCCTTACGAGGTCACCGAGCAGTTGACACGCGACGCGCGTGAGATCGGCTACACGTCGGTCAACTACGATCTCATCTACGGTCTTCCACAGCAGACCGCGGAGAAGATCCGGAAGACGGCCGAGCTCACGCTCGGTCTGCGTCCCGATCGCATCGCGTTCTACAGCTTCGCGAAAGTGCCGTGGATCAAGCCGGCGCAACGCCTGTTCAAGGACGAGGATCTTCCCGAAGGGGCCGAGAAGCGCGAGCTTTACGAGATCGCGCGAGAGATCTTTCTCGCCGGAGGCTACGTCGAGATCGGCATGGACCACTTCGCGTTGCCGCACGACTCGCTCACGAAGGCGCAGCTCGACGGCACCCTCCACCGGAACTTCATGGGCTACACCGAGTTCCGGACCGACGTGATGCTCGGTCTCGGCGTGAGCGCGATTTCCGAGAGCCCGACCTGCTTCCACCAGAACGTGAAGAAGGCGCCCGAGTACGAGCAGCGAATCGCGGAAGGGAAGTTCCCGACGATGCGCGGTCATCTCCTCAACGAGGACGATCGCAATCTCCGCCAGCAGATCCTTCAGTTCATGACGCAGCTCCACGTGACGCTCGAGCCCGGACAGGTCGCCGACGCGCAGAAGTTCCTCGCACCGATGATCGATGACGGCATCGTCACGCTCGAAGGGCGAGAGCTTCGGCTGCTCGAGCGCGGCAAGCCGTTCCTGCGCAACGCGACCTGCTTCTTCGACATGCGGCTCCGGACGAGCGAGCCGAAGACGAAGATCTTCTCGATGGCCCTATGAAGCGCGTCACGATCGTCGGCGGCGGGTTTTCGGGACTCACGGCTGCTTACTACCTCGCGCGCGGCGGCGCCGAGGTCACGATCGTCGAGAAGCAGCAGCGCCTCGGCGGGATGGTCGACACACTCGCGACGCCGCAGGGACTCGTGGAGACAGCGGCGAGCGGAATCCGCAACTCGGGCCGCCTCGAAGAGCTCTGCAGGCAGCTCGACGTTCCGCTCGTCCACACGCTGAAGGCGAGCCGCCGGCGCTATCTCTACCGTCACGGGCGACCGACGCAGTGGCCTCTCGCGTTCGGCGAGTCGCTCGGCTTTGCCGGAAAGCTCGGCGCACACCTGCTGACCGATGGCTTCCGCCCGAAGGCGGGAGAGTCGGTCGAGGCATGGGGCAGCCGCGTGATCGGCGTGACGCCGACCCGCAAGATCCTCAGCGCCGTGCTACAAGGCATTTACGCCGGCGATCCCGCCGCGCTCAGCGCCAGCCTGCTCTTCGGAAAGCGCGAGAAGCCGCCGAAACCGTCGAAGGCCGGTCTCGTCGCCCCGCCTAACGGCCTCGCGCAACTCACCGCAACGATTGTCACGAAACTCCGGGAGCTTGGTGTCGAGATCAGGACCGGCGCGGCCGGCGATGGCCTGTTCGACGGCATCACCGTGCTCGCCACCTCGGCGCGCGACTGCAGCGAGCTGCTCAAGGAGCGGGCTCCCGAGACGTCGAAGGCGCTCGCGTCGATCGAGATGGTGCCGCTGCTCCGCGTGACCGCGTTTTTCCCGTCGGGTGAGAACAGCTGGCCCGGATTCGGAACGCTGTTCCCCCGCGAGGAAGGAGTCCGCGCCCTCGGCGTCCTCTTCAACACGAATATCTTCCCGAACCGCGGCGAGGGGCATTCGGAGAGCTGGATCTACGGTGGCGCGACAGACCGCGCGATTCTCGACCTCGACGACGCGGCGCTCTTCGAAGTGATGGACCGCGATCGCGAGCGCCTCGTCGGAAAGCGGATCGAGCCGATCGCCCGCTACCCGCAACGCTGGCACGTCGGACTGCCGCACTACGATCTCCATCTCGAGCGCCTTGCCCCCTCGAAGCTCCCGCTTCCCGAGAACATCTTCCTGACCGGCAACTACCTGCGAGGAATCGGCCTCCCGATGCTGCTCGAGCAGTCGCACGCGGTCGCGACGAAGATCCTCGGGCGATAGGCGAAAGGCGAAAAGCAGGCACGATGCCATGTGGAATAGCGAAAGCGAAGCTTTCGCTATTCCTGGTCGAAGCGAAGCTTCGGCATCGTCCACGCACCGTGGCCCGAAGCTGCGCTTCGGGCGCGAAAGCTTCGCTTTCGCACTCCACATCAGTCCACTGCCTGCCTCTCGCCTACTTCGGTATCAGTAGCGTCGCCAGCGACAGGAAGATACCCATGCTCGCAACGTCGGTGGCAGTCGTCAGGAAGATGCTGGATGCGGTCGCCGGGTCGGCGCCGAGTTTGCGCAGCGTGAGCGGAATCATCGCGCCGGAGAGGCCGCTGATGACGCAACTGCAAATCATCGCGAAAAAGACGATCGCGCCGAGGGTCAACGCGTTCGGGTTCCCCTGCGCGCGAGCGACGAAGAACATCGCGACGCCGGCGCTCACGCCCACGAGAGCCCCGTTGAGAAGACCGAGGAACGATTCCTTCATCACGAGCGCGCGCTCGCGACCCGCGCGAAGCTCCCCGAGGGTCATGCCGCGGAGAGCGACGGCGAGCGCCTGGCAGCCAGTGTTGCCCGACTGTCCAGCGAGCACCGGCAGGAAGACGGCCAGGATCACGATCCGGTCGATCGTGTCCTGAAAGAACCCGACCACCGCCGCGGCGATGAACGCCGTCAGGAGATTCAACTGCAGCCAGGGATGCCGGAACTTCAGGCTGCGCGCCCACGGCGTAGTGAGACGCTCCTCCTTGTCGACGCCGACCATCTCGCCTGCCTGCGCGCTGATCTCGTACGCCTGCTCCTCGAACATCGTCTGCCCGCGGACCTGTCCGATGAGCTTCCCGGTCTCGTCGCAGATGGGATAGACCGGGTAGTGACGGTTGAGCACGCGCTTCATCGCTTCCATCAGCCCGGTCTCGGGCGTCAGAAAGAACGGATTTCGAAGCATCACGTTCTCGAGCAGCTCGTCGTTAGGCGCGAGCAGCAGGTCGCGCATCGTGACGACGCCCACGAGCTTCCCTTGCGCGTCGACGACGAAGCAGTATGTGACGAAAACCTTCTTGACGAGCTCGCGGACGCGCTCGGTCGCCTCGCTGATCGACTGCATGCGCGTGAAGACGGCCACGGGTGGCTCCATCAGGCGGCCGATCGTGTCCTCCGGATACGTGAGGTTGCGCTCCCACTGCTCCCCTGCCGCCTCGGCGTTTTCGATCACCTCGTCGCGCTGCTTCTCGGAGAGGTGCTCGAGCACGTCCTGAACGAACGAAGGGTTGATCCGCCGCAGCGTCTCGGACACGACATCCACGGGTATGTCGCGCAGAAGCTCCGCGGCTTCGCGCGGGCCGGAGGTCACGACCTGCGCCGCGAGCGCGTCGATATCCTCGGCTCCTGCCGGGCCTTTCCCGTCCTCCTGGTTCTCCATCGGGTTCACCTCGCGTCGATCGATGTGACGAGTGTAGGGGAAACCCCCGTGGGCGCGAAGCTACAAGATGGTACAGAGCGGGGAGGCGCCGGGGCCGGGGCGCGCGCGTATGATATCGGGCGTATCCACCAAATCGATCCCCCGGGCTCAACTCGGATCCCGGCACTGAGCATGTCGCGCGACGGCCCTGGGCCATCCCGCGGAAGGAGAACGGCGCCATGAACGAGGACAGCGAAGAGAAACCTGCAGTCGACGAGATCGGGCACCCGAAGGGGACGCTCGCGATCGTCGCGGTCTACGGCCTCTTGTTCGTGGTCGGCTGGATCGCGCTCTTCTTCTTTTACTTCATGCCTCGCGGCGCGCCGCAGCCCTGACCCGAACCATCCTTCCGCCAGCGAATTCACGAGGAGCAATCGAGATGAAAGTGCACGTCTACGAACGAGCATGGCTCTGGGCAGCCGCGGTGATGATCTTCGGCTTCCTTGGCGCCGTCGTCTTCTCCGCCGTCACCCACGCCGTCCATCCGCCGAGCCACATGGAGACGGTCGATCCGGAGAAGGTCTGGAGCCATCCCGACTTCTCGAACCCGCGTGTCGACACGCGCGAGGACGGCTCGGCGCTCGTCGTCGGCATCTCGCACATGTTCGCGTTCCAGCCCGACCCGATCGTCGTCAAGGCCGGCAAGCCGGTGACCTTTCGCCTAACGAGCCCGGACGTGATCCACGGCTTCCAGATCGTCGGCACGAACGTCAACGCGATGATCATCCCCGGCTACGTCACGCAACAGACCGTGACGTTCGCGAAGAAGGGCGAATACCTCGTCGTCTGCAACGAGTACTGCGGCCTCGCGCATCACCTGATGCAGGCTCGCGTGATCGTGGAGTGACCGTAATGAAGAACGCGAGCCAGCTCGAGATCAACCACTTCGCGGTCGCCATCGCCGCCTTCGCCGTCGCCTCGGTCATGGCCGTCTTCCAGGCGCTCTCGCGCGCCGACGTGAACCTGCCGATGCGCAGCGAGAACCTCTACTACATGTCGGTCACGGCGCACGGCGTGCTCATGGCGCTCGTCTTCACGACCTTCTTCATCATGGGGCTCGGCTACTGCTTCGCCCGCGCCACGATCGGCCTCCGGTGGGAGGGCCTGGCGTCAGCCTCGTACTGGGTCGCGCTCTTCGGCACGATCATGACGACGCTGTCGATCCTCTCCGGCAAGAGCACCGTGCTCTACACTTTTTATCCGCCCCTGCAGGCGCACTGGACGTTCTACGTCGGCGCCACACTACTCGTGGTCGGCTCGTGGGGCTTCTGCGCCGTGATGATCCGCTCGTACCTCGTCTGGCGCCGCGAGCACCGCGCCGAGCCGGTGCCGCTGCCGGTCCACGGCATGCTCGCGACCGTCGCGATCTGGATCCTCGCGACCTCAGGGCTCGCCGTCGAGGTCGTCGGCATGCTCGTCCCCTGGTCGCTCGGCCTCGTCGAAAGGGTCGACCCCGTGATCGCACGGACCTGGTTCTGGTGGTTCGGCCACCCGCTCACCTACTTCTGGCTCGTCCCCGCGTACGTCGTCTGGTACACGGTGCTGCCGAAGTACGTCGGCGGGAAGCTATTCAGCGACAAGCTCACGCGCATGGTCTTCGTGATGTTCATCCTCTTCTCGACGCCGGTCGGCTTCCATCACCAGTTTTCCGACCCGGGAATCAGCTCGTCCTGGAAGATGCTCCACACGCTGACGACCTACGCGATCCTCTTCCCCAGTTTCGTCACCGCGTTCACGGTGACGGCGTCGCTCGAAGTCGCCGGGAGGATGAAGGGAAAGAGGGGGCTCTTCGACTGGATTGGAGTCCTGCCGTGGCGCGATCCGCTCTTCTCGTCGGTCGCGCTCGCGATGCTGACCTTCGCGATCGGCGGCTTCGGCGGCGCGATCAACGCCGCCTACGCGATGAACACGATGGTCCACAACACCGCGTGGATCCAGGGTCACTTCCATCTCACAGTCGGCACCGCCGTGGCGCTCACGTTCATGGGAGTGACCTACTGGCTGCTGCCGCGCGTACTCGGACGCGAGCTGCGTTACGCGCCGCTCGCGAGGATGCAGCCGTACCTCTGGTTCTTCGGGATGATGCTCTTCTCCATCCCGAGCCACATCGTCGGGCTGATGGGAATGCCGAGGCGCATCTACACCGCGCAGTTGTTCGGGAGCGAAGTCGCGAGGAGTTGGAAACCGTTCTCGGATGCGTCGGCGATCGGAGGCGTGATCCTGTTCGTCAGCGCGTTCCTCTACGTCGTCGTCGTCATCGGAACCGCGCTGTGGGGGCGAAGGACGAACGAGCACAAGGTGGAGTTCTCGGAGCCTCTCGAGGGGGCGCCGGAGTACGGGCTATGGGACCGGTTCGCCGTGTGGGCAACGCTCGCCGTCGTGCTGATCGTCGTCGCCTACGCCGTGCCGATCTCGCACCTCTACATGATGGAGCGCTTCCCGTCGCTGCCGTACAAGCCGTTTTGAGGCAGGCGATGGGCGATGGGCGAAAGGCGATAGGCAATAGCAGACAAAGAGGCGGTGGCGTCGGGGTTACTCTCGCCTCTCGCCTGTCGCCTGTCGCCTTATTGCCTACTGCTCGCGCTGCCAGTTCTGCAGCATGCGCATGTAGTCGAGGCGGCTGTGGCCATGGTTCCCGTCGGGGGTGAGAATGCTGAGCACGGCGCGGAGTTGCTCGACGCTCTCGTAGCCGTGGCCGTCCATCCAGTCCTCGAAGTCGCCGCGCAGCGTGCGCATGTAGGCGGAACCGTTCTCGTAGAGGGCGCTCACGACCTGTACGGCCGAGGCGCCGCACATGACTGCCTTCACGGCGTCGACCGCGTCGTGCACGCCGCCACTCACCGCGATCCGGGCGTGCCTCAGTTGCGCGGAGAGGATCGCCGTCCAGCGCAGCCGCAGCTGCAGCTCGTCGCTCGTCGAAAGCTTCAGGCAGGAGAGAACACGCCGGTTCTCGACGTCGACGTCGGGCTCGAAGAAGCGATTGAACAGGACGACGCCGTCGGCGCCCGCCTGCTCGAGCTGGCGCGCGAACCAGGGAAGTGACGAGTAGTAGGGCAGCAGCTTCACGGCGATCGGGATGCGAACCACGCCGCGCACTTCCCGCACGATCTCGGCTGCCATCTTCTCGACGTGCTCTGACGAGTAGCGCTCGTCGGTCGCGACTTCATAGATGTTCAGCTCGATCGCGTCGGCGCCTACTTCCTGCATCGCGGCCGCCCAGGCGATCCATCCGCCGAGCGTCGAACCGTTGAGCGACGCGATCACCGGGATGTCGAGCGCTTCCTTGAGGCGGCGCAGATTCTCGAGATGAATTTCGGGAAGGGAGCCGACGACCACGTCGCTGTCGGCGTCACCGGCACGCTCGCCCTCGCCTCGGATCTGCTCTTCGAACAGGCTTCGCAGAACGATTGCGGCGGCGCCGGCGTCTTCGAGCCTCCGCGCGCCGTCGAACGTGTCGGCGAGCGGGCTCGACCCGACGATGAACGGATGCGGCAGCTTCAGCCCGAGATAGGTCGTGCTCAGATCCATCGTGTCGGCGGTCCGGGTACGAAAATAGGGCTGCCGGCGCGGGCGCCGATGTGTCGCACGTCACGCGCAGGAGTAGCCTTCGAGCGGAGTGCGGCCCAGCTCTACCAGCCGAGCCGCTCGATGTAATACGGGAGCATCTTCCTCCACCAGGGCCAGTCGTGGTTGACGTCGCTTCCCCAAAGGTCGAGGTTGTTCGCGATTCCCTTGTTGTTGAGCATCTCCGAGAAGCGAATCGACTCGCCCGGCGCCTCGTAGGCGCCCTGCCCGGTCACCAGGTTGATCGAGCAGTGGTTGCGGAGCAGGTCGAGGTAATAGCCTTCGAGGTTCGGCACGTACGACATCGGGTTGTTGAAGTAGGTGTTGTCGTCACCGTAGCCGTGGAAGTAATCGGGCCCCAGATCGTAGAAGCCGCTCATGCCGATGAGGACGTCGAACATGTCGGGGCGCCGGAAGATCGTGTTCGCGGCGTGGAAACAGCCGAAGCTCGCGCCGGTCACCCCGATGCGTGCGTGCGGGTTGCCGACCACGTGCCGCATGTAGGGGACGAGCTCTTCCTCGATGTAACGCTGATAGAGAGCCTGCCTGCGTCCCTTCTCCTGGACCGAGATGTGCTTGTTCATCCAGGCGTGCTTGTTGATGCTCTCGATCGAGAAGACGCGCAGGCGGCCCGCCATGATGAGCGGCTCGACCGACTTGATCAGGAAGAAGCGCTCGTTCTCGAGAAAATCGGCGGCTGCCGTGGGGAACACGAGGAGGGGGCGGCCCGCGTGGCCGTAGGTGACAACCGGCATGTCGAGGCCGAGGTTCGGGCTGTACCAGCCCTCGATCTTCTTGTACATGTGGGGGTCGATGTACTGAAACGCCATTGAAAAACTCCTTCCTCGTCGCTTGAGTGGGGTCTTCATATCACTCGGATGGCTCGCTTTGGAAGGGCGCCGCGCCGCGGCCTTGAAATCGAACCGCGCCCCTCTTCGTTCCTCCACCAGAGGAGAAGCCAATGAAACGAGCACTCTTGCTGGTCGCTGCAGTTCTCGTCACCCTCGTCGGGGCGCAGTACCTGACCAAGACGAGCTCCGTGCGCGCCGCGACGCCGGTCAAAGGAGACCCGAAGATGAAATGGAATGGCGAAAAGGTCGTGAAGAGCGACGACGAGTGGAAGAAGCAGCTCACACCCGAGCAGTACAAGGTCTGCCGCAAGGCGGGCACCGAGCGCGCCTTCACCGGCGAAGACTGGGACAACCACGCAAAAGGCACCTACTACTGTGCCGCCTGCGGGCTTCCGCTCTTCAGCTCCGAGACGAAGTTCGACTCCGGCACCGGCTGGCCGAGCTTCTGGGCGCCGATCCACGCCGAGAACGTCACGGATCGCGAGGACAACAGTCTCTGGTCTCGCCGCACCGAGAACGTCTGCAGCCGCTGCGACTCGCACCTCGGTCACGTCTTTCCCGACGGCCCGAAGCCGACGGGTCTGCGCTACTGCATGAACTCGGCCGCGCTGAGATTCGAGAAGGAGTAGAGGCAGGTCAACGTGGAGTGCGAAAGCGAAGCTTTCGCGGCGGCGCGAAGCGCCTCATCGGGCACGCGATGCGCAGCTACGAGCGACGCGAGATGCGACTGTGCCTGCCCCAGCCCCTTCGACATTCACTCGTCCCCGGCCGGGCGGGAAGTAGTCCGAGGCGGCGCCTTGCGCCGCCGCGAAAGCTTCGCTTTCGCACTCCACTCGAGGCTGCTCCCGCGCCTTGACCCGTTTCACCTCTCGCCTTTCGTCTCTCCGTTCTACTTCAGCCCGCGCTTCGTCACGTAATACGTCGCGAAGCTGCCGAGCCAGTGACCGCCCTCGTAGGTCTGTCCGGTGATCGCGGCGATCCCGCTGTCGCCATGCTCCTTCGCCGCGGCGGCGATCGACGCGCGGCGCGGATCGCCCTCGGGCAGGCCCTCGGCGATTCCCTCGAGCATCCAGGCTCGACTCAGGTTCAGTCCGTCGAGGTGGACGAGCTTCCCGTCGCTCTTGTCGGTCACGACGCCGGGTCGCAGCCACCCTGCGCTTCCGTCACGCGGCAGCGTCGGCAGGAAGCTGCCGAGCCACGCCGCGTATTCGACCGGCGGAAGGACGCGGCGCATCGCGTCGCCTTCCGCGATGCAAGGCGACACGAAGTCCTCGCCGGACGGCTCGTACTCGAGCGGGCAGTCGAGGTCCCGGCCGTAGAAGGCGACGATCCGGTCGCGCACGAGCGATTCGAATTTCGCGTCGCCGGCGACGCGCGCGTAATCGAGCATCAGTCCGAGCGCGAATGCCGATTGGCTGTGCTCTCCGGAGCGGACCGGGTGCGAGAGTTTCGGCAGCCACACCGAGACACGCGCGACGGCCGCCTTCTCCAGCGGCTCGAGGTTGGACGAGAGCTTCTTCGCAAGCGGGTCGTCCCACTCGCGCAGCTCCGCCGCGAGCTGGAGAAGCCAGGCGAGTCCGTAAGGTCGCTCGAAGCTCGCACGTCCTTCGCCTTGGAGGTATGCGGTCTCTTTCGCCACGTTTGCCCTGGTCAGGCTCTTCTCGAGCGCCTCGCGCGCAGGCTTCGCGAACGGCGCGTCGGGCCACTCGCGAGCGAGACGCGCGAGCATCCAATGGCCATGCACCGCGGAGTGCCAGTCGAAGCACCCGTAGAACGACGGTGTCAGCTCACGCGGCGGCTTCACGTCCGCATCGGACGAGAGCACGTGCGCGATCTTGTTCGGGTACTCCTTGTGGACGCAGCCAAGTGCGAGGTCGGCGAAGCGTTGTGCCGTGGAGGCATCGAACGCGGGCTTCGCGGCCACGGCCGGCATTGCGAGAACGAGAGCGACGACGAGAACGAGTGCGTATCGCATGGCGCGATTGTACGCCGTGGCGGAGACGGTTGCGGGCCACGGGCTTTGGGTTGTTAGTCGTTAGTCGTCTGTCGTTAGACATTCAGCGAGAGTCGTGCGTGTGGTGCTCCGATGCATGACCGTCGCACGGATGAACTTCAGACATGCCTGAGCAGTCATCGGGAATCCCTCCCTGTCTAACAACTAACAACCAAAAACTAAAAACTACCCCCCCGAGCACAAGCGGACAGCACTGTCGGCTCGCCGATCGTGCTATGTTGAGCCGGCGTCGATGCACGACCATGCACACGGTCCCGCGGCAGTTCAGGCGCACGGAGGGACGACCTTCGCGGCGGTCCGGACAAAGCTCGTGGTCGCGACGGCGGCGACTGCGCTCTTCGTCGCCTTCGAGTTCGCCGCCGGGCTTCGCGCGAACTCCCTCGCGCTCGTCGGCGACGCGTTTCACAATCTCACAGACGCTCTCGTGCTCGTGCTCGCGCTCACCGCCGTGCTTCTCTCGCGGCGAGCGCCGACCCCGCGAAAGTCGTTCGGGTACCAGCGCGCCGGCATCCTCGCGGCATTCGTGAACGGTGCGCTCCTGTTCGCCTTCACGATCGGATACTTCGTCGAGGCCTTCGCCCGCTCACGGGTTCCCGAGCAGGTCGACAGCACGATCATGCTCGTCGTCGCCGCGATGGCGATCGTCTTCAACGGCTCGATCGCGGCGTGGCTGCACCAGGGAAGCGGCGGAGACGTGAACATCCGAAGCGCGGTGCTGCATCAGGTCGCGGACGCGCTCGGCTCCGTCGGCGTGCTCGTCGCCGCGATCGCGATACGCCTAACTGGCAGACCCGTCGCCGATGCGTTCGTCTCGCTCGCGATCGGACTGCTGATTCTCTGGACCTCGTGGGGAATCCTACGCGAGACGGTGAACCTGCTTCTCGAAGGAACTCCGCGAGGTATCGATCCGGACGAGGTAGCCCGCTCGCTCGCCGCCCAAGAAGGAGTCTTCGGCGTTCACCATCTGCACATCTGGGCGCTGGGCCCGTCGAGCCCCGCGCTCTCCTGCCACCTGACTCTGGGGGATGTCGCGCTGAGCAGCACAACGGAGATTCTCGATCGTGTCAACGCGATGCTGGCCGCGCGCTACGGCGTCATGCACACGACGATCCAGCTGGAGCATGCGTCATGCGAGGAGCGGGACGACGGGAGTTGTTAGTTGTTAGTTGTCAGACATTCATCGAGAGTCGTGCGTGTCGTGCTCCGATGCATGACCGTCGCACGGATGAACCTCAGACATGCCTGAGCAGTCATCAGAAATCCCTGCCTGTCTAACAACTAACAACCGCCAACCAGCAACCGTCAACACCCAACCCGAGCCTACTTCCCGCCGAACGACTCGGGGTACGTGTAGTCGATGGTCATTTTGGCGACGCCGAAGGGAAGCAGCATCGGGAGGCTCGGCGAGACGGTGTAGAAGGGGCGCAGGTCGATGCGGTTTGCGAGCCGCTGGTTTCCGGACGTCCCGCAGAAGTCGCCCGTTCGCATGATGTCGAAAGGCTTCTTCCACTTCAACGTCGGATAGAAGTCGTTCACCTCGTCCCGGATCCGTCGCTCCCGAGGCTTTTCTTCGTATGTCTTTGTCGCTGAGGAGAGAACGAACTCCTCGCGCGCAAGCCGCCCCCGCGAATCGTACGTGAAGCTGAGCGTGCCAGCCCACGCGACCCTCGGCGAGCCTTCGACCGCAAGCCCTTTGTAGCCGCCGCCAAACCGGACGCTGGCGAGCTTTCCGTCGTCGCCCCGTACGTAGTCGGCCGTCGCATCGATGAGGTGATCGCACGCTCCGCGGTTCTGATAGGTCACGCTCTCCTTCGCGATGCGTCCCGTTGCGTCGTACGTGTAGCGCTTGGAAAAGCGTACTCCGTCGATCACGAGGTCTTCGGTCGCGAGGTTCCACCGCCGCTCGCCCCCCGTTTCCGCCGTGTACGACAGGACGTCACCCGACGCCGGCGCGAGGAGCCGCTCGAGCACTTCGGGACCTTGCTCGAGCACGATCACCCTCTGTTCGCCGACCTTCTTTTCGACGAGTTGGTCCGCCTGATAGACCCATCCTTCGGATCGCCTCGCGTCGCGGATCGCCTTCTGTCGCGAAGGACTGTACGAAAGTGACTCGCCGTAGCGTCCCGACTTGATGTTGCAGGCGAGCACCTCGTTGCCGCCGAACCGCCCGTCCAGATAAAACATCGTCCGCGTCGCCGAGGCGCCCACGACGCAGGGCCGGCTGTTCCACTGAGGTTCGTCGAACAGGTACGGTCCGTGCCAGCAACGGTGACACCACGTCGCTCCGTTCTCGAGCTTGACACCGCAGAATGGGCAGACGAATTTCGTCCGCATGTCGGTGATCTCGCGTTCGAGCTGGAAGAGCCTCTGGTCGACTTCGTTCTTGTCGGAAGGGCTCGGGGTCAGCGCGAGGTAACGGCGCAGATACTCGGTGGCACGCACGGGATCGCCGGTCTGCTCGAACGCGAGCGACTGGTTGTACGCGACCGCCGGATCGGTCGGCTGCTGCTGTGCCGCCTCCTCGAAAATCCGCAACGCCTGTTCGTACTCGCCGCGGGAGAGGTGATATCGCCCGCGATTGAAGATCTCGACGTAGTTCTTGGTCTCCTGCTGCCGCTTCTCGACCTCCTTTTGAAAATCGAGCTCGAGCTGAAGCCGCTTCACATTCTCGACCTCTGATCCTTCCGGAAGGAGCGAGAGATAGCGCTCGACGCGCGCGTGCGCCTCCGCGTAACGACCTTCCTTCACCATCAGGATCGCCAGGTTGTAGAGGACGCCGGGCTGGTCGGGGAAGATCGCGTCGGCGCGGAGGTAATTTTCCAGCGCCCCCTTCGTATCGCCGATATCGAAGAACCGCTTGCCGAAGACGATCGCCCGTCCGAACTCTTCCTTCTCCTCGGCCGTCGCGGGACGGCTCTCCGTGATGTCCTCCGCCACGAACTGCTCACCCGGCTTCGACTGGGCGAAGAGAGAGGGCTCGGCGAGGGCCGACGTGACGAGGAGCGCGCAGATTATGGATTTCCAATGTCGCATCATCGTCGCGGCCTCAGAGGAACGACTTCATCAGGTCGGAGAGCCAGAGCATCTGGCTCGAGGTGAGATTCGAGGTTCGCGCGAGCAGGTGATAGAGCGCCTGCCTGCGCTGCTCGATCGAGAACCTGCCCGTGGCCTCGTTGAGCACGGCCATCGGATCTCCAGTCAGCTCCGCCGGGATGTCGAAGACGACGTCCTTGGCATCGGCCGGCGCCCAGTGCTTCGTCGCTTCCTCCCCGAAAAGCTTCGAGACGAAGGCAATGCGCGACGTCTCGTCGCCGGCTTCCCTGAACGCGGATGAGAGATCGCTGCGCGATCCACTCGTCTCGACGACCAGCTTGAGGTTGGAGAGAAGCTGCAGTCGCGACATCGACGCCTCGAAGATGCTCTTCTTCATCGAGGCATCGTCGATCTGTCCGGCGGCCCGGAGGATCGCCTGGACTCGCGCCGTCTCGTAATTCACGAAGGCGTCGGCGGCATTCGGTTCGCCCAGGGGAACCGGCGTTACGGCCGGCGCGTCCCCTGCGTCAGGCTCGCTCGCCGGGCCCGAAGAGATGACCGAAGGCGCGACGGCTCTCGTGACCATCACCTCTTTCGGCGTCTCGACGTCGACGAGCGGAAAGTCGATCGTCTGCGTTGCCGCTCCCCCGGGAAGATCCGCTCCGACCTCCGTCGGCTTGGCGGCCGATTCGGGAAGGGGCTCGGGTGCCGACTGCAGATCTTTCGGGTCCGGGCTAACGATCGCGCGCGGCCAGTGAGCCATGTCGAAGGAGCTCACCGGCGCGCGCAGGCTCTGCACGAGCTCGGAATTCGGAAGCGCGTTCGAATCGATCAGTCGCAGGCGCACGCGCGCGAGAATGTCCTGCTGCGTCCGCAGTTCGTTCTCCCGTCTCGCCTCGTCGAGGAAGTTCGCGCTGGAGCGCGTCCGCGTCATGTCGCAGTGACAGGAGCCGTACATGTCGGACTGATACTGAAGCCGCGGCTCGTTCTTCTTCAGGAAGTCGACTACCGCGGCGTTTCTCGCCCTTTCCACGGCGAGCGCTCGCTCGCACGCGCCCTTCGACGCGAACTCATTGACCCCGGTCAGCTCGACGCTCGTCTTCGTGTCGGGCCGGTACATCCGGACGTGGTAATGCACCACCGCGCAGTTCGCCGAGTCGATGCCCGCTCCCGCCTGGCAGGAAAGTGGCGTCTGGGCGTTCGCGACCAGGGCCGCCGCCGCAACCCCTGTCAGAAGAAGAGTAATCCGTCGTGTAGAAGCCATCGGGTCCTTTGCTCCCGCGGCCCGATCGGCCGCTTGCGGCCTTCTCGGTCAACTTTCGGAAGCTGCCGGATTATAACCACCCGCGCCGGAGGTGGCCATTCAACGAACGAGGCCGTCCGGGGGCGTGTCCCGTTGGGGCCGCGTCGCCCCGAGGCTCCGCCTGCCTTCTCCATGCGGGACGTGACCGTTTCCGAAGATTTCTTCTCGCCGCGTGCCGGGCACCGGATAATCAATCGAAGAGGAACATCGAATGCGGTCCGCCCCTCGAGCCCTGCTCGTGGCTCTGGTGCTGTTCTCGTCCGGCGTCTCCGCGGCGTCCGTGAGGGAGCCCGTTGCGAAAGTTATTCTTCAGGTCGCGTCCGAACAGGGAGCCGGGGCTGCGATCGGCACCTACCTTCACCTCAAGAAGACTGCCGCAAACCAATACGACTTCTCCGAGCCGCAGCTCAACGCCGTCGGCTACCGCCTGTTGCAGAACAAGCGTCCCAGCGACGCGATCGCGATCTTCGAGCTGAACATCCAGATGTTCCCGCGCTCCGCGAACGCGCGCGACAGCCTTGCCGACGCGTACGCTCGCACAGGCGACATCGCGAGCGCTCGAAGCGAGTACAAGCGCGCCCTCACGATGCTCGACCGCGGCGACGCCGCCCCCTCGAAGCGCAGCACCACGTTTCTGAAGGCGAATATCAGGCGACAGCTCGAACGTCTGCGACGCTACCCGATCTACGAGCCACTCACCGGCGTGTACCGCACCGATGACGGTCGCGCAATCTCGATCTCCATCGCCGAGCCGAACTTCGGTTCGACGCCGCCGTCGCTCCGCTTCACCGAGCTCCCGTCCGGCCGCATCCGGACGCTACACGAGCGCACCGAGCTGTCGTACTTCGCAGGGCCGACGATCGACGATCGGTCGCCCCTCCAGTTCCGCGTCGACTTCGCGCCAGCCGACAGCGGTCTCGTCTCCTCGCTGACAGTTACCGAGGGAGGCTCGGTCGTTCGTGCCACGCGTCTTCCCTATCCGCCCGCGGAAAAGGTCGTGTTCCGCAGCGGAGTCGTGGAGCTCGAGGGCACCCTCTCCTTACCTCTGGCGGGCGGCCGGCACCCGGCGGTGATCCTCGTGCATGGTTCGGGCAAGGCCACGCGAGACGCTCCCGGCTTCGGCGAGCTCGCGAACGTGCTCGTCCTCCAGGGATTCGCGGTCCTTCGCTACGACAAGCGGGGCTGGGGAGAGTCGACGCTCGGCGAGACCGCCTACCCGTTTCTCGACGACCTCGCGCGCGACGCCGCCGCGGCCACGCGCTATCTCCGCTCTCGAGGCGAAATCGATCCGTCGCGAGTCGGGCTTCTCGGTTTCAGCGAGGGCGCCTGGGTCGCCGGCATTGCGGCGTCGCACCTCCCGAGGGAGGTCTCGTTCCTCGTTCTTCTCTCGGGAGGCGGCGTCACTCCCCCCGAACAGGAGCTCTACCGAGTGCGCGCCGAGATGGAGGCCGCCGGCTTCGTCGAACAAACGATCGTCGAGGCGACCGAGTACATGCAGCTCAAGTTCGACGTCGCGCGCACCGGGGCCGGATGGGATCAATACACCGCACGCGCGCGCAGCCTCAGACGCAGCCCGTGGATTCGCTACACGGGGAGATGGAACTCGCTCGAATTCGCGCAGGCAGCGTGGTACCAGGCGCTCGGATACAGCCCGTCGGAACGACTCGTTCACGTCGAGATCCCGGTGCTCGCAATTCTCGGCGTGCGCGATCTCCTCACCCCCGCCGACGAAACCGCCGCGGCGCTCCGCGAGAGCTTCTCGGGAGAGCGCGCATCGCTTCTCGAGATCCGGAAGGTGCCGAAGGCGAACCACCTCCTGCTCGAGTCCGCGAGCGGGGCGATCCGCTTCCAGCAGAGTGAGCTCCCGCGTCTCGAGCGCTATGCTCCCGGCTACTTCGACGAGCTGAGCGCGTGGCTCGCTCGCTGGTGCGAGGAACGTCCGCAGTGAGCGAGCGACCTCACTGCTCCGCCGCCGCGCTGCGATCGGCGGCAAGGCCGATCTGGCGGAAACCCGCCTGCCGGCAGTACTCGACGATCTTCACCGCATCGCCGTAGCGCGCGTCGCGGTCGACGCGCAGCACGACGGGGCGCTGGTTGTCCTTCGCCGCGACCGCGGCAATCTCCGCGCCCGCCTGCTCCGCCGCGACGATCGCCCCGCCCGCGAAAATCGTCCCGTCGGCTTTCACCGAGATCGTCAGAAGCGGATGTTCCTCACCAAACTTCTCCGCCGACGCGGCGGCAGGAAGGTTGAGCTGAACCTGCCCGACCATCAGCGGCGTGACGATCATGAAGATGATGAGCAGCACGAGACAGACGTCGACGAGAGGGGTGACGTTGATCTCCGACTGAAGCTGGCTTCCGGGAAACGAGTTTCGCGCGAGTCGCATGTCGTGTGTCCCTCCGGCTATGAGACACGCAGAGCGCGCGCAACGAAACCGGACGAAGCACGACGAGCCGTTCACTTCTTCATTCTTCATTCGACATTTCGGTGTGCGCAGGTGCGCGGAAACCGAAATGGAGAATGTCGAATGAGGAAGGGAGAATGAAGAAAGGAGGCGGCTACTCGCTGGTGACCGGCGTTACCAGCGCCGCCACCAAACCCTCGACCGTCGACTCCGCGGCTTCG
>JBPPMG010000288.1:0-3341 GCA_051305935.1 Thermoanaerobaculia bacterium
AAGACCGGCAAGCCGGTCGCCCGCTACAGCTTCCACCAGGGATGGCCGGCGAAGGTCGTCGTCGGCGTCGACCCGGAGACGGACGTCGCGATCGAGACGCTGGTCATCGCCGTCGAGGGAATCTCGCGCGAGTGAGATTCGGGCACCTCGCACGCGCCGGGAGGAGTGGCGGAGGCTTCAGCCTCCGCTGCCTTTCTTTCCAGACGAAGCGAGGAGTCTCGACCCCGCGCTGTCCGAGATCCCTGCGAGATCGATGGGCCTTCGCTCTGTGGGACGGTTGACGGAGGCTGAAGCCTCCGCCACTTTCACCTTACGTCCACGCTCGCCTCTCCGATCTTCAGGGCCGATTCATCTGCGAGCTCTCGGAAGTAGCCGCCGAAGCGGATCGACTCGGGGGTGTCGTACTCGGCGAGGTTCGTGGCCCAGCGGAAACCGATCGGCTGGTACCAGAGCTCGGCGGTGACGGAGAAGGGGCCGCTCGCCTCGCCCGTGTCGATCGAGTAGCGGACCGTGTCGCGCCCTGCGGCAAAATCAGGGTCGCCCATCGCGGCGCCCCGGACGGCGACGTCGTCGTGTGCAGTCGTCTTGTCGAATCCGTCGGGAAGGATCCGGTTGTCCTTGACGTATCTCACCGCGCGGATCAGCCCCGTCGTCACCTCCCCTTTCGAGTCGGCCAGGATCGGCTCATAGATCTGTACCTGCTCCTCTCGCGTGATCAGCGAATGGTGCGGTTCGTAACGCGTCCCGTCGACGTCGTTGTCGTTTCCGCGGATCGCACCGGTCGGCTCGAGCGCGCCCGACTCGAAGACGATGCTGCCGCCAGCATCGCGGACCGTCAGATGAACCCACGCGCGGCGCGACGGATAGGCCGTCGGCAGTTTGTGACCCGCGCGGTTCTCGATCGTCAGCGCGAGCTCGAGCCGCCCGTCGGCAAGCCGCGGCTCCGCGAACGAGAGCCGCGCGGAGCTCTGCCGGAGATGATCGGCCGTCCGTTCCGCGGTGGCGGTCAGTTCCGCCGGTGTGGCGGCGACGCCGAGCTCCACGGCATGGAGGGCTAAAATCCGCGGCATCAGGAAGTTTCCACCGCGGAACCGGTGCATCCGCGCGCCATCCCGCGCGACCGGAAGCACCGACGAGATCGCGGTCCCGTCGGCGATGGGCGGCATGTGGCATTCCTGGCACGTCTGCTTGCCGACGTAGGCGCTGTGGCGCCATTCGAGGTACGGCCCCTGCTCGGTGAGTCTTCCGGCTGGTTTGCCTTCGGCATCGAGCGCGTGCGTGTGGAGGGTGTGGCAGCTCGCGCAGATCTCGGCATCACGAATGTGCGCACGCTGTTCCGGCGTGAATGCGGCTGCGGAATCCATGATCTTCCGGTGACCGGGTGCGACCTCGTACGGGCCGAACATCGACCGCGTCGCCGCCGGCGTCGGATCGATCACGAACCCGGCGGTGAAGCTCTCGTCGGTCCCGAGCCCGTCCGCTTTGATCTGATGGCAGACAGAGCACGACACACCGTCGGCGGCGAGAAGATCCGCTGGCAGCGCCCCCGCGGCAATCGGGAGGTGCGCGAAGACGCTCCCCATGCCTCCTCCCGCTTTCGCGGCGAATCGCGTCATCGGCATGTGACATGCCGAGCATTCGTTCTCGATCGCCGCGGCCGCCGCCGGATGGTCGATGGTCTCCCTTCGAACCGCAGCCTGCCAGTAAGGATCGCGGGCGGCATTCGCCATCATCGAGCCGCGCCATGCGGTGCCGATCGAGACGTCCTCACCGGCCGGGGTGAGGAGCCCGTTGTGGCACGCCGTGCAGCGGTCGGCCGTCGAGAAGAGAGCTTCCGGCGCGAGCGCCTGCGCCGCCGCGATGACGGGCAGACACGCGATCAAAAGCGATAAGACG
The DNA here is from genome assembly GCA_051305935.1 of Thermoanaerobaculia bacterium. Lineage (GTDB taxonomy): Bacteria > Acidobacteriota > Thermoanaerobaculia > Gp7-AA8 > Gp7-AA8 > JACPDH01. The sequence continues at coordinate 1,897 of JBPPMG010000288.1, forward strand.
CTGCTTCTGACTTTTCTTTTGCCTTCTGCCTTCTGCCTTCTGCCTTCGCCTCGCATGGGTCACCACCCTTCCGTCAGGCCGCCGTCGAACCAGTCCCAGAGGAGGTAGAAGGCGATCTCGGTGTTGCGCGTGTCGCGGTTGTCGAGCGGGATGCGGACGCCGACGTTCGCCAGGATGTGCTGACGCGTCGGCAGGGAGACCTGGATCTGCGGGACAGCCGCCCAGTGAACCTCGGCGCCGGAGGTCAGCTCCCGATTCGCCAGCATCTCGACCATCGGTGACCACACCCGCCCGAACATCCCCTCGGTGGAGCTTTTCCCGATGGCGAATCGGAAGAAGCCTTCGCGCTCCGCGCGACGGCTGTCGAACGGGAACTCGGCTCCGAGCTGCATCTGGAGGAACGACTCGGCGGGGAGGATCTGCCCCCACGCCACGAACGGCTCGAAGATCGTGGTCCCCGAGCCGAATCCCTTGTCGTCATCGCCCGTGGGGAGAATCACCTCGGCCGCGGCCGAGAAGATCGAGCCGCGCGCGAGGTCGTGGTAGAGCACGCGCTTGTAGGCGACCGCGACATCGCCGAGGGCGCCGCGCCAGTCGCCATCGGGCCCACTCTCCTCGCGGAGGCCGAAGGGGACGATGAACTCGACCTGTCCCGCCGGACCGATCCGCGTTTCGTAAATGATCTTGCTCGCGACCGACGCCGGCCCCTCCGCCGAGATCGTCGATGTGAAGACCGCCTCGTCCTCGGGGAAAGCCTTCTCGGTGAAGAGCGCGCGCGGAATATTGAGCTCCCCGCGCGGCCACCGCTTGTCGGTGCAGAGAGTTCTCATGTAGTCGAGCGATCGCTGCACGTCCTCCGGCGAAAGTGCCTCGCCGAATGCGGGCATCATCCGCGCGAATCCCCGCGCCGGGCCGCCGTCATGCGTGACCGCATACCAGTCGGCGTCGGGCTCCCGCGTGGCGAACGAGCAGTCGGTGAAGTCGGGGAGCGGCTCCTCGAACTCGACCACCGCGCCGCGGCCATCCGCGCCGTGGCAGGTGGCGCACGCCGCCATGTAGACCGCGCGATCGCTCTCGAACGGAGAAGCCGCCGCGAGCGAGAGAGAAACGGAGACGAGCAGAACGAAGTACGGCAAGACGCGCAGTCGCATCATGATCACTCCCCGCCGGGAAGGCCCCCGGCTCTGACTCCAGCCTGTACCTCGAGGCGGCGCATGTCAGGCGTCACGGTCACAGGCGGGAGTGCGGTGTGTGAGGCGATGTGCGGCCATTCGCCAACCTGCACCGCGGAGCGGTGCCAGAAGGTAGCCTGGCGGTCGAGCGAAGCGAAGACCCCCGGTTCCGTGCGCGCCCCCGCAACGCTCACGCGCGCGAAGTGCGCGTTGCACCCCGGAGAGGTGCTGGAACGTCGTTTCGGATGGAACGAAAACCATCTCGAATTCGGG
>JBPPMG010000289.1:0-3720 GCA_051305935.1 Thermoanaerobaculia bacterium
CAGACGGCGCTGGCTCTCTCGTCGCTCTATCTCGCGGTGAGGAGATTCGACGACGCTCGCGCGCATGCCGAGCTCGCGATGAGTTACGCGCCCTCGCTCGCGTGGGAAGCCGTGGCGGCGGCCGAGCTCGCGCGCGGAAACCTCGACGCGGCGTGGAGCGCCTCCGAGAGCGCGGCCGCGGCAGCGCCGCTTCGCGTGCAACCGCTTCTCGTTCAATCACAGATTCTACGGGCGAGGCGGGATCCGGCGGGAGAGCTGGCCCTCCTCGACACCGTTCTCCGGCGCGTTGCCGCTGGCGAAGCGCCGCTCGTGCCCGACCTCGATTTTCGGCGCGGCGAGGCGCTGCTCCGGCTCGGGCGCGTCGCGGACGCCGAGGCGGCCTTCCGCGCGGAGACGGAGCGCTTTCCGGCAAACGTGCGGGCGTGGGCGAATCTCGCGCTCGTCATAGATGGCCAGGGAAGGCGCGAACAGTCGCGCGAAGTGCTGGCGAAGGCGCTGCAGGTGAATCCGACACCAGCGATGAGGGCGGCGGCGCGAGAGGTCACGGCGATCGTCGAAGCCGGACCCACCCGTCAAGGAGGCGCATGATGCGGAAAGCGATCCTGATCGCAGTCGGCATGCTCGCCTTGCTCACCGCTGCATGCAACCGCGAGAAATCTTCGGCGACGGCCAGCGCTGCGGACGGGCCGATCGTCATCATCTCCGTGGATACTCTCCGGGCGGACAGGCTTCCGGCCTACGGCGCGCTGGGCGTTGAAACGCCGAACCTCGACGCCCTGGCCTCCGACTCGATCGTCTTCGACAGCGCCTGGAGCCAGGTTCCGCTCACGCTTCCCTCCCACGCCTCGATGTTCACCGGACGGCTGCCCGCGGCGATCAACGTCCGGAACAACCTCGGATACAGCCTCGATCCCTCGATTCCCTCGATCCCGGCGATCCTCTCTTCGGCGGGTTGGAAGACCGGCGCCGCCGTCTCCGCCTGGGTGCTCCGCAAGGACAGTGGCTTCGGAAAGATCTTCGATCACTACGACGACCGGATGGAGAGCTCGGATGCCTCGACTGTGGGTCAGATCCAGCGCGCCGGTCCCGCAACCGTCGATGCCGCGATCGAATGGATGAAAGCGGGCGCGGGATCGAAGGCGTTCCTTTTCGTTCATCTTTTCGAGCCGCACACTCCCTACGCTCCTCCGGAGCCGTTTGCCTCGAAGTACGCCGACGCGCCCTACGATGGCGAGATCGCCGCCGCGGACGCGGCCGTGGGACGTCTTCTCGATCACCTGAAAACCAGCGGCGAATACGATCGAGCGACGATCGTATTCATGTCCGATCATGGGGAGGGCCTCGGCGACCATGGGGAGCTCGAGCACGGAATCTTTCTCTATCGCGAGGCGATTCAGGTTCCGCTCTTCCTGAAACTCCCCGCGGGGGAGCGTGCGGGCAGCCGGGTGGACGCTCCCGTGGCGCTCCTCGATGTCTTCTCCACCATCCTCGAGATCGCAGGCATCGATGCCGCGCGGTATCCCTCCGACGGCGTGTCGCTGCTCGAGACCGCCCGGTCTCCGAAGAAGGATCGCCACATCTTCAGCGAGACGATGTACCCGCGGATTCACCTCGGCTGGAGCGACCTCGCTTCGCTCGCCGGCTCTGATTTTCACTACATCGAGGCGCCGCGCCCGGAGCTGTACGATCTGCGCAACGATCCCGGGGAGAAGGTGAACGTGATCGCGGAGGAGCGCCGGACCTTCGCGGCAATGCGTGGCGAGATCGCCGGCTACGACCGCGCGCTCGCGGCTCCGTCCGCGATTTCGGAGGAAGAAGCGGCGCGGCTCTCGGCGCTCGGATACCTCGGCGGTGGCTCGGGAGCTTCCGGCGGCGAGCTTCCCGATCCGAAAGATCGCATCGGCGACCTCGAACGCTACATGCGAGCGGGAGAGCACTTCCGAAACGGCGCGCACGCCGAGGCCATCGCCCTCCTTCGCGAGGTGGTTGCCGCGAATCCAGCCTTCGCCGACGCGTGGACTCTTCTTGCAAAGTCCTATTCCGACAGCGGCCGGATTGAAGAAGCGATCCAGGCCCACCGCCGGACGATCGAGGCCGCGCCATCGCTCTCGGCGGGGACCGGTCTTTCCCTCGCGCAGCTCTATCTTCAGGCGGGACGTTTTCAGGAAGCGCTCGATCACGCGGATCTCGCCGCGGAGATGCATCCGGCGGAATCGCGGCTCGTGCGAGCCGGCTCGTTTCTCGGGCTGCGGGATCTGGCGCGCGCGGAGCAGGAGGTTCTTCCGCTTACGGGCGATCCCCGGTACGGGCCGGAAGCGACCGTGCTCCTCGCCCGGATACGGATCGCACAGAGGAGATTCGCGGAGGCGCTCGTGGATCTGAATGCTCTCGAGTCATCCGGAGCCAGCGTCGCCAATCTCTCTTTCGCGAAGGGGGACGCGTTGGCGCGGCTCGGGCGCATGGATGAAGCGCGAGCGGCGATGCTGCGCGAGACGCGGCAGTTTCCCGGGAACCGGGAGGCCTGGATCCGGCTGGCGGCGATCAACCTTCTGGCGGGCGATGTCGCCGCGGCGGAGCGAGTGATGAGCGGCATGGTCGCCGCGAACCCGGACTCGTCCAGCTACGCGATGATCGCGGAAGCATATCGCGGGCTTGGGCGGCCCGATCTCGCATCGAAGTGGGAACGCGCCTCGCGCCCCTGAGGGTCCTCTGCCCGGACCTTGTGCAGAGTTCCTTAAGATTACAGCGCCCCGAACGGACCCACTTTTGCACCTCGTGGACGGATGCGAGATTCAGGAAACATGTCGAGATTCGCCTCCATCGCGCTGATCCTTTCAATCGGGCTGTTCATCGGAGTTGCGGCATGCGGGCCGCGAGAATCGCCCCGGGTCGAGGAGATCGAGCCGGCGACTGCGCCGACCGCCGCCGAGATCGAGGCCGCCACTCCGGGAGAAACGATCGACCCGCCGGGTGGCGGAGGAGTCGAGACCGGTCCCGAGCCGGTGACGAGAGGCTCCGCTACGCCGGCTGTGAAGAAGCCGGTTGAGCCCGACGAGCCTCAGTGACGGTAGCGACCCCCTGTCATCCTGAGCCGGCGAAGCGCGGCGAAGGATCTCAAAATGGCAGGATCGCGCGTGTCAGCGGAAATGAACCCAGGCTGGTTCATTAGAAGAGGCTTTCACAGCCTCTGAGGGAGCGCCGCGCGGAACGTGGTCACGTACGATAACCGCGAGCGCGACCGAAGGATCTCAAGATGGCAGGATCCTGCCATCTTCACGTTTCCCCCGCACCGGCCAACGCGATCCCCGCATTCGGAGATCCTTCGTCGGCTCGCAAGGTGCCGAATGAGGAAGTCGTTTGCCGCGCGCCTCCTCAGGATGACCGCGCAAAAACGCCGAGGAGCTGCTCGAGACCCGCTTATGCGGGCTCGTGCAGCTCCTCGGAACCGTGTGATTTGGATTCGCCTATTTCTTGACGTGGCAGTCCTTGCAGGTTGTCGGCCCCTTCTTTCCTTCTTTGTGGCAGCCGATGCAAAGAGGGGTGTGGAACGGGTTCTTCGCCAGGTTCATCTCGCGCATGCTCGGAACGGCCCCTTTCGGGTCGAGATGGCAGGTCGAGCACTTCGCCACGGCCTTGTCATCGGCGGCAGTGAGTCCCTTGTTGGTGTGGTGGCATTTATCGCAGTGGTTCACGAGCTCCGTCGCGTGCTTTCCATGTGCG
>JBPPMG010000335.1:0-2475 GCA_051305935.1 Thermoanaerobaculia bacterium
CCTGTGCCCGAGCCGATCGTGAAGCTGCGCTCGATGCGTGCCTCGTTGCCGGCAGCGTCACGCGCGGTGGCGAGTGCGACGTGACCGCCATCGGTCGTGACGCTGGTGGGCACCGTCGCTGCAACTCCGTCGAGCGTGAACACAACCGATGGGCTCGGCGACTGCGAGTCGGTGACCTCGAGGGTCAGGTCTGCGCGTTCGGCGAAGCGTGCTCCATCGCCAAGCTCCGTCTGATTCGCGAAGATCTTCAAGACGGGCGGGGTGAAGTCGGCCGTCACCTCGACGGTTGCGGTCGCGCTCTTCCCGTCCGTACCGACCGAAGTTGCGCTGATCGTGTTCAAACCCTCAGTGAGATCGAGCGTCGTGCGGAAGTCGCCGGCGGCGTCGGGGGTCACGATCGTCGAGAAGGGCGGCGCATCGGAATGCGCCGCTACAATGGCGATCGTCACCGACTGCACGTTTGCGGGTGTGATCACGCGGCCGCGCACTTCGGCCTTCGGACGGTTCGTGAGCGACTTGTCAGCGGGATAGAGAAGGACGATTGCGGGCCCGGCGCCTGCGCGGGTGACGGTGATCTCATCGCGGCCCGCGTTGCCCGCCTCGTCGCGCCCGACGGCGACGAAGACGTTCTCGCCGAGCTCGACCGGTACTACCGCGGTGAAGCCGCCGGCGGAGAGCGTCGCAACCGCGCCATTCACGGTGACGCTCGTCGCGTCGCCTGAAGTGCCTGTGACTGTGACTGAGTCCGTTGCGACGGAAGCGCCCTGCGCTGGCGACGTGATTGCGACGGCCGGGGCCGTCTTGTCGATGCGGAAACTGACGCTGTGCGAGCCGGAGTGCTGCAGCGAGTCTGTCGCAGTTGCCGCGAGCGTGTAGTTGCCATCGATCGTGATCGCGGTGCCGCTGGTGTACGGCGCGCTGTTCAGCGTCGCCGCGATCGTCGCGTCGCTCTCGCTCGCGCGGATCTCGGGCGTGACGTCGCGGTTGAAGAGCGCGTCCGGCGCGATCGGCGTACCGCTCTCGAGAATCTCTACCGAGGGCGCCGTCGTCTTGACGGTAACGACGTACGCGAGCTCGCTCGCGTTGCCGGCTTCGTCGGTGGCGCGAAGCGTGAAGCGGTTCGTTCCTTCTTCGAAGGGGACATTCGCGAGGGAAAAGGGCGAACCGGCGGGGATCGTCGTCGCGACCGCCGTCCCAACGATCTCGACCCGCGTCGCATCGTCGCTCGCGCCGGTGATGGAGCTCGGCACGACGCTGGAGGTTGCGCCGTTGGCGGGAGCAAGATTGGCGAGGGTCGGGGCCGTCTTGTCGATACGGAACGAAATAGTGCGCGTGGCCTCGAGACTGGCGCAGTCGCGCGCCGACACTACGAGCGTGTGCGCCCCCTCGGCATCGACTACCGAGCCGGAGGCGTACGGATTGCCATCGAGCGTCGCCGTGACCTGAACCGCGGGATCGGCATCGCTCGCGCGAACGAACAGCGCGATCGAGCGATTCACGAGCGCGGCCGAGAATGCCGCGCCGCCTTCCGAGACTTCGATGACGGGGGCTGTGCGATCGATTCGATAGCCGACGTTCGCCGTCGTGGTGTGTCTGGCGGCATCCGAGGCCTCGATCACGACGCCTAACGTGCCCTCCGCGACGTTGGAGATCGTGACCGTCCATGCACCGCTTGCCAGCACAGCGTCGTACGTCGTCGCGCCGACTCGCGCCTTCACGCTCGCGAGGCGCTCGTCGCTCGCCGTTCCCGTGATTGTCAGCGACGATGCGCTCACGCACGCGCCATTGGCAGGCGAGGTCACCGCGAGCGCAGGCCCGCGTGTATCGAGAGTCAGCGTGCGCGCGATCTCGGTGACATTGCCGGCTTTATCGGTTGCTACGACTGTGAACGGCGTCGAGCCTTCGAGGAGCGAGAGCTCCGCGCTGGACCAGCTCTTCGCTTCCAGATCGACCGTGGCAGCGCCGCCGTTCACGGTGATCGTCACCGCATCATCGCTAGCGCCGGCCAGCGCCACTGCCGGCGATGTGACGACCTGGCCCTCGGAATGCGAGGTGATCGTAATCGCGGGCGACGTCTTGTCGATCGTGAAGCTGACCGGATCGAGCAGTGTCTCGTGCCCGACCACGTCGGTGACCGTCACGGTGATGCTGTGCGCTCCCTCCGTCGTGACGATCGGGCCGGTCCAGATCGACGTCGTCCCGGTCGCCGGCCCTCGTGTGAACGTCACCGGCACGCCATCGATCGCCGCCGCCACCGTCACCGTGGTTAGGTCACTGATCTCGAGCCTCGGGTCGACATCGCGGTTGAACCAGAAGTCCGCGGGGAACGCGGCATCCCGCTCGAGCAGCGACACTTCGGGCGCGGACTTGTCGATCATGAAGTCGATCGGACCATCCGTTGCGCGGTTCTCGGCCTCATCGATCGCTTCAGCAGCGATCGAATGCGCACCTTCCGCGCTGATCGTCGTTCCCGAG
>JBPPMG010000461.1:0-4511 GCA_051305935.1 Thermoanaerobaculia bacterium
CCTGCGCGGGCCCGAAGGGCTGCTCTGGATTCAGACGCTGCCGTCGACGGCAATCGTCCGCACGCAGTCGTCGTCGAGCCTCGTGACCGATTCGGCGGCCGCGGCGACCGCGATGGCCACCGGCGTACGCGTCCCGAATGAGGTCGTCTCGGTCGATGCCGCCGGCAAGGCGCTGCGGACGCTTATCGAGAGCGCGAGAGCGCGTGGTCTGTCCGCCGGCATGGTGACGACGACCGACCTGACCGATGCGACACCGGCCGCATTCGCCGCACATGTGACGTCGCGGCGGGACAGGACCGAGATCGCGGACCAGTTGGCCGCGAGCGGCGTCGAGGTGATGCTCGGAAGCGGCCCCGACTATTTCGTTCCCGCAACTCGCGGCGGAAAGCGTGTCCGAACCGACCTCGTCGAATCGATGCGAGAGGCGGGCTATTCGGTCGCGCTCGAGCCCGGGGCGCTCGTCACTCCGAAGTCCGGTAACCTTCTCGGGCTCTTCGAGGACACGAATCGGCCGACGCTCGGCACGATGACGCGCGTGGCCCTCGAGACTCTTTCGCGCGATCCCGAGGGCTTCGTGCTCCTCGTCGAGAGCGAGGAAACCGACTCCGCCTCACACCGGCACGAGCTCGCCCGACTGCTCCGTGGCATCGAAGAGCTCGACGAAGCGGTGCGTGTCGCACTCGAGTTCGCGAAGGCCGACGGCCACACGCTCGTCGTCGTCACCTCGGATCACGAGACAGGCGGCATGCAGCTCGTCGAGAGCAGGGTCCCCGGCACACTCGGTGTCCAATGGGCCAACGGCAAACACACGGCGCAGCCGGTGCCGCTTTTCGCATGGGGCCCGGGAGCATCGCGCTTCGACGGCGAGATCGACAACACGGAGATACACGCGTTGCTCGTGGAGGTGTTGGGGTTGCGGTGAAAGGCAGTATTGGATTTCGGATTTCGGATTTCGAATTTGGGGACCCGATCCCCCGGCATGTCGGAATCCGGTACGTGGTCACAGATAACGAACGGCCGTTGGCAAGCAACCGCAGGCCCAACAATCGAATCCGAAATCCGAAATCGCCTACGCCCCCAGTTCCTCCACCGCGCGGTCGAGCATTTGCTCGACGCGTTCCGCGTCGGGGCTCTCGCAGTAGACCCGCAGAATCGGCTCGGTGCCCGATTTGCGGAAGAGGATCCAGGAGCCGTCCGTGAAGTTCAGCTTCACTCCGTCCTTGGTCTCGCGCGTGGCGACGGTCAGCCCGAAAACACCGTCGAGGCCGCCCGATGCAGCACGGTCGATCAGCCTGCGATTCGCCTCCATCGGGCTCTTCACGTCGCGGCGAGCGTAGTGCAGCCTTCCGAACTCGTCCTCCATCGCCTCGACGATCTTCGAGAGTGGCTTCCGCCGTGACGCGATGCACTCGGCCGCCAGCAATCCGGAGAGGATTCCGTCGCGCTCCGGAAGGAACGCGCCGAAGCCGATGCCGCCGCTCTCCTCGCCACCGACGAGGATCTTTCGCGCGAGCATGAGATCCGCGACGTACTTGAAGCCGATCGGCGTCTCGTGGAGCACGACGCCGAGCGCCTTCGCGATCGTCTCGATGAGCCGCGTCGTCGAGAACGTCTTGACCAGCTCGCCCTCGAGTTTTCTCGTCCGCACCAGCTCGAGCGCGAGAAGCGAGATCAACTTGTGCGGCGAGACGAACTCGCCCCGCTCGTCGAGGATGCCGACGCGGTCCGCGTCTCCGTCGTTGCAGATCGCGAGATCGAAGCCTCCCGCTTTCATCACCGCGGCCGAGGCTTCGAGGTTCTCCGGGATCGGTTCGGGATTGACGCCACCGAACGACGGATTCGTCTCGCCGCGGATCGTCGTGACCGTAGTCTTCGACCCTTTTCCGAGCATCCGCGCCGGAAGCCCTGCGGCGACGCCGTGGATCGGATCGTGGAGGATTCGAAGTCCCGCGCCGGCGACGCGCTTGCGGTCGAAGAACGCCGCGACTGCGGTGCAGTAGTCGCTGATGAAGTCCTCGCGTCGGACGGACCCTCCCGGCCGCTCGAGCGTTTCGCCGAGGCTTCTCGCGATCAGGTCGTAGGTCTCCGGTAGCGCGGAGCCGCCGTACCAGCCCTTGAACTTCACGCCGTTGTAGCTCGCCGGGTTGTGGCTCGCCGTGATCACGACGCCGCCGAGTATCTTTCGCTTCCACGCAGTGAAGGAGACCGCCTGCGACGGCATCGGGGCTTCCGAGAGCAGCACCTGGAATCCGGCGCGCGCGAGCTCGTCCGCGGCTGCCGCCGCGAACTCGGCCGAGAGGAACCGCCGGTCGTAGCCGACGGCGAGCGTCCCGCGATCGATCCCCGCGGGTGGCTCGAGCTTTGCCGCCGCGACGGCGATCGCCCTCGTGACCAGGCGCATCGACTCGAACGTGAACCCGTCCGCGATCACGGCACGCCAGCCGTCGGTGCCAAATTGGATATTCTCTTTCATTGCGTCGAAGAGTAACGGAGTCACGCGCAATTGAGAACCGGGGAAGGGCTCATGTGGCGCAGGCACTCCTGCCTGCGCGTCGCCGAAGGCGACTCGGGCAGTCGAATGGCATCGCGTGCCCCACGGATCGACGTGGCGTGAGAGAGTGCGGCGCGTTGCGCCGACGCGAAAGCTTCGCTTTCGCACTCCACATCGCCTCTCGCCTCTCGCCTCTCGCCTTCTCAAATGAAAAGGCTCCCGTTTCCGGGAGCCTTCCAAACTTCAGTTCCTGATTCCAGGTCTAGTTGCGCGGACCGCGACCGCCGCGATCTCCGCCACCGCCGTGACGGCGCGGACCACCGCGGTCTCCGCCACGATCGCGGTCGCCGCCGCGAGGACGGTCGCCGCGCTCCGCAGCCGCGGCCGCGGCCGCAGCCGCCTGCTCGGGCGTCGGAGGCGGAAGCAACGGCTTGCGCGAGAGGCGGATCTTACCGCTCTCCGGATCGACTCCGACCACTTCGACCTCGAGCTTGTCACCGAGGTTGACGTAGTCGGTGACTTCCTTGACGCGAATGTGATCGAGCTCGGAGACGTGCAGAAGCCCGTCCTGTCCCGGCATGATCTCGACGAAGGCTCCGTACGCCTCGACGCGGCGAACCGTGCCGGTGTAACGCTTGCCGATCTCGGGGACCGTGGTGAGCCCCTTGATGATCTCGATCGCCTGGTTGGCCGACGCTTCGTCGGACGAGGCGATGATCACCTTTCCGTCGTCCTCGACCTCGATGTTGCAGCCGGTCTGCTCGACGATCGAACGGATCGTCTTGCCGCCCGAGCCGATGACGTCGCGGATCTTGTCCTTCGGGATCTGGATCGTGTAGAGGCGCGGCGCGTACGCGGAGAGCTCGGGACGCGGCGCGGTGATCGCCTCGTTCATCTTTCCGAGGATGTGAAGGCGTCCCAGACGCGCCTGCTCGAGCGCGCGCGCCATGATCTCGCGCGAGATGCCCGAGACCTTGATGTCCATCTGGAGCGCGGTGATGCCCGCCTCGGTTCCGGCGACCTTGAAGTCCATGTCGCCTTCGTGGTCCTCGATGCCGGCGATGTCGGTGAGGACAGCTGCCTTGTCGCCTTCCTTGACGAGCCCCATCGCGACGCCGGCAACCGGCGCGCGAAGCGGCACGCCGGCATCCATCATCGAGAGCGAGCCGCCGCAGACGCTCGCCATCGACGACGAGCCGTTCGACTCGAGGATGTCGGAGACGATGCGGATGGTGTACGGAAAATCAGCCTCGGCCGGAAGCAGCGGGGCGAGCGCGCGGCGCGCGAGGTTGCCGTGGCCGATCTCGCGGCGCGCGGGACCGCGCATGAACTTCACCTCGCCAACCGAGAAGGGGGGGAAGTTGTAGTGCAGCATGAAGCGCTGGAAGGTCTCGCCTTCGAAGTCTTCGATCTTCTGCGCTTCGCGCGGCGTGCCGAGAGTCACGGTGACGAGCGCCTGCGTCTCGCCGCGGGTGAACACGGACGATCCGTGCGTGCGGGGCAGCGTCGATAGCTTGATCCAGATCGGCCGGATCTCGTCGGTGCGACGCCCGTCAACGCGCTTGCCCTCGTTGACGATGAGGTCGCGGAAGATCTGCGTCTCGAGGTCGGACAGCGCCGCCTTGTGCGCCGCGATCTCCTCGGGCGCGTCGGCCGGGATGTCCATGATCACTTCGTTGATGATCGCCTCGACGGCCTCGCTGCGCTGGAACTTGCCCTGCGTAAGCATCGCGTCGCGGAGCTTCGTGCCCCAGCGGGTCGAGATCGCCTGGTAGATCTCGGTCGAGTACTTCGGCATGTAGACGACTTCGATCGGCGCCTTGCCGACCGCTTCACGCATCTCGACCTGCATCGCGACGATGCGGCGGATCTCCTCGTGTGCCTTCTCAAGTGCGTCGAGCACGAGCGTCTCGGAAACCTCGCGCGCGCCCGCTTCGACCATCACGATCGCGTCGTGCGTTCCGGCGACCACGAGATCGAGGTCCGAAAGGTCACGCTGCGAGTTCGTGGGGTTCACCAC
>JBPPMG010000465.1:0-16983 GCA_051305935.1 Thermoanaerobaculia bacterium
CCCTACGTGTCCTCGACTTTCTCGAGCGCGGAAGCGACTGCGAGCGAGCCAACGGCCATCAGGCCGAGCACGCCGGTAATCACCGACATGATCCCGAGCATCCCAAAAATGACGAGAGGGATTCCGAGCGCGTGCAGGCCGCCGACGACGTACGCTGCCGGGCGCACCCATCCCTTGCGCTTTTCCAGAAAGAAGCCGATCGCGCTGCAGATGGCGATCGTCACGAAGTACCAGCCGAAGATGGCGGCCTGTGCCGCCGGCGGCGGCGGGGGAGCGGCCGTGGCATCGCCAATCGGCGGGCGCACCGCTGTGAGGAGCGCGAGCAGCTTCACGACAGCCATCAGGTAGAACATGACTGCGGCCGAGCGAAGGCGGCTTCGTGCACGTTCGGCGTTAGGTTCCAGCGTTTCCATCGGCGGGGATTATGCACGACCCGAGCATCGGATGCCTCCTGGGCGGGTCGTCACGAACCAATGTACCAGTCATCACACGGTCTGCATCCATGAGGATGGCAAATTTCGCGCGTGCCAAAGTGCGATCGGAATTCCGACGGTGACAACGCGTGCGTCTCACGAGCCGCTGAGATGCTTCAGGGCGTCAGCGTTTTCCAGCAGTTGCCTGCCGGTTCGAATCTCTTCCTCGACGGCGACGAGCCTCGCGGCGTCTTCTTCGTGCGAGGCGGAAAGCTCGAGATGTCGGTGGCGAACCGCGTCGGCCGCACGCGCCAGGTCTGCTGCGCCGGGCCGGGCGAGGTTCTCGGTCTCAGCTCATCGATCACCGGCAAACCGCTCGACTGCCGCGCGGACGTCACCGAAGACGCTACCTTGCAGTTTGTGCCTCGCACTGAGTTCCTCGAGTTCATCCGGACGGACTCCGAGACGCACCTCGAGATCGTGAAGATTCTGAGCATGGACGTCGGGCGCTGCTACGAGGTCCTCAAGCAGATCGACGCCGCAAACCGAGGCGAGCCTCTCCGCGCGGTACCCCCTCGTCCATGAGCGTGACGATTCTTCCCGAAGGGGTCAGGCTTCGTCGCATCGCGGTCCCGATCGAGCATGGCGGCTGGGGCTTTCTGCTCGAACCGATCGTCCTCGGGTTTGCTCTCGAGTCGAGCGTGCGAGGCGGGTGGCTCGCCGTTGCGGCGTGTGCGACCTTCCTGATACGGCAGCCGATGAAGGTCTGGTGGTCCGACTTCGCGGCTGGCCGCACCCACCCGCGCTCCGGTGTTGCGGTCGGCGTCGCGGCCGTCTACGGAGCAATCGCGGTTGCCAGCCTGGTCCTGGCGTTCCGCCACTCGATCGCCGCGGCGCTTCCCCTCCTTCTGGCGGGACCGCTCGTGGTCGGCCTCGTCTGGTTCGACGCCAGGGGGAAGAGCCGCGACATCGTTCCCGAGCTCGTGGGGCCGGTGGCGCTTGCATCGGTGGCCGCGAGCATGCTGATGCTCGGCGGACGGAGCCTCCCGGTCGCGCTCGCGGTCTGGGGACTACTTTCCCTTCGCGGCGTTCCCTCGGTGCTCTACGTCAGAAGCCGCCTCCGGCTCGAGTACGGACGGGAGACGAGCCGCGTCCTGCCTGTCGCCGCTCACGCCGCGGCGATCGCCGCAGCGCTCTGGTTGGCGAAGCTCGGGCTGGCCCCGTTCTGGGTGGTTCCGCTGTACGCGATCCTCCTCCTTCGGGCAGCGGCCGGGCTTTCGGCGCTCCGGCGGAAGGCGACGGCGAAGGCCGTCGGATTCTCGGAAATCGGCTGGGGCGCCGTCGCGGTGCTCTGGATCGCCCTCGCTTTCCGGCTCGCGTGATCGCAACGGTGACATCTGTCACGCCTCCGATTGACGCTGCTCATCGATGCTCGGGTTGCCTGCTGCTACGGTGCGGCACGGTGGAGAGGTAGTCGGTCGTTCGAGGGAGGATCAATGCGTTTCATAGCCAGTCTGGCAGCCGTGGTGTGGGTATCCCTCTGGGGTGCCGCCCAGGCGCAGTTGACCAGCTCGGAGTGTCTCGACTGTCACTCGGACTCGTCGCTCACGAAGGACGTCGGCGGAAAGACGGTCAGTGTCCATGTGGATCCTGACAAGTTCGGCGCTTCGGTCCACGGACCGATGGACTGCACCGACTGTCATTCCGGAATCACGGACTACCCGCATGAAACGGTGGAGTCTGTTGACTGCGCCGGCTGCCACGGGGTGGAACTGAAGGGCGTCCACGGGGCCTCGGCCGGCAAGAGGGCAGTCGCGTGCGCCGACTGTCACGGCAAGCACGAGATCAAGCCTCCTGCGTCCGTGAGCACCATCGACTGCTCAAAGTGCCACAAAGACGTCGTGGACGCACAGCGCCGGAGCCTTCACGGCCGCGCAGCGGCCCGCGGCGACAAGCTTGCCCCGACCTGCACCTTCTGCCACGGCTCCCACGCGATTCTCCCGCACAAGGATTTGAAGGCGAAGACGAACGTCATGAACGTTCCGCTCCTCTGCGGCGGCTGCCACCGAGAGGGCACGGCGGTGTCGCAGATGCGCGACATCCCGCAACACGAGATTCTCGAAAACTACGTCGACTCGATCCACGGCGTCGGTCTGTACCAGAAGGGCCTCACCGTCACAGCGGTCTGCACGTCGTGCCACACGTCGCACGAGATCCTCCCGCACACGGACCCGAAGTCGAGCATTGCGCGCAAGAACATCGCCAAGACCTGTCAGCAGTGCCATGCGCGCATCGAAGAGGTCCATCGCAAGGTGATCGACGGGCAGCTCTGGGAGAAGCAGCCCCACATGATCCCGGCCTGCGTCGACTGCCATGAGCCCCACAAGGCCCGCCGCGTCTTCTACGACGCGGGCATGTCGAACCGCGACTGCCTGGTGTGCCACGGAAAGAAAGACCTGACCGCCGTGAAGGACGGCAAACAGATCTCGCTCTACGTCGACGCCGAGAAGTACGCGACTTCGACGCACGCAAAGACCGCCTGCGCGCAGTGCCACACCGGGGTCTCGCCATCGCACACGCGCCCGTGCGACTCGATCACCACGAAGCCGGACTGTGCGGTCTGCCATGCCGCGCAGAACGACCAGTGGAAGAGGAGCACGCACGGCCAGCTCGCCGCGAAGGGTGACAAAGACGCGCCGGGATGTCTCGACTGCCACGACAACCACGCGACGGCGAGCAAGCGCACGCCCACCTCGCCGACCTTCGCGCGTAACGTGCCTGCCCTCTGCGCACGCTGTCATCGAACCGGCGAGAAAGCGGCAGTGCGAATCAAGAGCGACATTCCCGATATCGTCCAGAGCTACGCCGATTCGATTCATGGCGAAGGTCTCACGAAGGCCGGGCTCGTCGTCTCCGCGACTTGCGTGAACTGCCACTCCTCGCACATGGAGCTTCCGCCGGAAGATCCGAACTCATCGGTGAATCCCGCGAATCTCGCGAACACCTGCGGAACCTGTCATCACGGCATCGCGGAAACGTTTGCGAAGAGCATCCACGCGACGGCGAAGCCGACGCCGGGGCGCAAGCTTCCGACGTGCAACGACTGTCACACCTCTCACCAGATCTCCCGCACTGCCGTGAGCGGCTTCCGCGGGAAGATGATGGACCAGTGCGGCAAGTGCCACCAGGAAGAGGCGGGCACATTCTTCGAGACGTTCCACGGCAAGGTCTCGCAGCTCGGATCCGAAGGGGCAGCGAAGTGTTCGGACTGCCATGGCAAGCACGACATCCTTCCGACGGACGACCCGAAATCGTCGCTATCCCGTGCGAACGTGGTCGCCACCTGCGGCCAGTGCCACGAGGGCTCGCATCGCCGGTTCGCCGGTTACCTCACGCACGCCACGCACCATGACCAGGACAAGTACCCCTGGCTCTTCTGGTCGTTCCGCCTCATGGTCATGCTGCTGGTCGGAACGCTGGCGTTCTTCTTCCTGCACACGCTTCTCTGGCTCTTCCGGATCTGGAGGACGCGCCATCACTGGAGAGTTCACCGTGAAGCTCCGGAGGGCGAGGTCTTCTACGCACGCTTCTCGCGCTTCCAGCGGACGCAGCACTTCATCATGCTGCTCGCGTTCTTCACGCTGGCCATCACCGGCATGGCGTTGAAGTTCTCCTACACCGGCTGGGCGCAGCTGCTCTCGAAGATCCTCGGCGGCGCGCACAGCATGGGGTTGATCCATCGCGTCGCCGGCGTCGTGCTGCTGGCGATCTTCGTCACGCACATCGTCTACCTCATCCGCCGCAAGAACGCCGAGGGGTGGCGCTGGATCGATCTCGTCACGGGACCGAACACGCTGATGTTCACGCTCCGCGATCTCAAGGAGTTCTGGGGCTCGATGAAGTGGTTCCTCGGCAAAGGCGAGCGGCCTCAGTACGGGCGCTACACCTACTGGGAGAAGTTCGACTACTTCGCGGTCTTCTGGGGCGTGATGGTGATCGGCTCGACCGGCATCGTCCTCTGGTTCCCCGAGGCACTGACTCGGCTGCTCCCGGGATGGTCGATCAACGTCGCGACGATCATCCACAGCGACGAAGCGCTGCTTGCGGTGGCCTTCATCTTCACGATCCACTTCTTCAACACGCACTTCCGGCCGGACAAGTTCCCGATGGATCCGGTCATCTTCACGGGCCGCGTTCCGCTCGAGGAGTTCAAGTTCGACAAGCCGGGTGAGTATGAGCTCATGAAGGAGACCGGCAAACTCGAGGGAAGGCTGGTCGGTCCGGCGTCACCGAAGCTGGAAAAGATCTTCCGGATCTTCGGATTTGCGGCGCTCTTCCTCGGACTCTCCCTGATCGGGCTGATCATTTACGCAATGGTGTTCGCCTACAAGTAGGCGAACGAAATGGATGGACGGACGATGCAACCTAAACACGATGTGAGGCGCGCGATCCTTCACGGAGCGTTCGCACTAGTACTCACGGGACTGATGGTTCCCATCGCGGCAGCGCAGGCTGTGGCGCCCGCGCCGGAAGCCGCTCCGGCAGTGGAGCAAGACCCCTGCCTCGAGTGCCACTCGATCGAGGCCGACTCGGTCGAGAAGAAGTTCCAGGTCAACTCCGCGGCGTGGGGCGTTTCGCTCCACGGACAGGCAGGGATCGGCTGCGCATCCTGCCACGCCGGCCACGAGGAGTTCCCTCACACCGCGAGCGATCCCCACAAGGCGTGCGCCGAGTGCCACGAGGACGCAGTGACCGCGTTCTCGACGAGCGTTCACGCGAAGTCGATCGACGCGCCCGGGTTGCCCAAGATTCACTGTGCGATGTGCCACGGTAATGTCCACGAGCTGGTGCCGAGGACCGATGAGGCCTCCCCGATGCACCCGAAGAAGATGCCGGCGACCTGCGGGGTCTGCCACGCGAATCCCGACCTCGCCGTGCGCGGAGGAATCAAGCTCGTGCAGCCGCTCGCCGCCTACGCGGCGAGCGTTCACGCGCGCGGCATCGCGAAGGGAGAGCACGCGGCGAGTTGCTCGGACTGCCACGGCAGCCACGACATCCAGCCCGGGTCGGATCCCAACTCGAAGGTGAACCACCAGCGCGTGCCCGACACGTGCGGAACGTGTCATACGGAGATCACGGCGCAGTACAAGGCGAGCGTCCACGGAATCGCCTCTGCCGCGGGGAAGAGAGATTCCCCGGTCTGCACCGACTGCCACGGCGAACACAGGATCATCGAACCGGAGCGGAGCGACTCACCGGTCTACGCGAGCAACGTGCCGAAGATGACCTGCGGGCGCTGTCATGGCGATGTGCGCCTCGCGGAGAAATACGGGCTGGATGACGCGAACGTGACGTCGTACGATGACAGTTTCCACGGTCTTGCGACGCGGTCCGGTGCGACGTCGGTCGCAAACTGTGCGTCGTGTCACGGCGTGCACGACATCCTGCCATCGAGCGATGCGCGCTCGCACGTCCACAAGGACAACATCGCCAAGACCTGTGGCTCATGCCATCCGGGAGCCGGAGAGAAGTACGCGATCGGCGCGGTTCACACGCTGGCGCAGGACAAGGAAATGTCGCATCCGGTGGTCTACTGGGTCCGGATCGGATACATCTGGCTGATCTGGCTCACGATCCTGGGGATGCTGCTTCACAACTTCCTCGATCTGAGGCGGAAGGCGCTCTGGCCGATACCGCGGCCCGTCGTGCCTGTCGCGCTGCGTCCCGAGCGGTTGATGCTGCCGTTCCGGATGGCGCACGCGCTCCTCGCACTCAGCTTCATCACCCTGGTGATCAGCGGCTTCGCGCTGAAGTACCCCGAGGCATGGTGGGCGGCGCCGCTGCTCCTTTGGGAAGAGCGGTTCGGCCTGCGCGGATGGCTCCATCGCGGAGCCGCGGTGGCGATGCTGATCGCATTCGCCTTCCACTTCGTCCACGTGATCGTCGACCGGCGTGCGCGCGCGATCATCAAGGGCATGATGCCGTCGATGCACGACGTGCACGAGGTGAAGGAGAAATTCCGCTGGTACTTCGGCCTGCGACCCGACATGCCAAAGTCTCCGCCGCTGAGCTACGTCGAGAAGGCCGAGTACCTTGCGCTTGTCTGGGGAACGGTTGTGATGGCGGTAACCGGCTTCCTGCTCTGGTTCAACAACTGGACGCTCGCGCAGTTCCCGAAGTGGATCAGCGACCTTGCGACTGTGGTCCACTTCTACGAAGCGGTGCTCGCGACGCTGGCGATCCTGGTCTGTCACTTCTACTTCGTCTTCCTCGATCCGCTCGTCTATCCGCTCGACACCGCGTTCCTGACAGGGCGCGAGGTACCGGGCAGGACGCTCGAGCGCGAATCGCCCGAGAAGACTGGGGAAGAGAGCCCCATCGTCGTCGCCAGCATCGACGTGCCGGACGATTCCGGGACGTTCGAGAAGTAAGGCAAGGCGTAACACCTGCGCCGGGATCGCGAGGAGCGATCCCGGCGTACTTGTATCCGGTGAAAGACTCTGTACCCTTTTCGAGGGATCCCGCGCATAGAATGCGGAGCGAGGAACCCATCCGGAGGAGCGAGCTGCATGACCGACACGAGCCAGAAGAGAGTGCCGTACTACAAGAATGTCGTCAGTGGAATCGGAGTGCTGATTGCCGCTGTCGCCGCACTGAACATCGCTTTCCTCGCAATGATCGAGATGACGGCCGAACACGAGAATCCGTACATCGGGATCATGGCCTACGCCGTCGTGCCAGCCTTCCTGGTCTTCGGGCTCTTTCTTTTCGTCGTCGGCATGATTCGGGAACGGCGGCGCCGGAAGCGGACCCCTGATGCCGACATGCCGTGGTACCCGGTGATCGATTTCAACAACTCCCGGCACCTCCGGAACTTTGTTCTCACGCTCCTGTTCGGCGTGCTCTTCTTCTCGATCAGCCTTTTCGGAAGCTACAAGGCATTCCATTACACCGAGTCCGACGCATTCTGCGGCACCCTCTGCCACCAGATCATGCATCCCGAGTACACGGCGTACAAGGCATCGCCGCACGCGAAAGTGGGATGCGTCGGATGCCACGTCGGCGAAGGCGCCGACTGGTACGTCAAGTCGAAGCTGTCAGGGGCCTATCAGCTCTACGCGACCGCGAGGAACATCTACCCGCGTCCGATCCTCTCGCCGGTCGAGAACCTGCGCCCGGCGCAGGAGACCTGCGAGAACTGCCATTGGCCCGAGAAGTTCTGGGGCGCGCAGCTGAAGGTCTTCAATCACTTCGGCTACGACGAGACGAACACGCCGCGCGAGACGCAGCTCCTCATCAAGGTCGGCGGTGGCCGCGCTACCGGCTCGAAGTCGGGCGGAATTCACTTCCACATGAACATCGACAACGAGATCACCTACGTCCCGGCCGACAGGCAGCATCAGATCATTCCGTACGTGAGGGTGAAATCGAAGAAGACCGGCACGGTCACGGAGTATTACCTGCAAGGTGACGGCGCGATGACTCCCGAGCAGGTCGCGAGCGCGCCTTCGAAGAAGATGGACTGCGTCGGCTGTCACAACCGCCCGACCCACATCTACTGGTCGCCGGACGAGTCGGTCGATCAGGCGCTGCTCGCGGGACACATCGACCGCACCATCCCGTACGTCAAGGCGCAGACCGTCGATGTGCTCGACGACGAGTACCAGACCACCGACGAGGCGGTCGCCTCGATCAAACAGAAGCTCGAGAAGTACTACACCGAGAACTATCCCGAGCTGATGCAGAGCGATCGCGCGAAGATCGACCAGGCGGTCAAGTCTACCCAGGAGATCTTCAAGCGGACGATCTTCCCGGAGATGAAGGTCAACTGGAAGGTGCATCCGAGCAACCTCGGACACCTTTACTCGGCCGGCTGCTTCCGCTGCCACGACAACCAGCACATCTCGAAAGACGGCAAGGTCCTCAGCAAGGACTGCAACCTCTGCCACAACGTGCTCGCGCAGCAGGAAGCGGGCCGCCTGATGGTCGAGACACCCGACAGTGTCTTCATCCACCCGGTCGATCTCGGCGACATGATTGACATGAACTGCATCGACTGCCACTCCGGCGCGTCGATGTAATCGGAGCCTGGCACCGCGCGGGTCGATGAGGCCCGCGCGGCGCGGCTGGCTCAAGGGAGGTTCGCGATGTCGGTTGAATCCGCACCGAAGCCTGCGATCAAGAGGAAGAGCTTCACCTACCGGACGGCCATTACCTGGGTGGGCAAGAGAGCCGGGATCACCAGTTCGGGCGAGAAGATCCCGTTTCGCACGGCGAGCCCCCCGGAGTTCAAGGGCGAGGAGGGAGTCTGGTCGCCCGAGGATCTCTTCGTTGCCGCCGTGAACTCGTGCCAGTTGATGACGTTCATCTCGTTCGCCATGAAGCTGGAGCTCCCGGTTGCCTCTTACGACTCGGAAGCGGAAGGTACGCTCGAGTTCGTCGACGGAGGCTTTCAATTCACCCGAGTGGTCGTGCGGCCGCGGGTGGTGGTGAGCGACCCCGAAGCGATCGAGGCGGTTAGAAAAGCGATCGAAGACGCCCATCGTGCGTGTCTCGTGTCGCGCTCGGTACGGTGCGAGGTTCTCGTCGAGCCGGTCGTGGAGGTTGCCGAGCGCTGATCTGGCCGGCACACCTGGCGGCGTGAACCTACGAGCGTGACATTCGTCATGGTTCCGGGAAGCGATCCGGGGTATTCTGCGTTCCTGATGATGAGACAAGGTCTCAGGACAGCATGACAGCCGACCCGATCGTACAGGGGGCTCCCAGCCCCACCCGCCGCCTCATCCTCATCGGCAACCCGAACGTCGGGAAGTCCGTGCTTTTCGGGGCGATGACCGGCCGTTATGTGACGGTCGCGAACTATCCGGGGACGACCGTCGAGATCACGAAGGCGAGCGCGACCCTCGACGGCCACGTACGCGAGGTGATCGACACGCCTGGCACGAACGGTCTCGTACCGCAGTCGGAAGACGAGCGCGTCGCGCGCGACATCCTTCTCGACTCTCCGGGCGCAGACATCGTCCAGGTCGGCGATCTCAAGAGCCTGCGCCGCGTGCTGCTCCTCAGCCTGCAGATCGCCGAGTATGGGCTGCCGTTCACGCTTTGTCTCAACATGAGCGACGAGGCGAGCGACGGGGGCATCAAGGTCGACGTCGAAGCGCTGTCGAGGATTCTCGGGATCAACGTCGTCGCCACCTCGGCGCTTCGCCGCTGGAATCTCGACGCGCTGAAGAAGGCCGCGGTCGTGCCGAAGCTCTGCAGCTTCACCGCGACGTTCGCTCTGCCGATCGAGAGGGGAATCGATCGGATCTCGAAGCTGCTGCCCGAGATGGGGGTCGCTCCGCGCGGCGTCGCGGTTGCAGTTCTGTCGGGTGACTCCACGATTTCCGGATTCCTGCGCAAGCACTTGAGCGAAGCTGAGATCGCACAGATCGAGCAGATCCGCGACGAGGTTCAGGCGCACATCCAGGACCCGCTCGCCTACGCCATCAACCGGGACCGGCTTCTCGTCGTCGACCGGATCGTGCTCGACGTCTATTCGCGCGCTGTCGTTCCGACCAACGGCGTTCGCGCCTGGCTCGGCGCGATCACCATGCATCCGGTCTGGGGAATCCCGTTCCTGTTCGGAGTCCTCTACCTCGCTTACGTCTTCGTCGGACAGCTCGGCGCCGGTACGTTCGTCGACTTCGTCGAGAACGCGATCTTCAACGCGTACATCAACCCGTTCGCGATTCGAGTGTTCGATTTCCTTACGCCGTTCGCTCACACGCATCTCATCGAAGAAGGCGTGATGTCGTCAGCGTACGAGCTGACCGGCACGGTGGGCGGCCTCGGCATTGCCGCCAAGTTCGTTCACGACCTTATGGTCGGTCCGTACGGCGTCATCACGATGGCACTGACGTACGCGATCGCGATCGTGCTGCCAGTCGTCGCGACCTTCTTTATCTTCTTCGGCATCATGGAGGACTCCGGATACCTGCCGCGTCTGGCCGTGATGCTCAACCGAGTTTTCAGGAAGATGGGGCTCAACGGGAAAGCGGTACTCCCGATGGTCCTCGGTCTCGGTTGCGACACGATGGCGACGCTCACCACGCGGGTTCTCGAGACGCGGAAAGAGGCGATCATCGTCACGCTGCTGCTTGCACTCGGAGTTCCGTGTTCGGCGCAGCTCGGCGTGATCATGGCGATGCTTGGTCCGCTGAGCCTTCTCGCCATCGCAATCTGGCTCGGCACCATCGGCGGGACGATCTTTTTCGTCGGCTGGCTCGCATCGAAGCTCGTCAAGGGCGAGGCCTCCGATTTCGTCCTGGAAGTGCCGCCGATCCGCGCTCCCAAGCTCTCGAACATCCTGATCAAGGTCGCCGCACGCACCGAGTGGTATCTGCGCGAGGCAGTGCCGCTGTTCATCGTCGGCACCCTGCTGCTCTACCTGCTCGACCTGACGGGCAGTCTCGTGCGCCTCCAGGCCTGGATGTCGCCGCTCGTCGTCGGCGCGCTCGGCCTGCCTGCGGAAGCCGCCAACTCCTTCATCATCGGATTCCTGCGGCGCGATTACGGCGCGGCGGGGCTCTTCATGATGCAGAGAGACGGTCTGCTCAACCCGATTCAGACGCTCGTCTCGCTCACCGTCATCACGCTCTTCATTCCGTGCGTCGCGAACTTCCTGATGATCGTCAAGGAGCGCGGGATCAGGGTCGGCCTCGGTATGAGCTTCTTCATCATCGTCTACGCCTTCGGCGCGGGCTGGGTCATGAACTCGATCCTCCTGGCGCTCGACCTGAACCTCGGAGGCTGACGGATGACCGACCATCTCGATCGCGATTACGTCTGTCCCCTCTGCAGCCACCCGTTCCACGGCGCGGGATGCCACGCCGCTTGCGGCATGTCCTCAGGATGCGCGAAGGTCCGCTGTCCGCAGTGCGCCTACGAGTTCGTCGAAGAGGGGACCATCGCGAACCTGCTGCGCAAGGTCTTCGGCCTCCGCACTCCGGGCGACACGCCTTGAACGGCACCCGCGCTATCATCGAACCGTCATGATCATCCATCCTCCCTCCGACGAAGTGCTCGAGACGCTCTGGTACTACCGCGAGGCCGGTAAGACACTTCACTCTTCGGACCAGATGAACATGCGCCTCGACGCCGACGTGCGCCGCGCCACGATCGACGAGCTCGTCCACTCGGGGGCCGTCACGCTGCTGCCGACACTCGAGCTCCTGCCCTCCGGGGAAGAGAGAGCGCGAGGCATCGTCCGTCGTCACCGCCTCGCGGAAGTGCTCTTCACCGAGGTGCTGGGCGCGGACCTGAGGGAAGCGGAAGAGTCGGCGTGCGAGTTCGAGCACACGCTCACCGAGCGCGTCGTCGATCGCGTATGCACGTTCCTCGGCCATCCGCCGAAGTGTCCGCACGGCAAGGCGGTGCCGCGCGGGAAGTGCTGCAGCATCTTCGAGAAGCGCGTCGAACCGTTGATCGCCAGGCTCATCGACATTCAGATCGGAACGTCGGGATCGATCGTCTTCATCGCGCCGAAGACCGCGGGTCGGCTCAACCGCCTCGCCACGCTCGGTGTAGTCCCCGGCACGAGCGTCAAGCTCCTGCAGCGAAAGCCGTCGGTCGTCATCCAGTGCGGCGAGACGTCCCTCGCCATCGAGGAAGACGTCGCCGGCGAGATCTACGTCAGGGCGTAGTAGAGAACGCGAAACGCGGAACGCGAAATGCAGAACGCGGAACGGGGAGAGCCGCAAAGCGATCGCGTCCGGAAACCGGAGCTTTAGCACTCGGCGACCGCGTTCAGGCCAACGTTCCTCGCATTCCGCATTCCGCGTTTCGCATTTCGCGTTCTCCTACGTCTTCCGAAGGCGGATCGTCTGCACGCGGTGATTCGGGCCCTTTTCCAGGATCAGCTGCGCGCGTTCGCGCGTCGGATCGATATTCTCGCGCAGGTTCACGAGATTGATCGTGTTCCAGACGTTGCGAGCGATCGCGAGAGCATCGGCCTCTTTCATTTCTGCGAAACGGTGGAAGTACGAACGGGGATCGAGGAACGCGGTCTCACGCAGTCGCGCGAAACGCGAGAGGAACCACTCGACGAGGTCATCCTCCTCGGCGTCTACGTAGATCGAGAAATCGAAAAAGTCGGAGACGAAGGAGGTGCGTCCGGCGCCGGTCTGCAGGACGTTCAACCCTTCGATGATCAGGATGTCCGGTGAGTCGACGACCTGTTCCTCACCAGGGACGATGTCGTAGGTGAGATGGGAGTAGACCGGCGCAGAAACGGGCACTCGACCGGACTTGACGTCCGAGACGAACTGCACGAGGCGCGCGACGTCGTAGCTCTCCGGGAAGCCTTTGCGATGCATGATGCCGCGCTGCTCGAGCGTCGCGTTCGGGTACAGGAATCCGTCAGTGGTCACAAGGGCGACCCTCGGGTGTTCCGGCCAGCGAGAGAGAAGCGCCTGGAGGATTCGCGAGATCGTGCTTTTCCCGGCCGACACGCTACCTGCGAGCCCGATCACGTACGGCGTGCGCCCTGCCAGCCGCCCGAGGAAGGCGGACGTGACCTTGTGCAGATCCTGGGTTGCCGCGATGTGCAGGTTCAGAAGGCGGGAGAGCGGAAGGTGGATCTGTGCGACCTCGTCGAGCGAGATGTACTCGTTGATGCCTCGGAGCTGCGCGAGGTCCTGCTCGGTGAGCGTGAGGGGGATGTGCGCCCGAAGCTCGGCCCATTCGTCGCGCGAGAATTCGAGGTAGGGGGAGAAGGGCGAGTCGGATTTCGTGTGCATTGGATGGAAGGCGCTGCTAAATTTCGCTGGAAGGATACGACATCCCGGAGCGAGAGGCACGATGAACGACAGACTCAAGTCCCGGTTCGACCGGCTGGAGGGCGTGAGGCGGCGAATCGAGGAACGAATTGACGGAATCGCCCCCGGAACGCTCAACCGGCAGCCCGCACCGGGTCGCTGGTCCGTGACGCAGGTGATCGGGCATCTCCTCCAGGCCGAGACGCTCTCGGTCTCCTACATCCGCAAGAAGACATCAGACCCGTCACGACTGAATCCAGCGGGGCTGAAGCAGGCGTTCATGGCGGCACTCGTCATCGTGGTGATGCGGGTTCCCTTCAAGTTCTCTGCGCCGGACATTGTCGCCGAGGTCCCCCAAAACGAGAATCCCGCGGAACTGCGCGAACGGTGGATGAAGTTGCGCGGCGAGATGAGCGCGATGCTCGACCAGCTGCCCGACGGCCTTCTCTCGAAATGCGTCTACAAGCACCCTGTCGCCGGCCCGATGACGCTCGAGTCGGCGCTCGATTTCATGGTCGCGCACGCGACGCGGCACGCGGGCCAGATTGACCGCGTGCTCGCATCCCTGGACAGCTGACGATCGTTAGTACGAAATCCTGCGTGACGCCTTCCTCGGTTGCGCCTTCTCGACGCGGACACGGAAGTCGACGGCGATCGCGCCCTGCTCCAGCACCTTCAGCGGATTCACGTCGAGCTCTTCGATCTCCGGGCAGAGGTCGATCAGAGAGGAGATCCGAAGCAGCGCGTTCTCGACAGCGGCCGCGTCTGCCGGCTTGCTTCCCCGATATCCATGCAGCAGGCGCGTGCTCCGAACTTCCGCGAGCATGTCGGTCACGTCGACGTCGGTGACCGGATGAATCCGGAACGCGACATCGTTGAGCAGTTCGACGAGTGTCCCGCCGGCGCCGTACATGATCAGATGGCCGAAGGTCGGATCTCTGACGGCACCGATCATCACTTCCGGCCCCGACGTGATCATCTGCTGCACGACGATCCCCGAGAGACCTTCGCCGAACTTCGCCACGAACTCCTCGGCCGAGGCCCGAACGGCCAACTTGTCGCCGAGGTTCAGCTTCACTCCTCCGACGTCGCTCTTATGGAGGATCGCTGCGCCCGCCGCCTTCAGCACCACCGGATAGCCGATCTCCCCCGCGATGTTGACCGCGTCCTCTGCGTCGCGGGCCACGCGCGTCTCGACGAGCGAAAGTCCCGCCGCACGAAGAAGCGCGTCCGCCTCCGAGGGCTCAAGCCAGCCGCCGCCCCGCGCCAGCGCGTCGTCGACGATCTCGCGAGCCCTGCCTCGGTCGATGTCGTCAAATTTCTGCGCCGTACCGACAGGTGTGCGGCGCCACTCGGCGTAACGGCTCGCGCGCGCGAGCGCCGAAGCGGCGCGCTCGGGGAAGGGGAACGACGGAACCGGATTGAGCCGTCCGCGCCATTCCTGCGCACCCATGAAGTTCGCGACGATGGTCTTCGCGAGCGGCCGGCTGGACGACTTGCGGATCACCGCCGCCACGGCCTCGGCGTGCTCGGGCATGACCGGGATGTAGATGATGAGCAGGGCGTCGACCCCCTCGTCGGCGAGCAGCAGCTCGATCGCGCGTTCGTATTGCGCGGCGGTCGCCGAGGCAATCATGTCGACCGGGTTTGCGGCGCTTGCCGCGGCGGGGAGGAAGGACCGCAGAGCGGAAGTCGTCTTCTCGCTGAGTGTGGCGAGCTCCAGTCCACCGGCTTCGGCCGTGTCGGCTGCCAGGATAGCGGGACCTCCGGCGTTCGTGACGATGCCGAGGCGCCTGCCAGAGGGGAGCGGCTGCAGCGCGAGCAGCTGCGCGACGTCGAACATCTCCTCGAGCGTGTCGGTGCGAATGATGCCGGCCTGGCGGAAGAGGTCATTGACGATCGCATCGCTGGTGGCCAGCGCGCCGGTGTGCGACGACGCCGCGCGTGCGCCGGCCTGGGAGCGTCCCGACTTCACCGCGATGATCGGTTTCTTGTGTGCGACGCGGCGCGCGATGCGGCCGAACTTATTCGGATTGCCGAAGCTCTCGAGATAGAGAAGCATCACGTCGGTGCGGGAATCCTCGGCCCAGTACTGGATCAGGTCGTTTCCGGATACGTCGGCCTTGTTGCCGACGGATACGAATGTCGAGAAGCCGACGCCGATCTGGCGTGCATAGTCGAGGATCGCGAGCCCGAGCGCACCGCTCTGGGTCGACATCGCGATGTTCCCCGCGGAGGGGAAGACCGACGAGAAGGTCCCGAGCATGCTCACCGCAGGATCGGTGTTGAGCACGCCCATGCAGTTAGGGCCAACGAGCCGGATGCCCGCGGCGCGCACCTGCGCGACGAGCGCTTCCTCGCGACGCTTGCCTTCGGGCCCCGTCTCGCCGAAGCCCGCGGTGATCATGACGATCGCGCGGACTCCTTTTGCGACGCAGTCTGCGACGACGTCACCGACGCGCTCCGCCGGCACGACGACGATTGCCAGGTCGACCGGGCCGGGGATGTCGCTCACCCGCGCGAAGCAGGGGACATACTCGACCGTCTCGGCGACTGGGTTCACGGGATACAGCCGGCCCTTGAACCCCGCGGTGACGAGGTTGTGGAACACCTCCGCGCCGAGCTGGCCGCGCCGGGTGCTCGCGCCGACGACCGCGATTCCGCGCGGCTCGAACAGCGACTTCATCGACGCGAACGCCGCCTTCTGATCGCGCTCGGCGGAGCGCTCTTCGAAGCTCGCCGTCTCCTCGAGCGGAAACTTGACGCAAAGCGTGCCGCTGACCGACCGCTTCTCGACCTCGAATCCCGAGTCGAGAAACACGTCCATCATCGGACGGTTGGAGTCGAGCACCTCCGCGGTGAACGTCGTGATTCCTGATGCGCGCGCCACCTCGGCCAGTAGTTCGAGGAGGCGCGTTGCAACGCCACAACCGCGCATCTCGGACGCCACGGTGAAGGCCACCTCGGCCTCGTCGCGATATTTCCTGCCGCGGTAGTAGTGAGCGACGGCCACGATCCTTCCGCCGATCTCGCCGATGATCCCGAAGACGTCGTCGTAGTCGGGGTTCGCCGGGGAGGCCAGAAGCGCGTCCTCCGGCGAACGGAAGTCGAAGAACCGCGAGTGCATGCTCTCCGGGGACAGCCCGCGAAAGAGCTCGAGCAGCCGCGGCGCGTCGTCGGGGCGGACGGCGCGAATATGCAGTGTCGACCCGGTTCGGAGGAGTACATCCCAGGCCCAGTGGGCGGGATAAGGGTTCGGCTGATCTTGCTCTAGCTTATGGGACTCGGTCATGGACTCTCCTTGCGGCACGTCAGCGGATGACGATGCCCCAGCGAGGCTCCTGGAGGATATGACCGGCGTCACTGGGCATGAACGCCGGATTCCGGCGCCTCCACGAGTTTCCCCGATCGTGTACTATCAGGGCATGGCCCTCTGCCATTGCGGGCATCCGGACACCGATCACAAGCTCCGCCACGCGTGCGAGGAAGTGATCGTTTATCCATCCGAAGAATACCCGTGCAGTTGCGAGCGATTCGCCGCATCGATGTCGGGCGACTGCATTACCTGTGGCCACCCGAAGGCGAGGCACATCGTGATGGTGCGCTGTTTCCCGCCCAGCGGCGAGATCTGCGGCTGCATCAAGAAGATCGGGCACCCGAGCTAGCGTGCGCTTTGCGGTTTGATGTGGCGCAGACACTCCTGTCTGCGCGTCGCCGAAGGCGACGGGTGCCCTCGCAGAGGTGATGCTGGTTGCGGCGCTTCGCGCCGCGCG
>JBPPMG010000472.1:0-2007 GCA_051305935.1 Thermoanaerobaculia bacterium
TTGGGAGTTCACCGCGAGATTCGATTATGTGTCGGAACGAGTTGGATGTCATCCTGAGCCGGCGAAGCACGGCGAAGGATCTCAAAATGGCAGGATGCTCGGTTGGAAAAGCGTGTTTCAGCGCGGTTGGCGCATTTTGAGATCCTTCGTCGGCGCGCACCGTTCGGAGTCCGAGTTACGGTGGCGTGCGCCTCCTCAGGATGACGGGACGGGGCACCGGTTCCACCACACATCAAAAGAACGACTCCTTCACGACCACCACGTCATCCGCCCTCAGCTCGGGGTCCTGGACGTTGCCGGCGATGATGGCGCGGAAGTTGACCTCGGTCTCGGTGTCCTTGCCGTCCGGGCCGCGGCGCTTGATGAGGACGGTACGGGCGGCGCGGTCGGTCATGCCGCCGGCCTTCGCGATCACGGAAAGCAGGGTGATGCGGTCGTCGCTGTCGAACTCGAGCGCGCCCGGCTGGCGGACTTCGCCGAGGGCGAAGATCGTGACGGTGGTGCGGGCGGGGATGTTGACGACGTCCGCGGGATAGTTCGGGATGTCCCACATCGCGGAGGTGCGCTGGAGGAGGTCGTCGCGGTTGATCTCGAGGGTGTCGGAGAGGCCGTTCTCGCCGCGGCGGAGGACGTAGATCTTCCTGCCTGCCTGCTGCGTGAGCCCGCCCGCCGCCGAGATGGCCTGGAGGAGCGTCCACTGGCCGCTGACGGTGAGCGAGCCGGGACGGGCCACCGCGCCGACGATCGAGACCGGCTTGTTCGCGTACTCCCGGATGATGATCGAGACGTTCGCGCGGTTGACGTACTTCTCGCGAAGGAGGTTCTCGAGGCTGTTGCGAATCTCCTGAGGGGTCAGGCCGCTGACGGGAAGCTCGCCGATGAGCGGGAGAGCGATCGAGCCGTTGTCGGCGACGCGTCGCTCGACGTTGAGCTCGGGGATCTCGAGAACGCGGATCTCGAGCAGGTCCTTCGGGCCGACGCGGTACTCGGTCAGCGAGTCCTGCGCGGCCGCGGGAATCGCGAGGATGACTGCGAGGAGAATCGAGAGAACGATCAGCCGGGAGGTTTTCATCGGGGCCACCATGTTCAACGGAAGATGAGATTGCGTAGCCCGACTGTCGCTCCCCATCGGAGAACGGAGCGGTCGAAGCCGGGGATGTTGGAGTCGTAATCGTCCTGGGCGGCGGTCACCGTCAGCGCCAGGGTGCGCCAGACGGGAACCGAGAGGGACGCGCCGACGCGGGTGACGTCATCCTCGCGCACGTTGCCGGGAAGCTCGGTGTAGTCGTTGGTTCCGGTCTCGCCGAAGATGCGCGTCGAGAGGGTGCGGCCGAGCTGGAAGCGGAGCGCGCCGCCGTTGCGGGTCTCGAAGAAGTAGGGATCGTTCGTGCCGATCGCGTACGCGACGTCGCGTCCGCCGAAGACCTCGACGTCGATCGGCGCGGTCAGGCGGTACTGCATGAAGTAGGAGCCGGTCCAGGTGGAGTACTCGGGGAAACTGGAACCGTTGAGCGGCGTGCCGTCGCGCTGCCCGCCGACGAGATTCACGAAGAACTGCGGGCGATCGTAGTGGACGCCGACCAGGACGGCCTCGCTCTCGTTGTCGCGCAACTCGGGAGTCGTGTCGAACTCGGTCTCGGTCTTCTCGACCATCGCGGAGACGTCGAACCAGGAGCGCCAGGCGTAGCGGACGCCCGCACGCATCGCGGAGTCGTCGCGGTCGAGCCGCGTGACGTCGTAGTCGAGACCAGCGACGTCGGGGGTCTCGTGGTCGAAGGTCCGCTGGTCGGCGCCGGCGAACACCGACAGCCGCCGGAGGATCTCGACCTCGGCGCGCCCGCTGAACCCCCGCGTCTCGCGCCGCGCGATCGCCTGCAGCTCGGAGCTCACGATCGTCTGCGTGTCCTCGGTCAGGGCCCGCGCTTCGAGCCGCAGCCGGTTGAAGAAACCGTAAGCGGCCGCGTCGTAGTAGCCACCCATCCGGCTCAGCTGATCGTTGTCCTTGTA
>JBPPMG010000480.1:0-6951 GCA_051305935.1 Thermoanaerobaculia bacterium
GCTATAATGCCCGCCTCAATCACACCGCGGGCCGCTCTGGCGGACTCGCCGAATCGGAGCGTCATGACGAAGAAGATTGCAGTCGTTCCCGGGGACGGAATCGGCCCGGAAGTCATTCGCGAGGGGATGAAGATCCTCGATTACCTCAACGCGACCTCGAAGCTCGGCCTCGAGTTCACGCACTTCGGCTGGAACGCCGACACCTACCTCGCGACCGGCATCTCGATGCCTCCCGGCGCGATGGAGGACATCCGCGACCACTACGACGCCGTGTTCCTCGGCGCGTACGGCGACCCGCGGGTCCCCGACATGAAGCATGCTGCCGACATCCTGCTCGGCATGCGGTTCCAGCTCGATCTATACGTGAACTACCGCCCGGTGAAGCTGCTCGACGAGCGCCTCTCGCCTCTGAAGGGCAAGGGGATGAAGGAGATCGACTTCGTCATCTTTCGGGAGAACACGGAAGGTGCGTACGTCGGAATGGGCGGAATCTTCAAGAAGGGAACGCCCGACGAGATCGCGGTCCAGGAAGACGTGAATTCGCGGCGCGGCGTCGAGCGGATCATCCGATACGCGTTCGAGTATGCGAAGGCGAACGGGCGCAAGTCGGTCTGCATGGCGGACAAGAACAACGTGATGCGCTTCGGAGGGGATCTCTGGATTCGCACCTTCGAGGAGGTCGCGAAGGAGTTTCCGGAGATCGAGCACTTCCACCTGTTCGTCGACGCGCTGACGATGCAGATGGTGCGGATGCCGGAGATGTTCGAAGTGATCGTGACGAACAACATGTTCGGCGACATCGTGACGGACCTCGGTGCGGCTCTGCAGGGAGGGCTCGGCATGGCGGCGTCGGGGAACATCCATCCAGGACGCGTGTCGCTCTTCGAGCCGATCCACGGCAGCGCTCCCAAATACGCGGGCAAGGACCACGCGAACCCGATCGGTGCCGTGCTCAGCGCGGCGATGATGCTCGAGTTCCTCGGGTTCAAGGCCGAGGCCGCGCGCATCGAGACGTCGGTGACGCGCGCGATCGGAGCGAACGAGACGACCTCGGATCTCGGAGGAAGCCTCGGAACGGCCGCGGCAGGCGACGCGATCCTCCGGCATCTCAAAGCCGTGTGAGCCGCGTCGCGTCGCGACGTGAGCCAGGAGGTTGTGGAACCGAAGTCGATTCAGAGAGGATCGTTCGGCCCGCCCGGCGGTAGGAACAGCCGGGCTCGGGATTGAGCTCGGGATCGGGCTCAGGGAGAACGAACGTGAAATATCGAAGCCTGCTGCCCTTGATCCTTGTATTGACGTTTGCCGCGTCGGCCTTCGCTGGCGAGGGTATGTGGATGCCGCAGCAAGTGCCGCTGTTCGAAGAGCAACTCGGCGCGCTGGGCATGACCCTCGACGCGAAGAGCTTCACCGATCTGACCGGCTTTCCGATGGGCGCGGTCATCTCGCTCGGCGGCTGCACCGCGTCGTTCGTCTCGCCGCAGGGGCTCGTGGTCACGAACCATCACTGCGCCTTCGGGTCGATTCAGCACAACTCGACGCCTGAGCGCGACCTGACGGTCCATGGCTTCCTGGCAAGATCGCTCGACGAAGAGCTGCCCGCGCGTCCCGACGCGAGAGTTTTCGTGACGACGAGGATCGAAGACGTCACCGAGCACCTGCGCGGGAAGATCGATCCCGGGATTACGGGGGCGAAGCGCCACGCCATCATCGAGCAGAGAACCAAGTCGATGATCGCTGATTGCGAGCGCCCCGGCGGTGTGCGCTGCCGCGTCGCGTCGTTCTTCGAGGGAGCGCTCTACCAGCGGATCACGCAGACGGAGATCCGCGACGTGCGTCTCGTCTACGCGCCCGCGGAAGGTGTCGGCAATTACGGCGGCGACGTTGACAACTACATGTGGCCGCGGCACACGGGCGACTTCTCCTTCTACCGCGCGTACGTCGGGAAGGACGGGAAGCCCGCGGACTACTCCAAGGACAACGTCCCGTTCGCGCCGGCGCACTGGCTGAAGGTATCGACCGATGAGCTGAACGAGGGCGACCTCGTGATCGTCGCCGGCTACCCCGGACGCACGTCGCGCCACATCACGGCCGACGAGTACCGCGTGGCGTACGAGTTCCGCTATCCGCGTTCGATCGAGCACTACAAGACGATCCTCGACGTGCTTCGTGCCGAGAGTGCGAAGAGCGACGAGGCTCGGATCCGCCTGACCTCGAGGATCGAGGGCAACGCGAACGGGCTGAAACGCTTCGAAGGCACCTGGGAGGGAATGTCGAAGCGCAACCTCCTCGAGCGCAAGCGCCGTGACGAAGCGGAGCTCCAGGCCTGGATCGCGGCCGAACCGGCGCGGGCGAAGAAGCACGGAGGCGCGCTCGAGGAGATCGCGAAGCTGAACGAACGCAGCCGGGCGCGGATGGAAGTCGATTTCCTCGAGCCCTGGCTGACGAGGTCGTCGACGCTCCTGTCGGAGGCAATCACGATTCACCGGCTCGCCGTGGAGCGCGAGAAGAAGGACGCTGACCGGCAGCCCGGCTACCAGGAGCGTGACCTCCCGCGAATCAAGGCAGCGGTTGCGCGCGCGCAGAGGACGATCGACCTTCCGTCCGATCGCGCGCTGCTCTCCCATTTCCTGAAACTTTCCGCGGACTTGCCGATCGGACAGCGCATCGCCGCGGTCGATCGCGCGCTCGCGGCCACTGGCGAAGCGACTGTCGACGCGCAGGTCGCGAAGTACGTCGAGCAACTTTACGCAAACACGAAGATGGCCGATCTGCGCGAGCGCACCGCCATGCTCGCGGAAA
The DNA here is from genome assembly GCA_051305935.1 of Thermoanaerobaculia bacterium. Taxonomy (GTDB): domain Bacteria; phylum Acidobacteriota; class Thermoanaerobaculia; order Gp7-AA8; family Gp7-AA8; genus JACPDH01. Next base: position 2,800 of record JBPPMG010000480.1, read on the forward strand.
CCCCGGCGCAACTAAAGAAGCGGGGAGATGCTTTCCTCGATCTGGCCGCGGCGATGCTTCCGCAGCAGTTGGAGCGCGAGAAGTTCGAGCATGAGATCTCGGGCTCGATGGCACTCGTCAGACCGCGGTACATCGAGGCGCTGCGCGCGATGCGCGGAGGCGCGCTCTATCCCGACGCGAACGGAACGTTGCGCGTCACCTTCGGCACCGTCGAGGGCTATCGCCCGCGCGACGGCGTCCGCTACGCTCCGCAGACGACGGTCGCGGGGCTTCTCGAGAAGGAGACGGGAGTGAACCCGTTCGACAGCCCGAAGGCGCTGCTCGAGGCTTTGCGTGCCGGCAGAACCACGGGCTATGTCGACGCCGAGCTCGGCGTGGTACCGGTCAACTTCCTCACGACGGCCGATACGACGGGGGGAAGCTCGGGCTCACCGACGCTCAACCGCAAGGGCGAGCTTTGCGGTCTGGGTTTCGACGGTACGTACGAGGCGATCTCGAAAGACTGGGTCTACGATCCCGAGCTGACGCGAGCGATTCACGTCGACTCCCGATTCATGCTCTGGGTGATGGACTACGTCGACGGCGCGCACAACCTGATGCGTGAGATGGGGGTCGAGCCGAAGGGAGGGAAGTGAAGAATGGCAAGGCTTCCGGGTACGCAACGGCATCGACCGATTGCTAGTTGGTAGAAACCTGAGAGGTCCTTCACTCCGCTTCGTTCCGTTCAGGACGACATCTCTACGCGCCGGTTCAGCGCCGCGATGCCGCGAAGGTGTCGCAGTTGCGCATGTCGCCGGTTTGCATCCCGGTGCGGAACCACTGCACGCGCTGTTCCGACGAGCCGTGCGTCCATGAATCGGGGCTGATTCTCTGCCCCGCCATCCGCTGCATCCGGTCGTCGCCGATCGCCGCCGCGGCATTCATCCCTTCCTCGACGTCGCCTTCCTCGAGCATCTGACGCTGCCGTTCGGCGTGATTCGCCCAGACTCCCGCGAAACAGTCGGCCTGGAGCTCGAGCAGCAAGGAAAGGGCATTCGCATCGCGCATGCTCGACTGCTGCTCCATTCGCTGGACCTCCGAGGAGATGCCGAGCTGGTTCTGAACGTGATGCCCGATCTCGTGGGCGATGACGTACGCCTGCGCGAAGTCGCCCGGCGCGCCGAAGCGGTCGCGAAGCTCACGATAGAAGCCGAGGTCGATGTAGACCTTGCTGTCGGCGGGACAGTAGAACGGACCCGTCGCGGCGGTGTTGTACCCGCAGGCTGATTGGACCGCATCGGTGAAGAGGACGAGAACCGGGGGCGTGTAGCTCCGCCCCATCGACTGAAAGATCGGCGTCCAAGTGTCCTCGGTGTCGGCCAGGACGACCGACACGAACTCGCCCAGCTCGTCGTTCGGAGCTGCGCCGGGTGCTCCGCCCGGGGCCTCCGTTGACGCCGAAGGTCCCTGCGTCTGCCCGATGAGCTGAAGGATGTCGCGAGGGTCCTTTCCGAAGATCAGCGAGATTGCGATGACGAGAATCAATCCGCCGCACCCGAGCGAGGCGCCTCCGCGTCCAACGCTCATTCCGCGCCGGTCTTCGACATTTCCGCTTCGACGTCCGCCTTGCCATTTCATCGTGCTGCCCCCTTCAGGTTCCGGGTACCTGCGCTATCTTCCCTCCGATTGGCTCCGATGTCGAACGGGGGGGCGAAGTGAAAGCCTTGCCGATCGATTGCGGTTGCGTGAGGATGGAGACCTTGCAGGGAAACTCGATGGAACAGCCGAGCGGCATTCGCAAACGATGGATCGTCCTGGGCATCGTCGCGCTCATGGTCGTTGGCACGGCCTTGATGATGCGGCTCGTCCTTCCTCCGACGGAAGTTGCCCGGGCGCTCGTCGACGTGACGGTCGGCAGAAAGGAGCAGCCGCTCGATCTCACCGCGATCGTCACGAAGGTCAGCGAGTTGAACCGGCTCGAGACGGCGCAGATGCGCGTGGTCCACGTCTCGCAGCTCAAGCAGTCGTACGGGATCATCCCCGACATGCTCGCCGGCGACTCGCTCACGCTGATGGCGGTGGGCGAGGTCTTCGCTGGCGTCGACCTCTCGCGGCTCGCTCTCGACGACGTGCGCGAGGAATCCGATGGGTCGGTCGTGATCCGGCTCCCTGCGACCGAGGTCCTCGTGACGCGCCTCGACAACGACGAGACGAAAGTTCTCGACCGAAAGACCGGCGCGTTCCGGAAGGCGGACCTCGGGCTCGAAGGGCGCGCGCGCTCGATCGCCGAGGCCGGCATCCGCGAGGAGGCGCTGAAGAAGGGGATCCTCGATCTCGCAGCGTCGAATGCGGAGCGCAGAATCTCGGAGCTCGCGCAGAGCCTCGGGGCCGAGCGGGTGCGGTTCGAGCGCAGGGCCGGACGCACGCCTCCTTCGCCGCAGCGGTGAGCTTGCGCGTGCCCGGTCGCCTCCTCGTCACCGTTCGGTGAATCCGATCGCGGTTTCGCGCCGGGGATTCGCGACTCTCCTTTAGAATGCGCCGGTCGGGCGTATGACGCGCCCCGCGGAGGACCACGATGAAACGCTTTCTCGCGATCTCACTCGCTCTGATTCTTCTCGCCCCCGCGGCGCTCGCGGCGAAGGCGCCCGCAACGCCGGCGACTCCTCTCGATTCGTTCGTGAAGGAGGTCAGGAAGACGAAGCTCCCGAACGGCCTCACGGTGCTCACGCGCGAGCAGAAAGGGACCGGCGTCGTCACCATCATGACCTGGGTGAAGGCCGGCTACTTCAACGAGTCCGACGAGGTCGCCGGCATGGCGCACCTGTTCGAGCACATGTTCTTCAAGGGCTCGAAGAAGTTCCCCGGGGCCGAGCAGATTTCCGAGGAGCTCGCGCTCGTCGGAGGGCAAACGAACGCGGGCACGATCTACGATTCGACGAGCTACTACTTCGTCGTGCCGAGCGAAGGCTTCCGTCGCGCGATGGAGATCCAGGCCGATGCGGTGATCAATCCGCTCTTCGATCCGGCAGAGCTGAAGAAGGAAGCGGAGGTCGTGATCGAAGAGTCGAACCGCAAGTACGACAATGCTCCGGCGGTGTCGGTCGAACGGATGTTCGCGACCTCGTTCACGCAACACCGCATGAAGCGGTGGCGCATCGGCTCCAACGAAGTGCTGCGCGGCATTCAGCGGCCTAACCTTCTCGCCTTCTTCGAGACGCTCTATCGCCCGGAGAATATGATCCTGACGATCACCGGCGACGTGCAGCACGCCGACGCGCTCCGGGTGGCGAAGGAGACGTTCGGCAAGCTGCCCCGCGGCAAGCTCGACAAGAAGTACGGCCCGAAGGAGCCCGCGCAGACGGAGTTCCGTTACGGCCGATCGACGGCGGACATCAAGCAGGGCTACTCGGTCTTCGGATGGCAGACAGTGGGAGTCGGCACCGAGGATGAGCTTGCGCTCGACGTCCTCTCGGTGATCCTCGGCGGCGGGCGCTCCTCGCGCCTCTACACCGGAGTCGTGAGCCCCGACGCCGCCAGCACGGTCGATGCGTCGCACTACACCTTCGACGACATCGGCGTCTTCTCGATCCAGGCGTCGTTCGACGAGAAGAACCGTGCCGAAGTCGACAAGCGGACGTTAGGCGCCGTCGAGCGGATGAGAGTGTACGGACCGAACCCCTACGAGCTGAAGCTCGCGAAGAACTCGGTCGAGTCGCAACTGATCTTCCAGCTCCAGACCACGCTCGGCCAGGCCCGCGTGCTCTCCGAGTACGAAGCGCGTTACGGCTACGAGCAGCTCTCGAAGCGGCTCGCGAAGCTGCAGGCGCTGAGTGCGGACCAGATCGCCAGCGTCGCGAAGACGTACCTCGCGCTCGACAAGCTGACCCTCTATCACTACGCGCCGAAGGGGACGCCGGAGACGAGCCGGGAAGCCGCGATGGAGATGGCGCGCGCCTCGATGGTCGCCGGCCCGACGCCGAGCGACGCGGTCGCGATGCCGATGCCGCCGGCGGCCGTCAAGCCGGCGGCGGCCGACTCGCCAGTGAAGAGCTTCACGCTTTCGAACGGTGCGACGCTCCTTGTGCGCGAGCGGCGCGGCGCCCCGCTCGTCTCGACCGGGATCTTCTTTCCGGGCGGGCGGATCGACGAGAACAGCCGCAACGCCGGCATCAC
>JBPPMG010000511.1:0-21357 GCA_051305935.1 Thermoanaerobaculia bacterium
GTTCGTTCCCCCGGTGGCCGGCCAAGAATCAGGCCGACCACGGGGGGATAAATTCGGACGTCGGTACGCGACGTTGCGAGTCGGGCCAATCGACGAGCACCGCATGTCGGTCTAACAACCAACAACCAACAACCAACAACTAACAAATAACAACCAACAACCAACAACCAACAACCAACAACTAACAACTAACAACTCCCCCGGCCCCTACTCCTCGTCCTTTTCCTTCGACAGGTACGCGCCGCCGCTGCCGTGCTCGGCGATCTCGCGCTGCTTCGCCATCACGCTGTGATGTCGTCCGTAGAGGAAATAGATGACGAAGCCGAGCATGAGCCAGGCGAAGAGGCGCCACCAGTTGTCGACCGGCAGCGAGAACATCAGCATCAGGCAGCAGAGCACTCCCATCACCGGCACGAACGGTACCCAGGGGCAGCGGAACGGCCGCTCGGCGTTGGGGTACTTCTTCCGCATGATCAGGATCGCCGCGCAGACGATGACGAATGCGAGGAGCGTACCGATGTTCGTGAGGTGGAGCAGCGCGTCGATCGGCAGCAGCCCCGAGAGCGTCATCACGAAGACGCCGATGAGGATCGTCGACTTCCAGGGGGTCCTGAACTTCGGATGCACGTCGGCGAAGAAGTCGTGCGGCACGAGTCCGTCGCGCGCCATCGCGAGGAAGACGCGCGGCCCGGACAGCATCATGACGAGCAGCACCGAGGTGATGCCCGCGACGCCTGCGGCGGCGATGAGCCCCTCGGCCCATCCGAGCCCCTGCTGCTGGAACGCGCGACTGACCGGCGCGTTGATGTCGAGCTGGTCGTACTTGACCATGCCGGTGAGGACGGCGACGACCGCGATGTAGAGCACGGTGCAGATGATCAGCGACGCCACGATCCCGATCGGCACGTCGCGCTGGGGGTTCTTCGCCTCCTCGGTGTGCGTCGAAACGGAATCGAAGCCGATGTAGGCGAAGAAGATGATCGCCGCGCCAGCGAGCATCCCGATCGGCGAGCCGCCCGCGTCGGTCTGCCCCGCGACGCTGTGTCCGAAGAAGCTGATCCCCGTCCAGCCGTAAGGCGCGAACGGAACCCAGTTTTCGGTGTTGATGAAGAAGACGCCGACGCCGATCACGAAGAGCACCGCGGCGACTTTGATCATCACCATCGCAGCGTTGAACGACGCGCTCTCCGCGATTCCCTTGACGAGAATCAACGTGACGACGAAGACGATGATGATCGCGGGAAGGTTGATGATCGACCCGGTGTCGACGAACCCGCCCGAGGTCACGTCGTAGCGCCATGGAGACTCGCGGAGTGTGGGCGGAAGCTCGTACCCGAGCTTCGCGAGCACATTCTGGAAATAGCCCGACCACCCGGTCGCGACCGTCGCGCTGCCCACGGCGTACTCGAGCACGAGATCCCAGCCGATGATCCAGGCGAAGAGCTCGCCGAGCGTCGCGTAGGCGTAGGTGTACGCCGAGCCGGCCACGGGAACCATCGAGGCAAACTCCGCGTAACAGAGCGCGGCGAAGATGCAGGTGATCCCCGCGACGACGTACGAGAGCATGAGAGCGGGGCCCGCGACGTTGTGCGCGGCCGCGCCCGTGGCGACGAAGATGCCGGCGCCGATGATCGCGCCGACTCCGAGGCTGGTGAGGTGGACGGGGCCGAGTACGCGGCGGAGCCGGTTCTCGCCTTTCATCTCCTCGAGCAGGAGCTCGAGAGGTTTGCGCGCGAAGAGGCTCTTCATCATTGGTTCATCTCCTTGAACCAGCAGCGTTCCGCGCGGAATCATCGCACACGAAGGATAGCGAGTGCGAAGGCGAATGTCGTCCCGAACGGAGCGAAGCGGAGTGAAGGACCTCTCAGGTTTCTACCAGCGCACAACGGGAAGATGCCACCTACGCCACTGGAAATTCGACAGCGAAGCCTGCGAGCCGTTCTCCCGCTTCGCGCCTGTCGTCAATCGAAAAATCGCCCGTTAGAATGCTGCTCGCATGTTCATCGGACATTTCGGCGTCGGGTTCGGCGCGAAGCGATTCGCGCCGCGCGTCTCGCTCGGGACGCTGCTGCTCGCGGCGCAGTTCATCGATCTGCTATGGCCGACGCTGCTCCTGCTCGGGCTCGAGCGCGTTCGCATCGTGCCGGGAATCACCGCCGTCACGCCGCTCGACTTCGAGCACTATCCGATCTCGCACAGTCTCGTGGCGGTTTGCGGGTGGGCACTCGTCGTGGGAGCGCTGCATTTTCTCGTGAGGCGTGAGCGCGTCGCCGCCGGGGTGCTCGCCGCGCTCGTCGTCAGCCACTGGCTGCTCGACGCGCTCGTGCATCGTCCCGATCTGCCTCTCGCTCCCGGGAGCGATCTCTTCGCCGGCCTCGGTGGCTGGTCATCGCTGCCGCTGACGATCGCGCTCGAGGGAGCGATCTTCGGATTCGGCGTCTTGCTCTACAGTCGGGTGACGGTGGCGAATAACGCCGTGGGGCGGTGGAGTTTCCGGGCGCTGGTGCTCTTCCTGGTCGCGATCCACGCGGGCAACCTCTTCGGGCCGCCGCCGCCGAGCGTGGAGGCGATCGCGTGGGTTGGTCAGGCGCAGTGGCTGCTCGTTGTCTGGGGATACTGGGTGGAGCGGCATCGGCGCGTTGCGCACAATTGAGAATTGCGGAGCATTGCAGAGCGCAGTGAGAGCGTCGCCCTGATTCCGCGAAGCGGGAGAAGGGCCGCGCAGGGTTCGTTGCCGCACTTTGGGGAACGCAAGTCGCTTCTGCCTGTTGCGCGTTGGTAGAAACCTGCGAGGTCCTTCACTCCGCTTCGCTCCGTTCAGGACGAAATTTCGCGCGTGAGGCGGTCGTCGGAGGGCCTGCTGGACCGAGTGCGCGATCGCATACAGCGTTCGAGGGGTGAAAGGCAAGCCCCAGATTGGCATTTTGGGTATCCGATTTCTTGAATTGTTCTCCTCCCGGAATTAACGCGCGGGTGGCTGGTCATCGCCCCGCGTTCGGATGTAAACTCCCGCCGTCACCGCCCCCGGGTTTCATCGCTGGGCCACTTCAAACGAGGGGCACGACGCCAACGCAGGTCATCATCCCTCAGGAGGGTTTATGCACGGTTCTCGTCCTCTCGTCTCTCGATTCAATTCAAGCTTCTTCCTGCTCGCCCTCGTCGCGATGCTCGTGATGAGCCCCGTCGCCTTCGGACAGGCCACCACCGGCGCACTCGCCGGCTCGGTCTCCGCGGCCGAGGATGGAGCGTTCCTCCCGGGCGTGACCATCGAGGCGATCCATGTGCCGACCGGCACGGTCTACACGTCGGTCACCGGCGGCAACGGACGCTTCATGATTCCGAACGTCAGGGTCGGCGGGCCGTACAAGGTCACGGCGACGCTCGAGGGCTTCCAGCCTTCGGAGACGGGCGGCGTCAACGTCAACCTTGGCGCGACCGCGGAAGTGCCGGTGTTCAAGATCAGGATGGGCGCGTTCGAGGAGTCGATCGTGGTCACGGCCGACGCCGACCCGCTGATCAACCCTAACAAGAGCGGCTCGACGTCCGCCATCTCGACCGAACAGATCGAGACCCTCCCGACAGTCAACCGCACGCTTCAGGACTTCGCGCGTACCAACCCGTACGTCAACGTGGACGCCCAGGACATCTCGGCGACGCGCATGTACGTCGCCGGCAAGAACAACCGTTACAACTCGATCCAGATCGACGGCGCGGTGAACAACGACCTGTTCGGACTTGCTGATACCGGCACGCCGGGCGGCCAGGCCAATGCCCAGGCCATCTCGCTCGAGGCGATTCAGGAAATTCAGGTCGCAGTTTCCCCGTACGACGTCCGCCAGGGCGGCTTCACCGGAGGCGGAGTCAACGCGATCACCCGCTCCGGAGGGAACGACCTTCAGGGATCAGTCTTCTATTCGAAGCGTGATCCGGAGTGGGTCGGCGACGGTCCGAACAACAATCCCATCTCGGCATTCGATAGCGAGCAGTACGGCGGCCGCGTCGGCGGGCGCATCATCCGCGACAAATTGTTCTTCTTCGTCAACGGCGAATACAACGACCGCAACGAGGATGACGACTACACCGCGCAGAACTATCGCCGGCCCGAAGACGTCCAGATCGTCAGCGACTTCCTCCGGGAAGAGTTCGGATACGACGCCGGCGGTCTCGGCTCGATCGCACGGGCGAGCGAGTCGAAGAACTTCTTCGGCCGCGTCGATTGGAACGTGAATTCCTCAAACCAGTTCACGATCCGGCACAACTACGTCAACGCATCGAATGATGTCATTTCCGATCGCAACTCCAACCGCTTCCGCTTTCCGAAATCCACTTACTTCTTCGAAGACGAGACGAACTCCACCGTCATGCAGTTGAACAGCGTCTTCAGCAGCAACGCCTTCAACGAGGCGCGCGTGAGTTACACGACGATCAAGGACCGGCGCGCCTCGGCCGAACCGTTTCCGGGAATCGAGATCGGCGGCACGGGACCGCGCAACGCGGACATCATCGCGGGCTCGGAGCAGTTCTCCACCGCGAACTCCCTCGATCAGGACATTCTCGAGATCACCGACGATTTCACGCTTCTCCGGGGCTCGCACAACATCACGATCGGCACGCACAACGAGATCTTCGATTTCAACAATGTTTTCATGCCTAGCGCGTTCGGGCATTACTACTTCCCGACGCTTCAGGACTTCCTCGATCTGAACCCTTCGAAGTACTTCTACACGTACGCTGAAGGCGGCATCAATCCGTCGAAGTTCAAGGTGAACCAGCTCGGACTCTATGCCAGCGATCAGTGGGCGGTGCGTCCGAACCTGACCCTGACGTTCGGTCTTCGCGCGGACGCGGCCCTGTACCCCGACTCGCCGAACTACAATCCCATCGTCGACCAGGCGATCGGCTACGACACTTCGGCAACGCCGGACGAAGACCCGACCTTCTCGCCGCGCCTCGGCGCGAACTGGCAGATCGACGAGAAGCAGCAGTTGCGCGGCGGCATCGGCATCTTCGCCGGCCGCACGCCGTACGTCTGGATCTCGAATGCCTACGGCGGCACGGGCATCGGCCAGATTTCGATCTCCTGCGAGACGTCGCAGAACTGCACGCCGACGTTCGTCTCCGATCCGTTCAATCAGCCGACCAACTTCCCGTCGGGCGGAGGCGCGTTCGATACCTCCCTGACCGATCCCGACTTCCAGTCGCCGCGCCTGTGGCGTGCCACGGTCGGCTACGATCGCCTGCTCCCGTGGGATATCCGCGCGACGGTCGAGGTCCTCTATTCGAAGACGATCGAGGACGTGTACTACCAGAACGTGAACTACATCGAGACCGGTGCGGTCAGCCCACTCGACGGGCGTGTGATGTACAAGCGCTCCAGCACCCTTCTGGCCAATGCCTACCTGCTCACGAATACGAGCAAAGGCGATCAGCTCATGGAGTCGGTCGTGCTGAGCAAGACGTTCAGCCATTTCACGATGGGCGCCACGTACGCTCACCAGGAGGCGAATTCCGCATTCGACGGAACCTCGAGCACGGCCAGCTCCAACTGGCGCTTCCATCACACCAAGGGCAACATCTACGAGCCGGAGCTGTCCCGTTCCGCGTTTGAGACCGAACATCGCTACAACATCAGCGGGACGTTCAACTTCGCGACCGGATTCATCACTCACGCGATTGGCGTCTACTACAACGCGCAGTCCGGCCGCCCCTACTCGCTGATGATCGGCACGGACGTCAACGGCGACGGTCAGAGCTCGAATGACCTGCTCTACATCCCCGGCAGCGCCACCGAGGTCATCGTGCAGAATTCCGCCGGTCAGGTCGTCGACTACTCGCTGCTCGGAAACTACCTCGCCGCGGCAGATCTCGATTCTCTTGCCGGACGCGCCATGGACCGCTACGAAGCCACCGAGCCGTGGGTGCGTCAGATGGATCTGCATTACGAGCTCGGCCTTCCCTCGTATCAGGGCGTCTTTACGATGATCACGGCCGACGTGACGAATGTTCTCGCCATGATCGATGAGGAATATGGGGAGGTTCGCTACGTCCCAAATCAGAACTTCAGTCCCGTCACCTATCGCGGCGTCGACGCCGCGACGGGCAAGCCGATCTATCGCGAACGCTTTTCGGGTGCACTCACGCCGGGAAGCCAGTTCAGCACCGCGACCGACCGGTCGCGTTGGCAGGCCCGGTTGGGCGTGCGCGTGACCTTCTAGTTCGCCGCCAGCAGTCGCAGCACCAACCGGGAGAGCTTCGGCTCTCCCGGTTTTTTTGTCCCCCGAACAGTCCTCACTTCCAGGGAGTCTCGAGCCGTCCTGCGTGACTGGCCTGGTGGCCGAACGTTTCCAGTTCGGCCGCGGTGCTCGCGACGTGACTCACCCGGCCGAACTTGAAACGTTCGGCCACCAGAGGGCGCCGCGAGCTCAGTCGCGCGAGGAAACGAGCTCCGCGAGCGCGCGAACGTACGCGTCGGTGACCGGGCGCTCGCGGCTGAGGCGAGGGCCTCGAAGCGACAGCTCGCGAAGGCGACGCGCGATGATTCGCACGCTTGCTCCGGCGCACATCCCCGCCCACGCCATCGCCGCCCAAAGACCGCCGTAGTGGCCGCGTCCCCAGGCGAGCAGATCGAGCCAGAGCAGCGCCGGATCGTGCGATAGAGCGACCGATTCTCGCTCCCGTGCGATCGTCGCTCCGCCGTGGTGAATCACGCGCGCCTCCTCGACGATGCGAACCTTCCAGCCGGCGTCGCGTGCCCGCACGCAGAACTCGAGATCCTGCGCATAGAAGCAGTAGGTCTCGTTCATCGGCCCGGCCACGGTCCACAGTGCGCGGCGAAACGCCATCGCCGTGCCGGAGACCCACTCGACGCTGTCGCTGCCTCCGGGAGTGCCGCCGCGCGGAACGATGCGGGCCGCGCCGCTCACCATCACGGCCAGCCAGAGCAGTGTGGGTTTCGAGCCGCCGCTCCACTGTGGAGTGCCGTCGGTATTCAGCAGCCGCGCGCCGGCAACGCCGAGTCGCTCCTCCCTCGAGAAGGAGTCGATCATCGCAGTGAGCGCGCCCGCGTCGACGAGCGTGTCGCTGTTGAGCAGCAGTACGAGCTCGCCTCGCGACGCGGCGACGCCTGCGTTCACGGCGCCGGAGTAGCGTCGATTCGTCTCGAGCCGCACGACCGAGACCTCCGGTACTGCTCCGCGCAGGAGCTCGGATGTTCCGTCACTCGACGCGTCGTCGACGACGATCACCTCACAGCTCGGAGGCGTCGCCGCGAGCACGGCCCTGCAGCAGGCGAGTGTCATCTCCGCCGTGTTGCAGGTCGGGATCACGATCGAGAGCACGGGCGGAGCGGGCACGCGGCCATTCTGCAGCATTTTCAGGAGGTGGAGCAGCCCGACCGCTTCGCACGCTCCGCACGGTTCGACCACGCGCCCGTTCTCCCGCCTGGTAATCAGTGCCGTCGCGGTCACCGTGCGATGCGCCGAGCAGATCGTGGAGGCGAAGGGTCACGCCTTCGGCTTGCATCGGCAATAATGAGCAGGCGATGTCGCCCGATCAGCTCTATCTCGACCTGATGAAGAAGTGCCTGACGCGGCTGATCTTCACCGAGAGCTACGCTCCGCTCAAAGAGCCACGGCTTCCCTTGCGGCGGGTGATGTGGCGCGGAGCGCGCACGCTGCTCGAACCGCTCGGGCTCGAGCTCGTTAGGCGTGCGCAGTCCGACCGGGAGCGGCGCGAGTCGGGACTCGACTGGCCCGCCGAAGCGGAGACGATGATCGGGATGAAGAGGCTCGACAACCTCCAGTTCTGCGTCGAGGAGGCGCTCCGAAGAAACGTGCCTGGCGACCTGATGGAGACCGGGGTGTGGCGCGGCGGCGCGACGATCTTCATGCGCGCGGTGCTGGAGGCGCATGGGATTCGCGATCGCAGGGTTTGGGTCGCGGACTCGTTCCAGGGGCTGCCGAAGCCTGACGCCGCGAGCTTTCCAGCCGACGCGGGTGATCGCCTCTGGACCTACGCGACTCTGACCGTCTCGATCGAGGAGGTGAAGGATAACTTTCGCCGGTACGGCCTGCTCGACGACCAGGTGGTCTTCCTCCCGGGCTGGTTCCGCGACACGATGCCCGCGGCGCCGGTCGAGCGGCTCGCCGTTCTGCGCCTCGACGGAGACCTCTACGAGTCGACGATCGTCGTGCTGCGGAACCTCTACGGAAAAGTATCGCCGGGCGGTTTCGTGATCATCGATGACTTCATTCTCGAAACCTGTCGCCGCGCGGTGGAGGACTTCCGCGCCGCCGAGAGCATCGCGGACGAGATCGTGCCGATCGACGGTGTGGGCGTCTATTGGCAGAAGCACGGGTGAGCGAGGAGGCGCATGGGCGGGATCGATCCACTGAAGACGGCGGTCCGCGATTTCCGCCGGCGCTGGTTTCCCGACACGCTCACGCGCCTCGTCGCTCGCGAGCTCGACGGCATGGGGAGCGTGCTCGACCTGGGATGCGGCGATGACAGCCGCCTGCAGTTCGTCCGCGGCGTCGGGCGCAGGGTGGGAGTGGACGCGTTCGGGCCCGCGATCGAGCGCGCACGGGAGCGGGGCATCCACGACGAGTACATCCTCGCAGCTCTCGGTGAGCTCGTTCTCCCCGATGCTTCGTTCGACGCGGTGATCGCGATCGACGTGATCGAACATTTCGAGAAGGTCGAGAGCCGCCGCTTCGTTGACCGCCTCGAACGCATCGCGCGCCGGAAGGTCGTCATTTTCACGCCTAACGGCTTCCTGCGGCAGCCCCCGCTCGACGGGAATCCGTGGCAGGAGCACAAGTGCGGCTGGGAAGTGTCCGAGTTGCGCGCGCGAGGCTACCGCGTGGAAGGCGTGCTCGGCATCAAGCGGCTGCGCGGCGAGGGGCACGTCCCGCTGCTTCGACCGCAGTATCTCGGCGAGAAGTTCGCGAACGTCACCCGCCACCTGTGGACCCGCCGCCGTCCCGAGCTCGACGCCGCCCTCTTCGCGGTGAAGGCTCTCGACTGACTCGTTGCGAGGAGATCACTCGCGCGAAGGGAAAAGCCGTCATTCCGAGCGAAGCGAGGAATCTGCTAAACGCCTCGAGTGACAACCTCCTCAACAGCAAACCGCGCTTCGTTGCGCGGTCTCTTGCTGACGAAGCGGTCAGGATTGCCGTTTTGCAGATTCCTCGCTGCGCTCGGAATGACACCCTGTCGCTGGTACGCGTCCCTAACTAAAGTCTCTTGCTGACGAAGCGTTCAGGTTTGCCGTTTTGTAGATTCCTCGCTGCGCTCGGAATGACACCCTATCGGTGGTGCGTGTCCCTAACTAAAGTTCATCGGGGGCACTCGAGCTCCCAACGAGACCCCGAGGCCTTACTTGCCTAACTCGTACAGGTACTCGACGAACGACATCACCGCTCCGTCGTATCCCTGAACGTTAGGGTTTGCCGACTCGATCAGGTAGAACTCGTCCGGTGCGTGCGCGCCACCGCCGTACCCGAGGCCGAAATGCGCGGCGCCCAGCTTCAGCGGCTCGCCCGTGAAGACGTAGCCGGGATACGAGCCCGCATTGCGCGGCCAGAGTAGCGGGTCGATCCCTGCGCGCCTGAGCACCGCGATCGACGCCTGGATCACCGTCGCGCTCGACGGGGTCGCCGTCGGGTCGTAACCGCCGGTGACGTTCACCTCGATGTCGGCGAAGCCTTTCCTGGCCAGGTGCGCCTTCAGCGCCGCGACCGCGTCGTCCTTTTTCATGCCGGGGACGAGGCGCAAGTCGATCTTCGCCGCCGCGCGGTGAGGCAGGACTGTCTTCCCGCCGGGGCCTGTGTAGCCGCCGACCAGCCCCTGGATGTTCACGGTCGGCTGAGACACGAGCCGCTCGGTCGCCTCGAGGAACGGCAGGTCGTCGATCCAGCGTTGGACGCCGAGCTGCTGTTTCCACTGCGCGTCATTGCCACGCTTCACCGTCTCGGCGATCATCGCTTTCTCTTCCGCGCTGAGCGGTCGAGGCGTCGGGTACCCCTCGATCGTGATCGTGTTGCCGTCGGCCGACACGAGAGTGTCGAGCGCTTTGACGAGGTGCCATGCGGGGCTGTCGACCATCGCCTTGAGCGACGAGTGGACGTCCTTCGCCGGGCCTCGTCCCCACTTCTCGCCGCTCGAGACGAGCTCGAGCTCGACGATCCCCTTCGCACCGAGGCTCACCGTCACGACGCCGTCGAGCTCCTGCTCCGCCGAAGGCATGAACACGCCGATCGACTTCCGGAGCGCCGCCTCCACTTCGGGGCGGCGCACGATCTGCGCGATGTGTGGCGAGCCGATCTCCTCTTCTCCTTCGGCGATCAGCACCAGGTTCACCGGCATCTTCCTTCCTGCGCCGCGGATCGCGTGGAGCGCGGCGAGGAGCGCGGACTGCGGGCCCTTCTGATTGACGGCGCCTCGGCCGACGATCACCTTGCCGACTCCCGGCTTGTCGATGAAACGCGACTCGAGGGGAGGCGAGCTCCACTCGGCCGGGTCGAACTGCTTCACGTCGTACATGAAGTAGAGCCCGACCGTCTTCTTCGCACCGGCGTCGAGCGTCGCGAAAACGCCCGGCTTTCCGTCGGTATCGATGACGGTCGCCTGCTGGAATCCTGCCTCACGCGCAAGCTGCGCCATGTACTCGGCGCCTGCCGGGAAGTTGAGATTCTCGGCAGCGATCGACGGCAGCGCGATCCAGTCCCGCAGCCGCTTGACCGCCTCGTCGTGACGTTTCGCGACCTCGCGACTCACGTCCTGAAAGTCCTTGTCGGCTGCGTGCGAGGGAACTGCGATGACGAGCATGGCGATCGCCGCGATTGCCACCGGGATCATCTTCCTCGTCGCGAACGATGTGAAGTCGGTCATGTTGCGCTCCGTTCGTAGCTCCCGCGTTGGCAGGCAGCGTGGCCGGCGTTCCGCCGGCGAGGACGATTATCCTCTACCCGAGACGCAAAGGCGCGCTTGCTCGTTCAGGTTCGGGCGGGCAGTTCAACGAATGCCGAGCGCCTCGTGCGAGACTTCGGGCGCCGCGAAGGAGAGCGCCAGCCCCTCCACCGCGGAGCGCACGAATCGATGCACCTGGTCGTGCAAGAGCGGCATGAGCAGCGCCTCGCGGGTGATCATCTCGTCGACCTCTCGATGAGTTTCGTGCCTCGCGCCGGGATCGATCTCGACGCGGCTACGCTCGGGCGTTTCGTGGAGAGCACGGGCGGAACCTCTTACTTGAGCGGTGACTCCAGTTCCCGTGGAGCTTTTCGTTCCGCGTGGAGCTCGAGAACCGAGACACGTTCATACTTGCAGGCTTCGTTTCCGTGCCTCAGGACGGCGACGCGATAACGGCGCGATCTAAGCAGCTCGTTCACCTGACTGAGCGGCGTCGCCTCGCGCGTCTGCCATGCGGGCTGAGGGCCGGGAAGGGTGGGACGGTCGAGCCAGCTCACAACGAGGACCCGGTGTCCGGCGGCGAGCGTCTGGTCGATGCGACGCACGATCGCGCGCGCGCTGTCCTCCGAGCCGAACTGCCCGCGATAGAGATCGAATCGGTGCCAGTCGAGCAGAGGCATCAAGGGCACGGTCGACCAGTTTGCGGGCCCATCGTAGTAGAGCTTCCAGGAGATGCCGAGCTCCCAGTGCCAGACGAGCACGAGATCGCCGGCGCGCGTTTCCCTTGCGATCGCCGCGGCGGTTTCGGGGACGTTTGTCGCCGGCCGCGCGACGTAGCGCGCGATCTCGATGAACGAGAGGGCGAGCTGTGCGCAGAGCAGGAGCATGACAGCCACCCGTAGCGGTCCGCGGGTGAGGCTCCCGACGAGCGCATCGCACGCCATTGCGGCGACTACGAGAAGGGGGAGGTAGTACCAGGGAGCCGTGTAATAGCTGAGCTCGTGCAGGAACGCGACGTACGCGATGCCGCCGAGGACCAGCGCTGTTGCGTGAAATGCGAGGCGCGGTTCGGCCTCGGCGCGCTTTGCGACCGTCCGTGCGGCGACCGCGAGGGCCACGGCGAGGCTGACGTACCAGAGCACGAGCGCCGCGACTCCCGACTCCCGGATGCCGAAGGCCGCCGTCCGGTGAATCCACTCGAGGTCGATGTCCCAGCGGAGGAGATCGTTCCACGTGCGCGCGCGTCGGAACACTGAAACGTACGGCACGAGGCTCGCGGCGGCGACGCTTCCGATCGCGATCGCGCCCACGGCGGCGCGCTTCGCGCCGCGCAGCAGGCATACGACCGCGGCCGCGCAACAGGCGCCGAAAACGATGAAGGCGTTGTGATAGAGAATCTGAACGCTCGCGACCGTGATGGCGAGCGCCACCGCAGCGCTCGCGCGCGTCCGGTGCTCCGCGTAGCGAAACAGCGCCCAGTAGGCGAGCACGGCGAGGAGCGTGCCAGCGCCGAAGCCGCGAACCGAGTCGCCGAATCGGATCACGATCGCGCTGAGAAGAGCGAGGTTGATCGCGAGCACGGGCGCCCGTCCGGTCATGCCGATTCCGGCGATCGTCACGGCCGCGGCGAGCAGCAGGCCCACCACGAAGCCGAAGATGCGCCACGCGAGCGCGGACGTGGGGCCGAAGAACGTTGCGACCGGCCGGATCAGCGCGAACCAGCCGGCCGGGAACGAGTCGAACTCGAGGTTCGACGCGATCTCGGACCAGGTGTCGGCGCGAGCGATCGCCACGCTGTTGATCTCGTCGCGCCACAGGGCCCCGCCATGCTTGAGTAACGCTACGTGAAGAAACGCGACGAGAAGGAGCGCGACCGCGGCGTAGGCGTGTTCGGCGCGCGAGGCGATGGAGAGGCGCTCCGACTCCGCGCTGTCGCCGTCGGTGCTCGCGGTGGAGCCGCGGTCGCGTGACGCGGAGAGCTCGAGCTCGGCGTCGGGCATCGTCATCTTCGAGCCTCCGAGGCTGCGGGCCGGAAGGACCATCGGGACTTCGCACACGGTGACGCCGTTGTGGCTACGGTGCGGTGTTCCTTTTTGATGTTCGGTATGGCTCGTCTCCTCGAGCATGCAAGTATCGAGCATTCGTGCTCGCGAACGGCTATGCGCTGCGAGCTGGATTCTAGTGTAGTGTTTCGTCAGTCCCTTGCCTTTCGCTCGGCCCTCCGGGTTGCGACGGAATGCCGCCGCTTTCTTTGTCGCGCCTCCTCGCCGATGAACCACATCGACTCGTCGGCGCTTCGCGAAATCGCCTGCATTCCGTCGCAACGAAAGGCAAGGGATTGCCGAAACGCTACACTAGCGTCTCGCTGGTAAAGCGCTAACTGCTCGGGCCGCGTCCCCGGTGGTTTTGAGTCCTGGACGTATGCCTCCTGAGCCTAACGGCGGATCGATCCCGCAGAGGCGGAGTCGGATGCCGGCAGGGAGAGTCGTCGTCAGCGAATGCCGAGCGCCTCGTACGATACTTCAGGCGCGGCGAAGGAGAGCGCCAGTCCTTCGACCTCGGGGCGCACGAATCGGTAGACCTGCTCGTGGAAGAGCGGCATGAGCAGCGCCTCGCGCGCGATCAATTCGTCGACTTCGCGGTAGATCGCGTGCCGCGCCGCGGGGTCGATCTCGATGCGGCCTCTCTCGATGAGCCGATCGAGCTCGGGAGTTCCGCACATCCCGCCCACGATTCCGCCTTTCGTGTGCATGAGTCCCCAGGCGAACGAGTCGGTGTCGGGATAGTCGGCGATCCAGCGCCCGATCGAGACGTCGACGTCGGCTTTGCTCTGATGGTCGAGGAACTCGGCGAGCGTCTTGTTGGCGACCTTCATCTTCACGCCCCTCTCGCTCATTGCGCTCGACAGCTCCTTCGCTACGGACGCGTACTGTCCGAAAAACATCGCATGAACGCCCGCGGTGACCTCGAGCAGAGTCTCCCGGGAGCTGCGTGACTCGTTGGACGCGGAGCGCGCCGTGGTCGAGCCGGCGACGAATCCGGGGAGCCCCGGAGGGATGACGCCATGTGCCGGAATCGCGAGCCTTCCAAGGACGCGGCTCACGATTCCCGGGACGTCGACCGCGCTCGCGACGCGGCGCCGGACGGCAACGTCGTCGAAGGGGGGGCGATGTATGTTGAATGCCGCGAAATAGATCGAGAGGCGGGGCATGTCTCGATATCCGGCGGCAAACTGCGGTTGATGCCGCAGCGCTTCGACGTCGGCGGGAAAGATGTCGGCAGCGAGCGAGAAGCGGCCGGCGAGGAACTCCTCGCGGATCTCCTCGGGGGAAACGCCGAAACGGAAGACGATCCGTTCGGCTTTCGGGAAGCCGGGCCTCCAGTAGCCGGGATTCTGCTCGACCTCGAGCCGTTCGCCCGGTTCGAAGCTGACGAACCTGAAGGCACCGGTTCCGATTCGCCGCTCCTTGGAGCGCGGATCACCAAGCTCGGTTCCCTCCGGAACGATCGCTACAGAAGGGTTCAGCAGCGTCGCCGGGAAGAACGACAACGGCGCGGCGAGCTCGACGGTGAACTCGCGACTCGACGCGATGTGAAAGCCTTCGAGCTCGCTCGTCTCGCCGTCTACGACCCCCTGCGCTCCCTTGATCGGCTCGAGAAGCCACCGCATCGGGTTCGCCGGATTATGCAGCGCGCGCTCGAACGTAAAGCGGACGTCGCGCGAGGTCAGCCTTCGGCCGTCGTGGAACCGGATGTTGTCGCGAAGCTTGAAATGGAAGCGGCGGCCGCCTCCCTCCGCGCGGATCTCCGAGGCGAGCCAGGGGACGATGCGGGCCCCTTCCACGCACCTCGTCAGCGTGTCGAAGGTGGTGCTGAGAACCTCCGACGCGCCGATCGTCGCAGCGTTCGTCGGCTCCATCGATTCGACGACCTCGGCGAACGGCACGTGAAGCACGCCGCCGCCCGTGCGTACCGCCGGCGCGTGGCGCGCGGCACTCTCGACCTTCGCGACCTCGCCGTAGCTGACGAAGGGAGGCGTGCTGCGAAGATGAAGCCCGTGCACCTTCGGCCCGGCGATCCGGTAGTCAAACTCGTGGAACAGCGGCACGACTGCCGACTGCTCCGCCGCGACGAGCGTGTCGAACTTCCTGTAAAGCGACTCGCGAAGCCCGGGCCGGCTCTCGGCACGCGCCTGCTCGCAGAGCTCGTCCGCCTCCGGCGAGCTGAAGTACTCGTGGAACACACCCGTCTTGCTGTGGAAGAGTCCGTTCGTGAAGTTGTCCGGATCGTCGAAGTCGGCATTCCAGCGCGTCATGATGAGGTCGAGCCCGTCGCTGCTGCCGAAGCGGGAGAGAAAGTCCTCCATCGTCTTAGTTTCGATGGAGATCTCGATGCCTAACTCGCGCCACCCGGCGAACAGGGCGTCAGTGAGAGCGCGATAGCGGTCCTGGAAGAGCGGGTGAATTGCGGCCTTGAGGCGAAGGGGGAAGGTCAGGCCCGAGCTCCCGAGCAGCTCCGACGCATGGTCGCGGCTGATCGGTGTCCGGCGCCGGCCGGGGTCGTGACCGAGGATTCCGGGAGGGATGATGCCCGTCGCGGGCTGGGCGATGCGCCCAAGCGTTCTCCAGACGAGATCATGGAGGCGCAGCACTCCCGACATCGCGCGGCGAAGCTGGGGGTTGCTGCCCGAATCGCTCGCCATGTTGAAGACGAGGAAGTAGGTCATCTTCTTCGGGATCTCGACGAGTCCGGCTTTGAATCTCGAGTCGCGAAGAATGTCTTCCATGTCACTGAGCAGCAGGTCGCGAGCGACGTCGATCTCCCCGCTTCGAAGCTGTGCGGCGATCGTCGCGGCTCCCGGAAGCGTCCGGAACTCGACGGCATCGAGCAGTGGTGGCGCGCCGCGCCAGTAGCGGGGATTGCTCTCGAGGACCGTGAGCGCCGGCTCGTGCGAGGTCATCCGGAACGGGCCCGTGCCGAGCTTCCGACCGTCGGCGCCAATCTTGACGATACCGGTCGCCGCGTCGGTCAGCAGGGCCGGGTACATCGGGAGCGGCTCCAGGATCTGGATCTCGAGTTTCGCGTCGTCGCGGACGACGAGGCCCGACACCTCCGTCGCGTCGCCGGCCTTGAACTCGCTCGCGCCACGGATGACGGCGAACGCGGCGGACATCTCCCGCGTTCGCACGCGGATCGCGCGCTCGAACGAAGCCTTCACGTCGGCTGCCGTGAGCGCGCTGCCATCGTGGAACGTGACGTCATGTCGCAGCGTGATCAGCAGTGAGCGGCCTTCGTTCAGCACCTCCCACTTTTCGCAGAGCAGCGGGACGAGATGGCCGTGCTCGTCACAGGTTGCGAGCGGCTCGAAGACCGACGCCGTGATCTCCGTTTCCTCGACGATTGCTCGTTCCGCCGGCTCGCTTGCCCGCGTGGGGTTCGCGAGCCCGACGATTAGTCGTCCGCCGCGCGGGAGCGCTTCTTCCGAAGGCTTCTCGTGCGCGCCCTCGAGCCGCTCGACTTCTTCGAGATTCTCCTTCGCGGTTTCGTAGTCGCCGCGGAGATTCGCGACCGTCGCGGAGAGCGAGAGCAACTGCGTCAGGAGCGCGGAGTCGCCCGACGTGCGCGCGGCTGCGATTCCCGGCTCCAGCCACTTGCGCGTATCCTCGACGCGCCGGCCCTCCCACGCGGTCTGGGCGGCCGCGAGGTGCGCCCGCGCGACGCCAAGGTCGGACTTCGCCTTCCTGTAGGAGCGCGCGGCGCTTTCCGCCTCGCGCAGTGCGAGGTCGACGTTTCCGACCATCCGGTGCGCGCTCACGAGGATTAGCCGCGCGTCACCCTCGACGACCGGGTCCGCGAACTCTCCGTCCTCGAGAAAATCGAGAACGGTCTTGATCACCTCGATCGTAGGCTCAGCGCTGAACGCTTCGAGAGACTTGCGCGCCGCGATCATGCCGTAGCTGATCGTCTTCTCGGGGACGTCGCCCTCGGAGAAGTGGTGCACGAGCTGGGGGTAGATCCGATCGAGCCGCCCTTCGAAGCGCTTTTCGAGTTGTTCCGCGTAGCGGCGATGCAGCGACTTGCGTTTGCGGCGTGACAGCGCTCCGTAGAGAACGTCACGGACGATGCCGCTCGAGAAGGTCAGGCGGTCGCCACGCGACTCGCGCTCTTCCTCGAGAATGCCGTCGACGATCAGTCGCTCGACGACGTCCTCGAGCTCGTCCTTCGACTCGCTGAGCGTCTCGAGGTCGCGGAACTCGAACGTCTTGCCGAGCACGGACGCGACGGCGAGCAGATCGCGCGCGGACTCGGGGAGACGCTCGACACGTTTCTCAACCGCCTGCTGGATCGTCGCAGGAAGCGCGTCGGACGAGATCGCCATCTCGCCGGAGAGCGCCCACGAGCCACGATCGTCCCGCGAGATTCCTCCCGACTCGACGAGCGAGCGGATCAATTTCTTGGTGAAGAACGGGTTCGCCTCGGTGGCGTCGAAGAGGCGCTTGGTCAGGTCATTCGATACCGCGCCTCCTCCAATCATCGCTTCGACGAACGATCGATGCTCGGAAGGGGAGAACGGGCCGAGGATCATCGAGGTGAAACGCCGGTCGTCGCTGAAGAAGTCGAGCATCTTTACGAGCGGGTGTCGCTTGTCGATCTCGGTCGAACGGTAGGTGCCGGTGATGAGCGTCGGCGTCGGTCCCAGCCTGCGGACGACGTACTGAAGGGCGTCGAGCGACATCTCGGCGCCGTGGAGGTTCTCGAAGACGAGGACGAGCGGCTTCCCTCCTGCGATGCGGCCTAACGCACGGGCGAGCAGCTCGTAGATGTAGGTACGGTCGTCCGCCTTGCGAGTCTCCTGGGGAAGCGAGGCGTCGGAGCCGGCGGCGGCCCGCAGCTCGCTGATCTCGCTGAGCACCGGGAAGAGCGCGACGAGCTCCCCGGCGAGGTCCGAGAAGTCGGCATGCTCGCCCGACGACGCGGTGTCCTTCGACCGGAAATGCTCCTGAATCACCTCGCAGAAGCCCTGGTACGAGAAGGTGCGGTCCTGCTCGAGGAAGCGGCCGTGGAGAACGCAGATCCGGCGCGCCTTCGCGAGGTTCTCGAGCTCCTCGAGCAGCCGGCTCTTCCCGATGCCGGCGTCGCCGCCGATGACCGCGAACTGGCACTCCCCGTCGATCGCCGCGTTCAGGCGGCGCTGCAGCTCCGCGAACTCCTTCTCGCGGCCGACGAACTGCGCCTGCTGCGGACGCGCGTGCTGTGCGGTCATTACCGTCGAGAGGATCACGGAGCGATTCCGCTCGCTCTCCTGCAGCTTGGCGTTGAGCCGGCGAAGCGCGTCGCCGAGCTCCGCGCCGGTCTGGTGCCGCCGTGTCTTGTCCTTCGCAAGCGCCTTCGCGACGATATCTTCGAGCTCCTCGGGGATGTCCGCGCCGAGCGAGCGGATCGGTCGCGGGTTCTCGTGGACGACGCGGTAGAGAATCGCCTGGGGCTCGCCGGAGAACGGCGGCTCTCCGGCGAGCGCCTCGTAGAGAACTGTGCCTAACGAGTAAATGTCGGAGCGGCCGTCGAGATCTCGCGCGGTGACCTGTTCCGGGCTGAGGTAGAGGACGGTCCCGACGAGCGTGCCGGTCTTCGTCAACCGGTTCTCGCTCGCGGCCTTCGCCAGGCCGAAGTCCATCACGCGGGCGCGCAGGCTCCCTTCTTCCTGCGTGACCATGATGTTCTCCGGCTTGACGTCGCGATGGACGATGCCGCGGCCGTGGCTGTAGTCGAGCGCCTCGGCGACCTGGATCACGATCTCGATGATCTCGCCGAGGCTGCGGGCGCGCTCGCGAAGGAACTGGCGCAGGTTCGTGCCGCGCACGACCGGCATCAGGAAGTAGAACGAGCCGTCGTGCTGGCCGATGTCGTAGATCGGGACGATCGCCGGATGGTCCATCTGCGCGACGAGCTCCGCTTCGCGCTGGAAGCGCTCTTCCGTGGCGGGCGTGAGCAGGGCAGGGGGAAGGATCTTCACCGCGACCTCTCGGTTCAGGCGCGGATCGCGGGCGAGGTAAACTACACCCATTCCGCCGCGACCCAACTCGCCGACAATTTCATAGCGGTCCGAGAGCTTCGTCCCGATCATGGTTCCGGAGCCTCCGAGGTGGGGCTGCAGTTTGTGTCTGGAGCGGCGATGCTATCACGGCGAAGAATGGAAGGTCGCGAGGGCGCTGGGTGAGCCGGGAGAATCGAACGGCGCGATCGCGTCCCGCACCGCGAATCGCGGATGTATGGCGCAGGCACTCCTGCCTGCGCGCGGCGCGAAGCGCCGGCCCCGCCGGGCTACTCTCGTCCTTTGGCGGGTCGCCTTCGGCGACGCGCAGGCAGGAGTGTCTGCGCCAGATTCCGTCCTGAGTTCAGCAGAGGATCTTCAAGACGTTCGTCGCGGCGCGGGGGGCGTCGCCTTCGACTCTGGCAGCCTAACGGATTGACGGGGGCCGGTGCGGCACATGCCTTTCCCGAGCCCCCGGGGCTGCCCTTCTCGATCCGGATTCGCTTAGACTGTTCCGGTGCGTCGTCGTCGGATCCTGATCCTTGGCTGGGTCGTGGCCGCCGTTGCGGCCGTCGTCCTGTTGGCCTTCGCGTTCGCTCACCTTTCCGGCGTCCAGCGGATCGCGTGGAGCAAGGTCGTGGCCTCGATCGAGGCAGCGACGGGGTACTCGATCACCGCGGATCGTGTGGGCGTGCGCCTGCTGCCCGGTCGATTCGAGGCGGACGGCCTGCGGATCTCGGTTGACGGCCGGCAGATTGCAACCGTCGAACACATGGTCGCCACCTGGACGTGGAGAGGCCTCGCTGGCCAGCCGCGACGTCTCGAGAGTCTCTTGATCGTGTCGCCCGTCGTCGCCCTCGAGAGTCTTCCGGTTCGGGAGAAGGGCGAGGAACCACTCGACGCAGGAGCGCTTCTCGGGCTGGCCGAGGTCGGCGCGTTGGAGATCCGGGATGGCCGCATCACCGGAGCCACGGCCGACGTCGGGTGGAGCATGTCCGAGGTGACGCTGAAGGCCGGCCTCGAAGATGGACGCGCACTGGTCGAGGTCGCTGCAGGGGGCGGCACCCTCGTGCGCGAAGGGAGGACGTTCGAGCTCGGAGCCTTGAATGCGGCCCTCGATGCCGACTCTCGAGGATTCCGTCTGGAGCACCTTCGGCTCGACGGCGACACGCTGCTGCTCGACGTCGGGGAGGTGGGTGGCTCGTGGACCGGAGCTGCCGAAATGCGCGTGCCGCTGCGCGGCGAGGCGGAGCTCGCGCCGTTCCTCGGCTGGTGGGATCCGTCGCTGCTCAGCCAGGTCGCGCTGTCCGGCACCCTCATGCTCGACGGCGTCGTGGGTCGCGATGGCGCGGGTGCGCCGTTTGCCGAGGTCGAGCACCGCGGCGAACCGATCACGGTGTCCGGAATCGTCGTCGACCGCCTCACGCTATCCCACCTGGGTGCCATCACCACGGTGTTGCTTGGCGGCGCCGAATGGGGCCGGGCCGACCTCGTGGTGGATGGCGAACGCAACGTCACCGTCGAGCTCCTCCTGGAGGATGCCCACGTGCAGCAACTGTCCGCGCTCAGCCCGCAGCCGCTGCCGTTCGACGTGCCCGCGGCCGCTCGCGCTTCCGGCCGGCTGCATGCGAATCTGACGCTTCCTGTGCAGCCGGAGACGATTACCGGCAGCGCTGACCTCGTGCTGACCTGGCCAGACGGCAGGCTGGCGGTTGCCGCTGCCGGTGGTTACGACGCGGTCACGGTGAGGGACCTAACCGTTGTCGTCGCCGGAGGAAAGCTCGAGGCCCGAGGTCGAGTCGAGCCGCAGGGAGACCTGGACGTGACGCTCGATCTCGCGGTGGAGGATCCGGCGCGGGCGCTCGCTTCGGTCGCACAGTTCTGGCCGGGCGCATCGGCGGTGGACGTTGGCGGCGGGCCTCTCAGTATGCATGCTTCAGTTTCGGGTACCGCGCGACGCCCCTTCATCGACGCGGTACTGGAGTGGCAGGAGCCGGTCGTGGCCGGCCAGACCTTCATCCGGCTCGACGCCAGCGCGTCGGGAGCGGCGGACGGCGCGGATTGGGATGTCGTGGCCGAGCTCGTCGAAGGCACCACAGTTCTCGCGTCCGGTCGCACCGCGATGACGGGATTCGAGACGTCCGCCGAGTGGAGTGTCTTCGCGGAAGATCTCGAGGTCCTCGCTGCGCGAGCGCCATCCGGGATGTCGCAGTCCGTGTGCGGTCGCCTGGACGCGGCGGGACACTTTATCTGGAACGCCGGCGTCTGGCGTGTGGTCGGGACGGCGCGTGGCGCCGGCGTCGGCACCGGCGCCTTTCTGCTCGACGGAGTCGAGCTCGCGTTCGTCGCGGAGCCGGATCGCATCGAGGTGACGCACCTCGACGCATCGATGTCAGGCGCGCGCCTCACCGGTTGGG
>JBPPMG010000521.1:0-3421 GCA_051305935.1 Thermoanaerobaculia bacterium
TCTGCGCGAGATCCGGGGCGCGTTCGGTCTTCGGAGCAACGGGACGATCTCGGACCTGATCCGGAGATGCAAGCACGAGCTTACGCGCGATCCGGTGCTCCAGGTCGCGGCGAGGTCGTGCCGCGCGCTGCTCGCGGCGCCCTTGCCGCACGGCGCGCGGTAGCCGGTCGGATTCGCGAGCCGCAAACACTTGAAATCGTAACCCTCTCAGCCTGCTGATGATGATCGGCGTGGCGGAGCTGCGTTCGCGATACTCCCACCGCCAGGGAAACTGGGTGTCCGACCTCGATCTCGAAGGTCGAACCGCCACGGACCGCACCTCGCTTCCCGCCGCGATTCCATTTACCACTCTCGCCGAGGGCAATAACGCCTCTCACAAGGGGTCACATCTTTGAAGTTCCGCTCGCAAAGAGGGTCACATCTTCGAAGTTTCTGGCTACTACGCCGGGCGGGACGAGTTTCGAAGACGTGACCCCCCATCTGGACGCGGAAGACGTGACCCCCAGCTGGAAGCGCGAAGACGTGACCCCCAGCTGGAAGCGAACTTCGGAGTTGTGACCCCTTATGAGAGACTGTCGCGCGATTTGAGACAGACGACGACCCATGAGTGGGGGACTCAGCCGGAGATGTTCGGACCTCGCCACGAGCATCGGCTCGGGATGATTCTTCGCGAGACCGCCGGGCTGCCTCGGGCGGCGCGGGTGCTGGATGCCGCGGTCGGGCTGGGACAACTCGGGTCGCGGATGAAAGATCAGGGACACCGGGTGTTCGGGATCGATGGCGCGTTTGCGGCCGCACTACACGCCACCCGGGTCGCCGGGGTTCCGTCGGTCGTCGGCGACATGACCAGGCTTCCTTTCCGGACGGGCGGATTCGACGGCGTTACGTCCGGGGAAACCCTCGAGCACCTCGACGAGGACGCCCCGGCGGTGGACGAGATCGGCCGCGTTCTTCGCAGCGGGGGACGATGCGTCGTCACTGTCCCCGCCCTCGAGTCGCTATGGACGGCCTCCGACGATTATTACGAGCATCGCCGCCGCTACTCCCGCGCGGGCCTCTCAAGTCTGTTCGCGGGGTCGTTCGAGGTGACGAGGGCCAGATACTGGGGCTTCCCTTTCGTCCTCGCATACGACACCGTCTTCCTTCTCCCGATGAACCGGCGCCGCGCCCGGCAATCGCCCGACCGCGATGCAACCCTGCAATCGGTGGCGAAGGCAGGGCGGTCGAGGTCCCTGGTCCGGCTGGTGCGCGCCGTCTTTGCGATCGATCGGCTCTTCTCTTTCGTCCCGTTCGGTCCCGGCCTTCTGCTCGTCGCGCGGCGGCGCTGACTCCACGTCCACGCGACGATTCCGTCGCGGCCGCGCTCGCCACGGATTCGGGGGTCGTCCGCTTCCTGCGGGGAGCCCGCTGGGCGACGCCGCTCCGCGTATCTTCAGGAGAATAGGGATCAAAGGCATCCGGTTGCTTCTCGAAGACGAGCCAATCCGTGTGGCAGAAGTCCCGCTCTCAACTGGAGGACGGGCTTGTTGGTTCCGGAACCGATCCGGTAGAGTGGCTCGGCTCCGAGACTCCTCGCGACGGGCGAGCCGCAGCACGGTTTTTTGGGGGCGTTCGAAAGAGTTCCGCCCGAATTTGATCACGACCTGAGAGTGGAGACGATATGAGCCGGAACACGACCGACCTGACGCGCAAAGAGGCCCCCACGGCAGCCGTACCCGCCGAAGAGGAGCGCCAGCTCTCCCTCTTCTCCGAGGAGGCACTCGACCGGATCCGCCGGGTCGAGGAGCGATGGCGGCGTGAAACCCTCGAGCCGGTCGCGAAAAAGGGCTCCTGGAAGAAGGACTTCACGACGGTCTCGGGCGCCGAGGTCAATCCGCTGGCGACGCCCCGCTCGATCGCGAACACCGACTACGAACGCGATCTGGCGATGCCGGGCGAGTTCCCCTACACGAGGGGCGTGCACCCGACGGGCTATCGCGGGAAGCTCTGGACGATGCGGCAGTTCGCCGGATTCGGCACGGCGCAGCAGACCAACGAACGGTTCAAGTACCTCCTCGCGCAGGGGCAGACCGGCCTCTCGGTCGCCTTCCATCTCCCAACGCTCTACGGCTACGACTCCGATCACGAGTACAGCGCGGGCGAGGTCGGCAAGTGCGGCGTCGCCGTCGACTCGCTGGCCGACATGGAAACCCTCTTCGACGGGATCAATCTCGAAGAGGTAACCGTCTCGATGACGATCAACTCGACCGGCCCCATCGCTCTCGCGATGTACCTGGCCGTAGCCGAAAAGCAGGGAGCCGACTGGACGAAGATCTCCGGGACGCTGCAGAACGACATCCTCAAGGAGTACATCGCCCAGAAGGAGTACATCTTCCCGCCGCGCCCCTCGATGCGGTTGATCACCGACACCTTCAAGTACTGCACGGAAAACGTGCCGAAGTACAACACGGTGTCGATCTCGGGCTACCACATCCGCGAGGCCGGCTCCACGGCGCTCCAGGAACTGGCGTTCACCCTGCGCGACGGTATGGAGTACGTCGAGTACGGAACGCGCGTGGGGCTCGCAGTCGACGATTTCGCGCCGCGGCTGTCGTTTTTCTTCAATGCCCACAACGATTTTTTCGAGGAGATCGCGAAGTATCGCGCCGCGCGCAGGATCTGGGCGACGGTCATGCGCGAGCGGTTCGGAGCGCAGGACCCTCGCTCCTGGATGCTCCGCTTCCACACGCAGACCGCCGGCGTCTCGCTCACCGCGCAGCAGCCGTACAACAACATCGTCCGCGTAACGCTGCAGGCGCTCGCCGCGGTGATGGGCGGAACGAACTCGCTCCACACGAACTCGCTCGACGAGACCCTGGCCCTTCCGACCGAACAGGCCGCGCGCATCGCCCTCCGAACCCAGCAAATCATCGCCCACGAATCGGGCGTCATCAACACCGTCGACCCCCTCGGCGGCTCCTGGTTCATCGAAGAGCTGACGAACAAGATGGAGAAGGGGTGCTACGACTACTTCGAACGGATCGACCAGATCGGCGGGATGGTCGAGGCCATCGAGGCGGGCTTCCCCCAGCGCGAGATCTGGGACGCCAGCTACCAGTACCAGCGAGCCTACGAGTCGGGTGAGAAGACCGTGGTCGGAGTCAACCGCTACCAGATGGAGGAGGAAGATCCCTACGAGATCCTCACCATCGACGAGTCGGTGACCGCCGACCAGATCGCGCTGCTCGAGAAGGTCCGCCGTGAGCGGAACGGCGAGCTGGTTCGAGGGACTCTCGAGCGCCTCAAGGACGCCGCCCGCGACGCCAACGTCAATACCATGCCGTACCTGCTCGACTGCGCGAAGGCCTACGCCACGGTCGGTGAGATCTCCGACGCGCTGCGCGAGGTGTTCGGCACGTACCAGGAACCGGCGCTGTTCTAG
>JBPPMG010000049.1:0-11007 GCA_051305935.1 Thermoanaerobaculia bacterium
GGAACCGTAGAGCTCGAAGGGCGCGACCTCGTGACGTATCAGCGCAACGAGATCGCCCTTCGCGTTGCCGGCGTCTGGCAGCGTCCGCCGCTCGCCTTCGGCTTCACCGCAAAGGAGCTCGTTCTACTCGGCCGCACCCCCCATCTCGGGCTCCTCAAGTGGGAGACGCCGCACGATCACGAGATCGCGGACGAGGTGATGCGGCAGACCGAGACGCTCCATCTCGCGAATCGCACTGCGATGCAGATGAGCGCGGGCGAGCTGCAGCGCGTCTTCATCGCCTCGGCGCTCGCGCAGCGGACCCGCATCCTCCTGCTCGACGAGCCGACGAGCTTCCTGGACCTGCGGCAGGCCGCGCGCCTCTCGAAGATCATCGGCGAGCTGATGCAGTGCGGCATGACGATCGTCTGCGCGTCGCACGACCTCGCCCTCATCCGCCGCCACGCGTCCCGAGTCGTCGTCATTCGCACCGGTCGCGTCCTCCACGAGGGAGCTCCCGACGACGCCCTCGAACGCGCAAGACTGGCCGACGCGTTCGGGATGGAGGAGTCGGACTGGTACCACGATGAGCGGGGAGCGTGAGTGGGCCCGCTGCTCTTCACGTTCGTCACCCGAAGTTTCGATTCCGCGCAGGGTACGGAAACCGAAATGAAGAATGTCGAATGTCGAATGGAGAATGAAGAAGTGGCATCCGCGGCGGCGCCCTTTTCTCCATTCTTCATTCGACATTCGACATTTCGGTTTCTGGCCTGAGTTCGCAAACTCCCCGGTTGTCCACGCGCGAGGGTCCTCGCCTCTCCGCTACAATGCCACCCGCCGGAGGTTCCTCCCATGTCCGAAAACATCGAAATCAACTGCCCGTGCTGCACCGCATGGATCGTGGTAAGTCGGGAAACCGGCCAGGTCCTGCTGCACAAGGCGCCCGTGAACCCGAAGAAGAACCAGTCGCTCGAAGAGATGGTGGGCGAGGTGCACGCAAAGAAGTCGGAGCTCGCATCGCGCTTCGAGAAGGAAATGGCGAGCCAGAAGGACCGGGAGAAGATTCTCGAGGAAAGATTCAAGGAGGCGCTCTCGCGTGCCAAGAAGGACGATTAGTCGAGCGGCACTCGCCGCGCTCGCATTCACACTTTTCACGACCGCCGTCCCGGCCGCCGACCTCGGCGACATCCGCTGGACGAACGACTTTCGCTTTTACGGAGACAACACGGAGTTCGGAGGCCCTTATCGAGACGGCGAGACGATCCTCGGCGGACAGCTCCTGTCGTTCTTCGAGGTCCCGGTCGGCGAGCGCATCACGATCCTCGCCGGCGGCTACGCCGACGTCCGAAGCGGCGGCGACGACGACCCGAACGACTCCGAGCCGATCCTCTCGTTCCGGTATCGAATCAGCGACCATTCGAAGTTCATTCTCGGCACGCTCGAGACCGAGCGCCGCCACGGGCTCATCGATCCGATCCAGGTCAGCACTCTCGAGCTCACCCGGCCTGTCGAGAGCGGCATGCAGTACCTCGCTGAGGGCGACGACTGGTCGGTCGACGGCTTCATCAACTGGCAGAGAGAGAACACGCCGGAACATCGAGAGGCGTTCGACTACGGGCTCGTAGGCGCGTGGGAGCTTGGCGCAGGCTTCGGGCTCGAGGGTCAGATTCACGGCTACCACGTAGGTGGCCAGCTCTACGACGCCGGCGAGGAGGTGTACAACAACGTCGTCTTCGCTCCGGGGGCGAGTTGGACGCGCGAGTTCCCCGTCGTCGGCGAGTCACGAGTTCGCGCGATGTATCTCCTGAGCACGACAACCGAGGACGACGCATACCCCGAACGTCCCACCGACGGCGACGGCATCTGGGTGGAGCTCTCCGTTCGGCCGTGGGAGCGAACGCGGATCTTCGGAATCCTCTGGCAGGGAGAAGACTTCTTTGCCGCTGAAGGCGATCCTAACTACGGTTCGCCCGGCACCGAACCGGAGTATTACGAGCCTGATCGCGACTACAAGGAGCTCGGCGCGGAGATCTCCTTCCCGATCGAGGAGAAGCTGACCTTCACCGCCGAGGCAAGGCTGCACTGGATCGACGACCGATCCACCGAGTTCTCGTTCCGCGTCTACGCGAGAGTGCCCATCGCCTGGGTCGTTCGGAAGGGCAGGTCATAGGTCAAAGGTCAGAGGTCAAAGCAGGCGAGAGGCGAAAGGCGAGAGGCAATGAGCAAGCTCAGGAGCCGAATCCTCTCAGCCGCGAAGCGGCGACGCGACCGTTAGCTCGGCGCGTAAGCGCCGAGACGCGTAGGATACGAGAGACCAAGCGCCGCGAAGCGGCGCAGGATCGCATTGGGGAGGTACTCGATGAACACCAACGGATTCGATCCTGATGCGGCGGCGGGAGACGGCTCGGGCATCTACGGGCTTCCAACGATGCCGGAGGAAGCGCACGTCGTGATCGTGCCGGTGCCGTTCGAAGCCACGACCTCCTACGGAGGCGGCACTTCCGAAGGTCCCGCTGCGATCCTCGAAGCCTCGAGGCAGGTCGACCTCTTCGATCGCGACACCGGCCGGCCTTACCAGTCGGGGATCGCGATGCTTCCGCTCGAGCAGCAGATCATCGACTGGAACAGCGAGGCGAGCGAGCTTGCGATGCCGATCATCGAGGTCGGCGGCATCATCGATGGCGACGAAGTGCTCGAGGCGAAACTCGCGCGCGTGAACGAGATCGGCGAGCAGCTCAACGAGTGGGTTGCCTGGCGTGTCGGCGAACTGCTCGACCAGGGGAAAATGGCGGTCACCCTCGGTGGCGACCATGCCGTTCCCTTCGGCTCGATCCGCGCGCATGCCGAACGATTTCCGGGAATGGGCATCCTGCATCTCGACGCGCATGCCGATCTTCGCGAGGCCTACGAAGGCTTTACCTGGTCGCACGCATCGATCTTCCACAACGTCATGACGAAGATCGAAGGCGTCTCGAAGCTGGTGCAGGTCGGCGTGCGCGACCTGTCGAACCGCGAAAACGAGATGGTCGCGGCATCGGGCGGGCGCATCGTCACCTGGTTCGACTCCGATCTCGCGATCCGGCGCGACGACGGCATTCCCTTCGCGCGCACCGCGCACGACATCGTGTCGGAGTTGCCGAACGACGTCTATCTCTCATGGGACATCGACGGGCTCGACCCGACGCTCTGTCCGTCGACCGGCACGCCCGTTCCGGGAGGGCTGAGCTGGAACGAAGCGGTCGGACTCCTGCGCGCGCTCGTCAAGGCGAAGAAGCGGATCGTCGGATTCGATCTGTGCGAAGTTGCGCCCGGCGCCGACGAGTGGGACGCCAACGTAGGCGCGCGCCTCCTCTACAAGATGATCGGCTTCGCCCTGAAATCGAACGGGATTTGAGAGATTTCGAATTTCGGATTTCGAATTGCGAATTTAAGAGCAGTGCCTCGCGCTACCCGTCGTGCCTTCAAATCCGAAATTCGAAATTCGAAATTCGAAATCCCCCTTGCCTGCTCATCGCCTCTCGCCCTTCGCCTGCCGGCAAAAACGAAGCGCCCCTTTCGGGGCGCTCGCTGGTTTGGTTTCTGTGTCTCGTGCGATCAGACAGGGGTGACGTTCGAAGCCTGGAGCCCCTTCGGAGTCTCGGCAAGGTCGTACTCTACCTGGCTGCCTTCCTTCAGGGTTCGGAACCCTTCCGCCTTGATCGCGGTGTGGTGAACGAAGACGTCCTCTCCGCTCTCCGAGGTGATGAAGCCGAAGCCCTTCGCGTCGTTGAACCACTTCACGGTGCCGTTCTGTCTCACTGCGCGCATCTCCTTTCAACTTCAGGCAACCATTGCCTGTCCATTCGCAAAAAACGCAGCCTGAGTGGCCGGTCATTCCTGCGTCACCGCTGCGTCACTGGACGTTTCCCGCTACCTCGATTCGGGTCGTGGCACCTTCTGCTAGACTCCGCCGGTGCCGTTCGAATCACTGGTACGAATCCTCCGCTCGAGCGGATTTGTCGCATCGGCCGAGTCCGAGCCGGAAAACCCGGTCGCGCTCGCGACGGCGGGCGTTCTGCTCGAGCTGGCGCACGCCGACGAGCAGTTTTCCGAGAGGGAAGAGGCGCAGCTGCTCGAGACGATGACGGCGACGTTCGGGTTGACGAGCGAACAGGCACGAAGGATCGTCGAGAGCGCGAACGAGGCTCGCTCCGCGACGATCGACCACTGGGGCTTCACCAGCCGGATCCGCGAGGGCGCCGACCGCGAGACGCGGCTCGAGATCGTGAGGGCGATGTGGCGTCTCGTTCTCGCCGACGGCCGTCTTCACGACTACGAGGAGTACCTGGTCCGGAAGCTCTCCGACCTTCTCGGCGTTCAGCACCACGAGATGATCGAGGCGAAGCTGAGCGCGAGAAAGGAATTGACGTGAGGCAGGCGAGAGGCGGGAGGCGATGAGCAGGCCCACGAACGTCAGGTCGGTCTGCGGTCCAGGCGTCGCCTGCTCATCGCCTCTCGCCTCCCCGTTCAACAGTGAGGCGTTTCGGCGATTGGTAATCCCTTTCGAGGGCTCGTTGCCTGCTCATCGCCTTTCGCCTCTCGCCGCCCCACTCAAAGGATGACACCATGACCTACGTCCCCTTCACCAGCCTCCCCCCAACCGCGAAGACCTGGGTTTTTGGCGCGAGCGACGCGCTCGATGAGCAGACCGTCGGGCGGATTCGCGAGGAGATGACAGGCTTCATCAGCGACTGGACGGCGCACGGCGTCGACCTTCCCGCGTCGTTCGACGTCTTGAGCGACCGTTTCCTCGTCGTTGCCGCTGACGACGCTGCCCAGCCGGGCGGATGCTCGGTCGACCGTCTCTTCCGTCTCGTCGGCGCGTTAGGGGAGCAGGCAAGCGTCGCATTCCTCGACTCGTCGCTCGTCTTCTGGCGCGAAGGGGATGGGCGCGTGAGAAGCGCTTCGCGCGAGGAGTTCCACCAACTTGCCGCCAGCGGCGAAGTCGGTCCCGCCACGATGGTCTTCGACGTCGCCGTCGATCGCCTGGATGCTCTCCACGACGGCGGTTTCGAGAAGCAGGCCGCCGACTCCTGGCACGCGAAACTGCTCGCGGAGTGAGGGGGCGCAGGAGTGCCTGCGCCACATCGCCACATCGGCCCGACACTGCGCCTTTGCCTCCGTCCACGTTATCCTTCGTGGCGTGAATCTCTCTCCGCGCGAGTGCCCCTGGTGCCGGACGCGTCTCGCGCGCGAGGTAACCGATTCCTGCGCCGCATGCGGCCGCGCGCTTCGGGACGAGAAAGGGAACGAGCTTCGAGAGATCGATCTCGTCTACGACCGAGTGGTCGCGACGAACGAGGCACGCTTCCTTCGCTTCCTCGCCATCGGCACTCCCATCGCCGCGCTGATCTCGCTCGGCGGACCGCTCTTTCACTGGGGCCCGGCGATGCTCATCGCGCTGCCGCTCTTTTCGATCACGCACGCGATCGCCTTCCGTTTCGCCCTCGCCGGTGACGCGCGGCGGCTCCTCGGCGGGCGCCGCCGCTTCTTCACGCGCAACATTTCGCGCTGGTCGTTCCTGCTGCTCACGCTCGTCGGCTACTCGTTCACCGCGATCCCTCTCGCCGGCGCGCTCCTCGGCGCAGGGACTTTTGCCGGCGTGACCTGGCTCGCGTTCCGCCATCTCATGTGGAGCCTCCGCCGCGAGCGCGAGCGCGCTCCGCTCCTCCTCGCCGAGAAGACCGCGCTCGTCGTCATTACCGTCGCGTTCGTCGGCATAGTTGTCACCCTGCTCGTGTTCTCGCTTGCGTTGGGATACGGAGTGAAACTGCTCGCGACGTATCTCCCGAAGTAGGCGAGAGGCGAAGGGCGAGAGGCGATGAGCAGGCAGACCGGCCTTCCAGCGGCCGGCCTCTTCATCGCCCCTCGCCCCTCGCCTTTCGCACCGGACACGGAGGAGGCCTCGTTGGAGAACATCATCTCGTATCTGACGGCGTTCGGCCTCGCGACGGGAGCGGGCACGAAGGCGACGATTCCGGTCATCGCCCTCGGGCTCTTCCACCACACCAGGTACTTCGAGCTCTCCCCGCGCTGGGAATGGATCGGCAGCCCTCCGGTCATCGCCGTCCTCGTCGCGATGCTCCTCGTCGAGCTCTACGCCGACTCGCATCCCGAGTTCGGCGCCTGGATCGACTCGATCGGCTACCTTCCTGCGATCGTCTCCGGCTTCATCGCCTTCGCTGCGGCGACTGGCACCGTCGACTCGAGCCTCCTGCAGCTGACGACGTCGGGACTTCTCGGCAGCGGCACGGCCGTGGTCGTCAAAGGCATTCGCAACGCGGTGCGCCGGCCGTTCCGAGAGCACGTCGAGTCGGTGCACGAGCACGTCGGTTCGGCCGCGACCGCGGGTGAGGCGGGACTCGCCGGCGTGGTGAGCGTCGCGTCGATCCTCGCCCCAGTCGCCGGCGGCATCCTCGCCGTCGTTGCCATCGGCTCGGCGCTGTCGCTCGGCGCGATCACCCGCGGCGCGAAGTTGGTATGCGCCAAATGCGGCGAGAAGATCGATCGCCGGGCGCTCGTCTGTCCTTCGTGTCGCGCCGAGGTGGCGTAGAGGAACCGAGATCCCGCGTTACCGGCGTTCGACCGGGGAGGAACGATGCCTGGAATCGAGCCATTCACCGTTCGAGTGAGCGACGAGGTACTGCACGACCTTCGCGAGCGACTCGCGCGCACGCGCTGGCCCGACGAGGTCGAAGGGGCGGGATGGGACTACGGCGCGAACCTCGCGTACATGCGTGAGCTCGTCGGCTATTGGCGTGACGTGTTCGACTGGCGGGTGCAGGAACGGCGAATCAACGAGTTGCCGCAGTTCCATGCGACGGTCGACGGGCTGAGAATCCACTTCGTTCACGTTCGGGGCGTGGGGCCGAGCCCGCTCCCTCTCGTGATCACGCACGGCTGGCCGAGTTGCTTCGCCGAACTGTACGAGATCGTCGGCCCGCTGACGAACCCCGCGGCGCACGGGGGCGAGGCGAGGGATGCGTTCGATGTCGTCATCCCGTCGCTTCCCGGCTTCGGCTTCTCGGAGCGTCCGCTCCAGAGGGGGCAAAAGGCGGTCGACGATCTCTGGCGATCGCTGATGACCGACGTGCTCGGCTATGGGAGCTTCGTGGCGCACGGCACCGACGTCGGCGCGCGGGTGACCAGCGCGTTAGGCCGGTACCATGGCGACGTCGTGCGTGGCATCCACCTGGGGTCGGTCGACCTCGACTGGCCGTCGCCGATGCCTCCCGAGAGCGATCTCACCGACGCGGAGCGGGACTATCTCGCGCGCGTCGCACGATGGGAGCGCGAGGAGGGGGCGTACGAGGCGATCCAGGGGACGACGCCGCAAACCGCCGCGTACGGGCTCAACGATTCGCCCACCGCGCTCGCGGCGTGGATCGTCGAGAAGTTCCGCGCCTGGAGCGACTGCGGCGGCGACGTCGAGAGCGTCTTCTCCAGGGACGTGCTCCTGACGAATCTCACGATCTACTGGGTAACCGAAACGATCAATTCGTCCATGCGTCGCTACTACGAATCGAGGAACAACCCGGCCCGCGACGTCCTCGCGCCGCGCCCGAGCGTCGCGACGCCGACGGCGATCGCGATGTTCCCCGGCGAGAAGCTCCTCGTCGTTCCGCGCGAGTGGGCGGAGCGCGATTATGCCGTTGCGCAGTGGACCGACATGCCCGCTGGAGGGCATTTCCCGGCCCTCGAGCAACCCGATCTGCTCGTCGCGGACATCCGGAGGTTCTTCTCGCGATTCCGTGACCCCTGATCCCGCAAGTGCGCAATGACGGGACCAGGCTGTCGCCGTGCCCGACGCCTCGTCACATCGCGCTGTGTGCCCGGCCCGCCGCGATTCCCGGTTGCAGGTGACGCGTGTGCCGCCGCCCGGTATCAGTAGTCACCGCAGATCAGTCGGCAGTTCTATACGCTTTAATCGACCAGACAGCTTCTGAGCCACGCCATGATTGGCCGCAAGGTGGGGCACTATCGAATCCTCGAGCGCCTGGGCGGGGGCGGAATGGGCGTGGTGTATCGCGCCGAGGATACGAAGTTAGGCCGGAGCGTGGCGCTCAAGTTTCTTCCGCCCGAGCTCACCCGCGACGACGAGGCACGGGCCAGATTCTTTCACGAGGCGCGCGCCGCCGCGCATCTCGACCATCCGAACATCTGCACCGTCTACGACATCGGTGAGGCCGACGACGATCGGGTCTGGATTGCCATGGCCTGCTACGAGGGCGAGACTCTTCGCAAGGTCATCGATGAACGGAAGCTCTCGGTCGAGGAGGCGCTCCAGATCGTTCTCCAGCTCGCCCGCGGCCTCTCGAAAGCGCACTCCTCGGGGATCGTGCATCGGGACATCAAGCCGGCAAACGTGATGGTCACGCCCGACGGCATGGTCAAGATTCTCGACTTCGGCCTCGCAAAGCTCGAGGGCGCATCGCAGATCACCGGGGCCGGCCGCGCGCTCGGGACGACGATGTACATGGCGCCCGAGCAGCTCCTGTGTAAAGAGGTCGGCCCGCAGGCCGACATCTGGGCGCTCGGCGTCGTGCTGTTCGAGCTCATCACCGGGCACCGTCCGTTTCGAGGAGAGTACGAGCAGGCGGCGATCTACTCGATTCTCAACGAAGAGCCGTCGTCGCTTCACGCGAGCTCCCCCGACGTCTCTCCGGAGCTCGAGCGCATCATCGGCCGGATGTTGAAGAGGAATCTCCGTGAGCGCTATCAGCGTGTCGACGACGTCGTCGCGGAGCTGAGCGCACTCACCGGTTCCGGCACGAAAGGCAGCGAGATCGCCACCGCCGTGCGCAGGCTCGGGACGCGCGTGTCGCGACCGCTCGCAGCCATCGCTGTCCTGGTGTTTGGCGCGGCCGCGGCGTTGTTCGTCATCTCCCGGACGTGGGACGTGTCGCCGTCTCCGGCAGGCGCGGTGATGTCAGCGCTGCCGGCGGAGCTCGTGATCGGCGTTCTCCCGTTCCAGGACATCTCAGAGGAGTCGCTCGGTCCGATGTTAGGCTCAGGCTTCGCGGAAGCGATGAGTGCCAGTCTCGGCGGCGTACCTGGGCTGCAGGTCGTCTCGGCGGCCGATCAGGATTCTGCGAGCGGGAGGAATCTGAGGGAGCTCTGCAGGATTACCGGAACGAATCTCCTCCTGCGGGGAACCCTTCAGCGCTCCGAAGCGAGCGTGCGTTGTACGTGGACGCTCGTCGATCCCGACGGTTTCCAGCGCGGCAGTGGCTCGGCCGAGGCTCCCGCCGGCGGGATGCTGTCGCTGCGGGACTCCGTGAGCGCTCAACTGCTGACCGCATTGAGGCGCCCTGGCCAGCTCACGCCTTCCACGGGACCGACGGACCCGTCGTTCGCTCAGGACCGCTATCTTCAGGCAGTCGGCTACATGGTTCGGTATGACAGGGAACCTTCGATCGACAGCGCCATCGAAATTCTCGAGACGCTGGGAGACGCACCCCGTGTGCAGGCCGCGCTCGGGAGCGCGTACCTCCACAAATACAGGCTGACCGGATATGCGAAGGAGTGGGTCGTCAAAGCGGGAGCGGCGTGTGAGCGAGCGGAGGCGTCGGGCGCGGACGAGCCCGAGGTTCACCGCACGCTCGGCAGGCTCTACACAGCCACATCGAAGCTGGATGAGGCCGAAGTCGAGCTGAAGCGAGCGCTCGAGCTCCGACCTGACGATGCAGAGACGAAGCTCGCATATGGCGATCTTCTCTACAAGCAGGGTCGCGCCCCGGAGGCGGAGGCGACATTCCGCCGGGCGATCGAGCTGCGTCCCGGCAACTGGGCCGGCCACAATCAGCTCGGCACGTTCTACTTGAGAAGCGGCGCTCTCGAGCGGGCGCTCGCGGCGTTCCGAGATGCCGAGCGGCTGACGCCGGACAACCTGTACGTGCTCTCCAATATGGGGATCGCCCTGCAGTGGCTCGCGCGGTACGACGAAGCGATCGCAGTCTACGAGCGCGCGAATCGGCTTCGTCCCACGGCCGAGACCTTCAACAATCTCGGCACGCTCCTCTACATCCTCGAGCGCTACGATGACGCTGCCGACGCGTTCGAGCGGGCGACGGCTCTCGATCCGACGGACTTCCAGCTCTGGGCGGGCCTCGGCGACTCGCTGCGGTGGTCGACGAACGGGAAGGCGAAGGCTCCCGCGGCGTACCGGAAGGCGGTTGAGCTCGCCGAGGCGAACCTCGATGTCAGCCCGAGAGATCGGACAACGCTCACGATTCTCGCGGTGTGTGAGGCAAAGCTCGGAAACTCGACGAGGGCGGTGTCCCTGGCGAGGCTCGCCGTCGAGACCGATCCAGAGAACATGATCGTGAATTACAACGCCGGCGTCGCGATGGAGCTCGCAGGGAAGCGAGATCTCGCGCTGAAGCACATCAAACACGCGCTCGAGCACGGATACACGAAGGAAGAACTGCGGCGTGACCCGGAGCTGAGGACGCTCGCCGCGGAGACGGAACTCCTCGCGGTAGCGAAGCAGGGTACGTGACAGGAAACGAGAAAGGGGTCTGACGAGTATGCCAAAGAAAGTGATCTATCTCGACCCGATACGAAATAAGGACGAATACGACCTAGCGATCGAACGGGGGGATGACCTCGAGTGGCGAGCGCCTGCGGGCGCAGACAACATCATCGTGAATTTCAAAGCTTCTCCCTACGCCGCGATGGGTCCTGTGAACAACGGCAAGGCGACCAGTCGGACGTTTGCTGGGAGTATGCATGGGGACGGGGTTGCGCAGGGTAGCGTTCGGAAGTTCGACCCTAAGGTGCACCACAGGAGTGGGCAGATCGAATATACGATCAAGATCGAATACGGCAGCTACGGCTTCATCGTGATCGATCCGTTCGTGAAGATCCTGCCCTGAACCGACCGGGGTCAGATGATTTGATGGGTTGATTGATGTTGATGGGGTCAGGCTTCGAAACTGTAGTTTAGGGAAATGGGTGCTTAAGGCCATTGGGGTCGCACCTGGAAAC
>JBPPMG010000084.1:0-2384 GCA_051305935.1 Thermoanaerobaculia bacterium
GCGAGAATTCGGCCGGCCGGAACTCGAGCGCTCCGAGGTCGACGATCGCCGGAACGCCCGCGCCGCCGTCAGTCGTGTCGGGATCATCGATTCGCCTCGGTTTTCCGTCGAGATCGGCGGCGATCCCCTCGCCGAGGGCCGAGTTCTCTCCCGCGTCGATGCCCGGCGAGCCGGGGAGGAGGCGGTAATCGCATCGCGTCGGATCGGCGAACGCCTCGGGGACATCGACGTTGGCCGTGCCAGGGAAGCCCCCTTCCACGTTGCTGAACCTCACCCCGAGCGCCGTCCCGGTCGCCAGGAGGTCGGCGCGAATCTGCTCGCTTCCGTTTCCGCGGACGATCGAGTTCGCGACGTGGATCTCGCCCGGCATGCTCGTCTCCGTAAGCTCAGGCACGTCCAGACGGAAGTGAAGCCCGCTCGGCTGGTTCTCGACGACGGTGTTGTTGACGAAGCGCACGACTCCGCCGTCGCACGAGCTAGCGGCGACTCCGCCGGCGCGCATGCCCGAGTTGCCCGCGAAGAGCGAGCTCGTGACGGTGACGAGGCCGCCGCGGATCGTCCGGAGGTCCGCGCCGCCGCCGTAAAAGAGCTCACTTCTCTCGAGCCCGTCCTCGAAACAGGCGTCGACGTAGCTGCCGGTTTCGCAGCAGTCATGAGCGACGTTCCCGAGGAATCGGGATCCCGAGATCGCGATGCGGCCTCCCTCAACGGCGGGAAGCCGCCCGAACGCCATCGCGAACACTCCGCCGCCGAAACCCGCTTCCTGGCCGATGAAATCCGTATCGGTCAGGTTGAACGACGCCCGTTCCTCCGCGCTGACGTTGATGCCGCCTCCGAATGAGGCCGCGCCATTGCGGAACGAGCAGCCGGCGACTTCAGCCGCGGAGCGGTTGCGCAGGAGAAGGCGGGCGCCTCCTCCATGAGAGGCGGTGTTGCCGTCGAAAGACGATCCGGTGAGCGTGAGCGTCGCTTCGAGAAACTGGAGCGTGTAGAGCCCACCGCCGTGTGCGGAGTCGTTCTCCTCGAACCGGCTGTCCTCGATGGTCGCGTGATGGGCCGAGGCGTAGAACCGGATGGCCCCCCCATGACCCGCGCGGTTCGCGCGGAACGTCGAGCCCCTCACCGCGAGGTCGGCGTTACAGGCGAAGATCGCCCCGCCACCGGTGATGATGGGCTCGCCCTCCGCGTCAATGCCACCGTTGTTCTCGAACACCGAATCGTGGACCGTAATCCCGCCGTTCTGCACGAAGATCGCGCCGCCGAGAAAGCCGCCGATGTCGCAGGCGCCGGTGAAGCGGCCGGTCCCATTCCGAAACGTGAATCCGCGCACGACCGTGGCGAGCGATTCACCCGAGATCGCCGTCACGATCGCCGTTTCGCCTCCCGTGCCGTCGAGGATCGTCGCCTCCGCGCCGCCCGAGCTGCGCAGAGTGATTTTCTTTCCGCGGAGGTCGATCGACTCCTGGTAGGTCCCCGGCGCGACCACGACGTGCTCGCCGTCCGCGGCGGCGTCGACCGCGGCCTGGATCGTCGCGAACACCGTGGGGACACGTCGCTCGACAGCCGGGTCATGGTTGATCGCCACGACCGTCGCGTCCCGAGCCTCTGGAGTGGCTGGATCGTCGGTCAGAATCTCGAGGTTCGTTCCCGAGAACGTTCCCTGCAGCGCGACGGACAGAGCATTCGTCGTGAAGGTGGGGTCGACGCGGACGTCGAACGTCACCTTTGCGACGTCGCCCGCGGGAAGCGTGCCGAGATCGACGGTCACGCGTTCTCCTTCCGCGGCCACGGTTCCTCCCGTCGTCTTTCCTCTCACGACGCTCAGGCCGGCAGGGATCGGGGTGTCGAAGCGGACCGCCTGCAGAGCGGCTCCGGTCGGGTTGCGTATCTCGGCGAGGAAGCGGACGAAGTCTCCGGGATCGGCAGAGCCGTCCTCGTCGCGATCGATGACGAGGAGGTCGC
Source organism: Thermoanaerobaculia bacterium (assembly GCA_051305935.1). Lineage (GTDB taxonomy): Bacteria > Acidobacteriota > Thermoanaerobaculia > Gp7-AA8 > Gp7-AA8 > JACPDH01. Next base: position 1,963 of record JBPPMG010000084.1, read on the forward strand.
GAAGCGAGGCGGCTATGGACGGTTGGAAGTCCCACCCGAGGTCGGCGAGCACCGGCCGCGTGAGGTCGAGGCCGTGGCCGAGGGAGGAGTTGATGGACGGCTCCATGAGGAGGTCGGGCTCGGCCGCTGGGTGCCAGTGGGAGACCGACGATCCCGAGCTGAGCGCCTCAGGAGTCCAGAGGAGGGGGCGGCCTGCGGAATCGGTTCCGGCGAGCCTCTGCGGATTCAGACGGATCGACGCCTCGATCCCGCTTTCGAGATGGGTCCGGAACGCGACCCCGTCCTGCTGCGCGACGCTGATCACCGGAATGGTGACCGCGGGATCCGAGCCGCTCATCCTGGGCGGGCCGCCGCTGTCGACGTTCGCGATGATCGCCGCCACCGCGCCGGCGTTCTGCGCGTTGGCCGCCTTGACGACGAAC
>JBPPMG010000109.1:0-13238 GCA_051305935.1 Thermoanaerobaculia bacterium
GCCTCCGGCCGTTGCGCGGAGGCCGGAGGCCTCCGCAATGACTCGAGCGATCACCACTCTCAGCGCGATCTGGCACGACGTCGAACGCGAAGCGCGCCGCCTCGTCGCGATCCGCGTCGAAGCGCCGGAACCTCGCGACGCGGGGCGATCCAAAGCAGAAGGGATCAGCTTCTCGTTTCTGTTCGCGCTCCGTCGAGTAGAGCGACGGGAGGTAGACAGAAAAGAGCAGCCGACCCTTTCTGCGATGGATGACACAGGGGCCCAATGGATGACCCCTTCTGCGAGGAGGGGGTTCCCTACCCCCTCCTCGCAACCCGCTCAGCGATTCGCGACGATCCCTCGAGCCTCTTCCCAAAGTCCTGCGGCAGGTTCGAAGATTCGAAACTCCTGTGTGGCGTTGTCGGTTGAGCTCGCGATACACCAGAATCCGTCGGCGCCTGACGCCACGACTTCGATCCGAACCGGGCCGGCAGCTCCCACCATGTCGTCCAATGAGAGCGCGACGTAGCCCGGCCAGTACTCTGAGATCGGGGGCGCCTCGGTCACAACCGAGATGGTCGAGACCAAGACGTCTGGGCGGCTTTCTCCAACCTGATACACCCGAACCTCGAACGAACGCTCAGGCATCCTTGCAGGATCGAAGATTCGAAGAGCGCATCTTCGCGACCCATCCAGTTCAACGCCGAGAATTTCCGCCGTGTCTCGAACGAGGGCGCTGTCAGGCACGGCTCGAACTCGCTGGGGCGGAACTCGGTAAAGACCGCTGTTCTCTTCGACTTCTGCTTCTACGCTGATGAACGGTGCATCCTCGGGTTGAGCGAAAAGCAGGAGCCCGTGCGGACCATTGAGTGATTCGACTCGCACGGTCGAATCGGCCGGGATTCGGACACCAATTCCGGCTAGTACCATCACGTCGACGTCAGATCGATTGTGAATAAAGACGCGCCCTTCCCATATCGTCCCTGCGGACCCTACGGTGAAATCGGGCATGACGGGAATCAGCAGCCTGACACCGTTCGGATACGGGGGGGGTTGTGGCGGTGGATCCGCGTTCATGCCGACCGCGGACACGAGCGCCAGCAGAATCACTCGAATCAGCATCGCGCCCTCCTCAATTGATCCAGCCCAACTGCCTGGCCGTGTGCTCGCAGACCGTGTAGGGCTCGAACAGGTATCTCATATTGCACGAAACCGCGTTGATGTTACACGAGGCGTGCTCGCAGTTGAGATTCAGCAAATACCCCCTTGGCCCAATGTGCGTCTGGGTCGTGCTATTCCAATCACAGTTCTGGCATCCCGGAAAGTACACGCCACAGTAGCTAGCGTACTCGTCGCAGGCCCAGAATTGATGCATCACTTCATGCGACAGCACGAGGTGCCTCGCATCGACATGTTCCTTCACGATGTGCAGGAAAGGGCCACCGAGCAGCGACCACCCCCTGACTCCACCCGGATATACCGTCGAGGGATTCGGGTTGTAGGTGACAAACGCGGAAACCGAGTGATTGGCACCGGTTCGCAGCCGGAGGCCTGCGTTGAAGAATTTGACTTTGTCGATGACGGAGGAGCCGGATGACGCTCCATGCGCTAACATGATCGGATCGATCCACAGGGCTGTATCTTGCGGCCCGTAAGCGTTGTGGGTGATCGGTTCAAAAGGTTGGAAGACGGCGGGGTCAGCCGTAACTCCACCAGTCGTAATCGGTTGATGAAACTCGACTGCGATCGTCAGACTTTTCCCCCACTGAGAGGCGGCGTAGGAAAGGTCCATGGCGGTCGAGGTCGCGCTCGACTGTACCGCCGCTATGTCACTTGTGCTCCACGTGTAGTAGTCCTCTCCTCCAGACGTACTGCTCTCGACCATGAAGACAGCCAGCGCAACGATCCCCGTCATGTAGCAATTGGTATGTCTACAACGCGAAAGCGAAAGACTTTCAAGTGTTTCGTCTTCCTCCAGCAAAACCGATGAAGCGGGGGGAAGGAGGACATCCGGATAATCGTCCTTGGGCCTCGGTGTCGGTTGCGAGGGCTTTCGCGCGACTCCCCTATTCGACGTTAGGAATCCGACCACATTCTCGGGTATCTGCCCTGCCGCAGTGAACTTTGCGATCTCGCCTTGGTTCTTTGCGATAGCCTTCACCCCCAGCACCTTGCGAATCGAGCCTTCCGAGCCAGCCGGCACCCAGGCCAAGAAGTGCGTTTCCGACACTTTGACTCCCAGGCCGCCGCCACGGGCGAGCACTTCGTCAGCGATTCTCGAGATATCTCCCGAACCCTCTTCGATTTCAACGAGGCACAGGTTGTCCGTCCACGACGGGGGCACTGCTTTTTCAGCTGCGGCAGTTAGAATGAATAAAGCAAGAAATGCAATCGAGAGCCCTCGGGTCAAGAAACAGTTCCTCATTAAACAGTCCTCTTTTCGAATTTGTGATATCGAGCAACCTCGGAGAGCTTCCCCCAAGTTCGCTGACTCAAAGTAGGAGTCGCGCGAGAAGCGGGTTTTCCTACCCCCCTCGGTCCTAGGTCGATTCTTTTCGACCTCGGGCGGCAGCGAGGCGTTGGGCCCTCGGCCCTCGGAGGGCGGAGTGGGTGGGTGCAGAAGGCAGAAACATAAGGGATGTGTTCAGCTTCGAATCTCCCTTCAAAGGCGTGGATCGCGCGATCCATGCCAGTGAATTCGACAGGCAGGGAGTATGAAGGGGAGTCTCGAACTCGCCCATGTCGGTGTTCCGCGTGAAGCGCCGCGCGTCGTCTGAGTCGGGAGTCGCGACAGCGCGATCGACGACAACGCTTCGCCGTGCGATCGGAGTCGATCGCACGGAGCCGCTGGTGAGTTGTTCAGATAAGGCTCTGTCCTGGTGTCACGCGAGTCGCGCGCGCATCGCGGCCAGTGCCGCCGAGATGGCCGTGTCGCCGTCCATAGCGCCCTGGGCTTTGTGCACGAGATCGCTCGTACTTCCGGTTCACCCAGGCGGCGCAGTTGCCGTTGAGCCACTGTATGCCGCGGGAAACGCTTGGTGTGGGCTTCTCGGCCACGAGATGAAAGCGGTCGACAATCAGGGTGAACGCGGTGAGAAGCCAGCCGAAGCGGGTGATGGCGTCACTGAGGATCCATCGGTCTGCGCGAATGGCCGAGGAAATCGATAAAAAGCGTCGGATCGATGCCGAAATGGGCCCGGAACCTCCCCGGCGATGGAAACTCGCGGGGCGATGTTCTACATTAGGTCGAGCCACCGGAGGTAAACAGGAAAGAGAAGCTGTGCCCCTTCTCATGCCCCCTTCTCCCTCTGTTCTCTTCCGTTTCGCCTTCTGACGGCCTCCGGCCGTTCCGGGGAGGCCCGGAGGTCTCCGCCACCAGCAATGGCTCGATCGATCACCACTCTCAGCGCGATCTGGAACGACATCGAACGCGAGGCGCTGCGCCTCGGTGCCATCCGTGTCGGCGCGACGCCGCTGATCGACCGGCACGCGGAGCGATTCTCGGAATGGCTCGACGCCGGATACGAGGCGGGCATGTCCTACCTGCGGCGGAACCTCGCGACGCGGCGTGATCCCGTCACGCGATTCCCCTGGGGCCGCTCGGTCGTCGTCGTACTCGTGCCTTACGAGCCCGACCGGCCGCACACTCGAGCAGGCTCGCTCACCGGCGGAATCGCGCGCTACGCGCAGGGGGACGACTATCACGACGTCGTCGAGACGATGCTTCGCGCGCTCGAAACGCTGCTCGAGCGCATCGCTCCCGGAACGAAGTCGTGGCGGTACGTCGACACCGGCCCTTTCTCCGACCGTTCGCTCGCGGCGCAGGCGGGGCTCGGATGGATCGGGAAGAACGCGATGTTGATCGATCCGGAGATCGGCTCGTATTTCTTCGTCGGAACGCTCGTGACTTCGCTCGAGCACGACCTCGACGTCGCGGAGATCACCGACCGCTGCGGCGACTGCACCCGCTGCATCGACGCCTGCCCGACCAGCGCGATCGTCGCCAATCGTCTGGTCGACTCGAATCGCTGCATCAGCTACCTCACGATCGAACACCGCGGAGCGATCGACGACACTCTCGCCGAACAGCTCGAGGGCAACGTGTTCGGCTGCGACATCTGCCAGGAAGCCTGCCCGTGGAACTCCCACGCCCCCACAGGAAACGAAGCGTTCCGCTCGCGCCCCGGTTATATGGGACGGCCGGTCACCGATCTACTCACCATGTCGCAGTCCGATTTCTCGACACTCTTCAGTCGCAGCGCGGTGAAACGAGCGAAGCGCGCAGGGATGATCCGCAACGCGATCCTGATCGCGGAGACGATTCCCTCGGAGACGGTCGAGTCTCTCGCCGTGGAGGGTGACGAGGGAATCGCCGCGGCGCTCGCACTCCGCGGGACGCGACGGAACTGAATCGCCGGTGCCGCCGTGGCGATTCTCGGCGACAATGAGACATCGCATCGCACCCTGGAGGCACTCATGACAGCTGGTGGCATCGCTACATCCAAAGGAACCATCTTGAAGAGCCTCGTGAAGTTCCTGGAACAGGAGCTCACGAAAGAACAGCTCGAGACGGCGCTCTCGATGCTGCCGCCGGACGAAGCGACGCTGGCGCGAGGGAAGGTCCTTGCGTCGGCTCAGGTGCCGGAGGCGATGCTGAACCGGCTGACCGATGCCGGGGCGAAGGCGAAAGGGGAAGGGCTCGAGAAGTTCGGGATCAGGGCTGGGCTCGCCGAGCTCGCCGACTCCGTCGGCATGTATCGCGTCTTCCTGATGGCGCTCACGCCTCCCGCGCTCCTTTCGAAGGTCTCGACGTTCTGGAACTCGATCCACAACACCGGTCAGCTCGTCATCCTCGATCAGTCGAAGACGCACGTGCGCTTCCAGCTCAAGGATTTTCCGTCGGAGAAGCCGCACTGCGCGCGCCTAACCGGCTGGTGCCAGGGGCTCGCGGAGATGACGAAGGTCAGGAACGTCCGGATCACTCACGACAAATGCATGACGCGCGGCGCCGCCCACTGCGAATGGGAGCTGCAGTGGGACGCCTAGAACGCGGAACGCGAAACGCGGAACGCGGAACGCGGAATATGGAACATGGCTTCCGGATACGAATCGTAATGCTAGGTTCACATCGAGCTTAACCAGAAGGGCCGCCGGTATCCGGCGGCCCCTCGTCGTTCAATCTGCCTTCTGCGCTTCGGTTTCGCGTTTCCCGGATCCGCGTTCCGCATTCCGCGTTCCGCATTCCGCAATCCGCATTTCTCAGTGCGTGTGGTCGTGTCCGTGATCGTGACCGTGGTGGTCATGATCGTGATCGGGGCCGCCGAACTGCGCGGGAGCGCGGAGCCGGGTCGCGTCCGTCACGTGCTTCGCGAGCGCGACGAACGCTGCCGTCGCAGGCGATGACGGGTCGAGGCTGACGATCGGCTCGCCGGAGTCGCCGCCGACGACGACCTTCGGATCGATGGGGATTTCGCCGAGGAACGGGACGCCGAGCATCTCGGCGGTTTTCTTTCCACCGCCGTGGCCGAAGATCTCCTCGCGCTCGCCGCAGTGGCGGCAGATGAAATAGCTCATGTTCTCGATGATGCCGAGCACAGGGACGTTCACCTTGCGGAACATGGCGAGTCCCTTCCGCGCGTCGATGAGGGCAACGTCCTGCGGGGTGGTCACGATCACGGCGCCCGTCAGCGGCACCTTCTGCGTGATCGTCAGCTGCGCGTCGCCGGTGCCGGGCGGAAGGTCGATGATGAGATAGTCGAGCTCGCCCCATTTCACGTCGACGAGAAACTGCTCGAGCGCCTTCATGACCATCGGCCCGCGCCAGATGACCGGCGTGTCGGGGTCGGTGATGAGCCCGAGCGACATCGTCTTCACGCCATGCCGCTCCATCGGGATGATCTTCTCGTCGACCTCGTCGATCTGCGGCCGCCCTTCGATACCGAGCATCATCTGCTGCGACGGGCCGTAGATGTCGGCGTCGAGCAACCCGACCTTCAGTCCGAGCTTGCCGAGCGCGAGAGCGAGGTTCGTCGACACGGTCGACTTCCCGACACCGCCCTTTCCCGACGCGACGGCGATCAGGTATTTCACCTTCTCCAGGGAACGCATCGGCCCGGCGGCCACCGAGCCGGCTCCCGCGCGTGACCCGACGTCGACCGTCACGTCGACAGAGGTCACGCCCGCAAGCCTGGCAACCGCGACGCGCGACTGCGTCTCGATCTGTTCCGCGATCTGTGGGTTCTCGGTGGAGAACTTGAGTGTGAACGCCACGGTGGCCCCGTCGATGCGCACGTCGCGCACGAAACCGAACGAAACGATGTCACGGCTTAGGCCGGGGAACTTTACTTCGCGCAGGGCGTCGAGTACCTGCTGCTCGCTGATCATTGTCTTTTTCCTTCCTGAACTCGTTGAACGCCTTGAGGATCACCGGGATCGCATCGTCCGCACTATCGACCACCGTGACCAGTTCCAGATCGTTCGGCCCTACTAAACCACGCTTGCCCATGGTCTGTTTCATCCACTCGAGAAGTCCCGGCCACATGTCACCGACAAGGATGAACGGATGGGCCTTCATGTGCCGCACCTGCAGGAGCTGCCAGACCAGGAACGCCTCGAGGCACGTGCCGATCCCCCCCGAAAACACGACGAACGCGGAGGAAAGGCGGACGAAATGGTGAAGCCTCGAGAAAAAGGTCCGGTGCTTGAAGACGCGGTCGACGAACGGATTCATCTGCTCTTCGCTGTCGAGATGAATCGGGAGGCCGAACGAACGCGACTTACTGTCGATCTGTCCCTCCACCGCTCCAGCGTTCGCGGCCTCCATGAGGCCGGGCCCGCCCCCGGTCACGATGTCGATCCCCTTGTGCGCGAGCTCGTAGCTGAGCTTCTTCACTTCCGCGTAGACGGGATCGCCGCGGCGAATCCGCGAGCTGCCGAAGATCGACACCCGGAAATGCTCGACCCGCTCGGGCTGAATCTCCTCGAGGTCGTTGATCGTCTCCCACAGGTGATAAATCGCCCTGTCGAGCACCTCGGCGGGATCGGCCGCAGACTTCTTCTTTTTCTGCGACTTGCGCAACGTCTCGATCTGTGGCGTCGTCGTGCGGTTCTTCGGCATGCAGACTCTCCCTCCCTGACGGCCCACGAAGCGCCGCCTCGAGCTCTCGTCCGGAAACGACGAGCGTCTACTTCGTCGTCACCAACACCTTTTCCGTTGTGTACGGCTGAAGCCTGGGCACGGCCGCTCTCGCGTCCGCGTCGGTCTTGAATCGAACCCTGACGCGATGGATCGTTCCCTTGTCGCCTTTGACACGATCGACGAACGCGGCCGTAAAGCCGTCGTCGATCAGCTTTGCGGCAAGCGATTCGGCACGTTTCGCGTCACTCGTTGCGAGCAGCTGCGCGAACACGGGACCGCTCGTCGCAGTCGCCGGCTCGGGAGACACCGCGACAGGCGCGGCCGGCTTTGCCGCCGGAGGAACTGCCGGCGCCGGCACTGGAGCTGCCGTCGAACTGGCCGGCGGCGAACTGATCTCGATCTCGTCACCCGCTTCGGTCACCGTTTCCGGCGCCGCAGGCTCCGCGGCAGCCTCGACTGGAGCGCTCTCGGCCGGAGCCACCGGCATCGGGCGCTCGGTGATCTGAGTCGTCTCCGTATCCCTCGCGCGCTTCGCTGCATCGGGATCGAGCTGGCCCCGACCGACCATTACGCCAAACGCGAACGATGCCGCGAGCGACAACAAGAGCAGGACGAACGCCACGAACGCCTGCGTCGCCGTGAGTGAGATCTCGTAATGCGAATCGTCGTTCAGCTGCTGGTCTTCCATCGCTCACACCCTCCCGTCAGTCAGCTGCTTCCTTGTCCCGAACCGGCGTCGGAGCCGGCGCGGCGTCCCAGTTCGTGTGGTAGACGACACCGCCCTCGAAGTAGACGGCAGCAGCGCCACCGTCCCGTCGAGGATAGATCCATACGGAGAAAACCCGCGAACCCTCGATTTTCTGCCGGATCCAGTCCTCGCGGGGGACGCCGACCACGCCCTGGACCTCCGGCTCCTTCATGCCCGACTTCACTTTCGCGAACGCAAGCTGGTCGATGTAGCGGCGCGACTCCGCGATCTCGAGCTTGCGCTTCGCCTCTTCGTTGTTCGGATCCACGTAGAGTGCGGCGCGGTACATGTTGATGGCGCGGTCGTAGCGCGCGAGGATCTCCATGTACCCGTCCCCGATCCGGATCTTTTCCTTTGCGAAGAGAGAAGCCGCCCGAGGATCGCCCGTCTTCTGGTAATAGGTCTCGAGCTTTTCGATGAAGCGCGCGTAGACTGGCTCCAACTTGCGCTCGTTCTGCAGGTAGTCCTCGATTCGCTGCTTTCTCGGCGCGGACACGTCGAGCGGCGCTGCCGATCTGCGAAGGGTGTCGAGCCACTTGTAGTCCGCCTCGATCGACTCCCACTCTCCCCTGGGAGGCTCTGCGCGCGATACGACCGCTGGGATGAACATCAGGAAGACTGCCACTGCGGCGAGGAACGGTTTCATCGGGAACGGGCTCCGGGTCATTGCGTTCTGATCTTCCCCTGCGCGGTCGCGATCGCGGAGTCGAGCTGGTCGCCAAACTCGGTCCGGATCTCGAGAATCCAGCCGTGGAGAAGCTCGCTCATCAGGCCACCAACGATCCGGCGCTTCTCGCGCGGGGCCGACGTCGCGAGGTTGGTGAGCAGCTGGTCGACGTCGACCCGCCCCTCGTTGACCATGCTCATCCCGCTCAGCAGCGCCACGTTCTGCGGCGAGAGGCGCGAAACGACACGGTCGACGAAATCGAAGGAGTAGTCGCCGATCTTCTGGAAGACGACGCTGAAAAGCTCCTGGAAAGCCGTGTTGTAGCGCTCGACCTCGCCCTCGAGCTCGTACTCGGTCGAGATCATCTCGCGGCGCTCGTCGTCGGCGTCGTCGGTCGATTCGCGCACATCCTCGACCAACCCTGCGACGAGCAGCGCCCAGACCGTCCTGCAGACGACGAAATTCGGCAGGTAGCTCCGTTCGCAGACCGCGGCGATCGAGAGAGGCTCGGAGACGATGCCGAGCACGTGGCTCTCCGCTTCGGTGAGATCGAGCGCGAATGCGCGCGCATCGGCGCCCGAAACCTGGCGCACGACGCGATCGACGCTTCCGATCCCTCGCTCGACGACGCTCCAGCGCGCCACGTGTCCGATCGCCGCGAGAATCATCTTGTCGGATTCGATCGAGACCGCAGTCACCTCGGACGGAAAACGGGTGAGAAACTCGATCGTGTATTCGCCGGAGGCGAGCGTGATTGCTTCGTCGACGATCCGCGTGATCTGGAGCTCGATTGCCCGCGCGAGGTCTTCGCGCTTCATCACGCCCGTATCGATGAGCACATCGGAAACACGCCGCGCGGTGCCCGCCCGATCGGTGACGTCGCGATACTGGGAGAGGCTCAGCTCTCCCGCTGCCAGAAGGACGTCCGCGAGGCCAAGATCGAGCGACGTGCTGGAAGCGAACACGAGCTGCCCGTCCCGGAAATAGAAGGAGTCCTGCCGGAAATCTCCGGCGACGGAGACTACCGCGTTCTCCCGGCTCCGAATGATCGTGCGGAACAGGTCGGGAACGGTCGTCTCCGCAAGGGAGCCCTGGATCGTCAACTCTTCGGACATGTCGGTTCTTCGGGAATGCCGGGAGGACCAGGTCGTTCCCGCACGCTCCCGATCACGCTCCGGTTCCGGCGCGGCTTGGCTGGAAGTCACCGGCGACGCCGATGGCGTTCTTTGTGGTCGATTTCACGCGATACATCGCTTCGTCGGCCTGCCGGATCAGGCCGTCCTTGCTCAGCGCATGGTTGGGGTACGTCGCGATACCAAAGCTTGCGGTGATTCTGACTTCGAGAGAGTCGTCGATCTCCAGCGTGGTCGCGGAGATCGACTTGCGCGCGCGCATCGCGACGCTCATCGCCTGGTCCTTGTCGGTCTCTGGCAGGATGATGCAGAACTCGTCGCCACCGAACCGCACGACCTTGTCGATGGTTCGAACCGCGGAGAGTATTCGCTTGGCGACTTCCTGCAACACTCGCGATCCCGTGAGGTGCCCGTGCGAGCTGTTGATGTTCTTCAGATCGTCGAGGTCGAGAAAAATGATGCTGAAGACCGAACCGTAGCGCCGCGTCCGCTCGATCTCCTCGTCCAGATAGCTCTCGAAGAAGCGGCGGTTGAAGGCCTTCGTCAGGTCGTCGCGCATCGCAAGGTCGCGGCTCTGGCTGAACTGCCGCGCATTGACGATCAGCGGCATGATTGCGCCGAGGTACGCGGTAGCCTCGTCGAGCGCGCCATCATCGACTTTCGCGCCCGGCGCGAGGCGCCCGAGGAACACGCCGACCAGGTCCTCTCGCGAGAGCATCGGCAGCGCGATCCGGGTCTCCCCGTCGGGTGAATCCAGGCGCACAAACGGGTGCCGGGTGCCGACCTCGTCGTGCAGCTTCGCGAGCAACTCGCCCGTCAGGCCTTCGTCAGTGGGTGACGCTTCCTCGCCACTGAAGGCGAGCATGAACGCCTCCCTCAGCGGATCGTGAAAGAAAAGGCTGCCGGCCGTGATCGGGAGGTGCCGCGCCATCGATTCGGCAACCCTGCGCGAGAATGTCTCGAGATCAGGCTCCGCGAGCAGACTCCGGATCTCCGCATCGGCCGCAGCGCTCTGTTCGAGCTCTGCAACCTGGCGCCGAAGCGAAACCACCAGATCCGCCACACCGAGCACGGCGAGCGGATGCTCGAACAACTCGTGCTCGGTCACCCAGACTTCGTGCGGCCCGCTTTTTCTCCGCTCCGCGCCGGCCACGTGAATCGTGAAGAGAACGTCACCCGCGCACGCAACCCTGTCCGAGCCGTGGTCGACGATCAGCACCGGAGCTTCGGCGCGATCCTCGCACTTCTTGAACGAATACCCCGGGCACTTGCCGGCAAGGATGCCGAGAAGTTCGTCGCGATTGGTGCAGACACCTATTTCCATCGGGTTGAACCAGCGACTGAGATTCTACTGTAAGTCGAGCGCGTTCCGTACGATGGCTTCGAACCCACCGCCGGGCAGGAACACGCCCGCGACGTGCCGAGCCCCGCCGATTGGGGCTACCATGGACTCCGATGCGCATCGCGCGAGTCCTGCTCCCTTCGTTCTCGGCTTTCGACCTGAAGTGTTTTCGGCTCGACCGGGAGACCAGCGGCGGAACAGAGGAAGCCTCCTGGACGATCGCAGGCCCGGGCACGGTCGAGCCGCAGTCGGTCGCGGAGCGTCAACTGCCGCGCGAGTTACGCGACTTCGCTCCTTCGATCTTGCACGTATACGGCACCGGTCCGGTTCCCCAGTCGTTGATCGCTGCAACCGACGCTCCCTGGCTCGCCGACCGAGCGCTCGAACCGAGCCGGTCGCTCTTCGGACGCCGGCCGCGCGGGCGCTCGAAATCGCTCTTCGACGAGATCCCCGAACCCGTCGCGATCGAATTCCTCGGCCCGACCGGCGCGCGCCCCCGAATCGAAAGGCCAACCATTGGGGCGCTTTGCCGCGGAGCAGCCACCGCGACTCACTGCCAGCTCACCGATGCCCGCATCAGGAGATTTCGTGACGACGTCGCCTGGAAACTCTTCGAGGCTCCCCCACAGGCAAACGAGATGTCCTCTCTCAGCCTGTGGCTCGACCCGACCAACGACGAAGACGATCTCGACGGGTTCGTATGCGAGGCCATCGCCCTCGGCGTTCCCGTAGTCGCCGCGCGCACCGCCGCAAATCGCCGTCGCTCCGACGACGGTCGCGCCGCCGCGCTCTGTCCCAAGAAAGATCCCAACGAGATGGCGCACGCGATCGTGACGACGCTCTTCAAACCGGAACTTGCCGCGCCGCTTCTCGCCGCCGCCGCAGAGATCCGCGACCGATTCCATCCCGCGCACCGGCGGCAGGCGCTGCTTGCCGCCTACGCCGAGGCCGCGCGGTGAAAGTCTCTCGCGATCTCCTCGATGCGCGGCACCGCATCCTGCTCGACGAGCTCGCCGCGGCGGCACGGAAGGCCGGAGCGCGGGCCTTTCTCGTCGGCGGACCTGTTCGCGATCTGCTCCTCGGCAGACCGTTGCGCGACCTCGACGTCGCCGTCGAAGGCGACGCAGGCACGACGGCGCGCGCCTTCGCGGCCGCCACCGGCGCCGCGCTCCGCCCGATCACGGAGTTCCTCACCTTCAAGGCCCTGCTCCCGGATCGCGAAGAGATCGATATCGCAACGACTCGCCGGGAGCGCTACGAGATGCCGGGTGCGCTGCCCATCGTCGAACCTGCATCGATCGCGGAAGATCTCCACCGCCGCGACTTCTCCATCAACGCAATTGCGCTCGAGCTCGGAGACTGCGAGCTCGTCGATCCGACCGGAGGTGTTGCCGATCTCGAGAGCGGTGTGCTCCGCGTGCTCCACGCGAAGAGCTTTCTCGACGACCCGACGCGCATCTTCCGAGGTGTCCGGCTCGCCACACGCCTCGGACTCGCTTGGGAGCACGAAACCGAGCGACTCCTCGAGGAGGCAATCGACAGTGGCGCGCTCGTTCGCGTATCGCGGGAGCGAATCTGGCGCGAGCTGACCATCGCTGCCGCAGAACGGCACGGTGCGGGCGCCGCACTCCTCGCAATGGCGCGGTGCGGAGCTCTCGAGCAATTCCTCGGCGTGGGGCGCACGCCCGAGGAATCGGAGCCGCTCGGCTACCTGGACACCCGCCCGGAGTTGACCGCGGCGACCGGCGCAGACGGCCGGATCGTCCGCTTCGCGTTCCTGCTCGCCGGGTCGAACGCGGGAGCCGAAGTCGTTCGGGGCGGGCAGTTCGACGAGCGGAACGCCTCGACGCTGATTTCCATCGCGAGCAACCCGCGCCGCCTCGCTCAGGCGCTCGAGGGCGCGACGGGCGACGCTGAACGATTCGTCCTTCTCGAAACGGCGCCCCCCGAAGGCCGCGCCGTCACAGCACTCGTGCGCCCGCCTCTGGAGGAGCTCGTGTTGCGGTTCGCCCGTGTCGCAACCATCGACCTCGGCGTGCGCGGCGACGAGCTCGGCGTGCCTCCCGGCCCGTGGGTCGGCGCGGCACTGCGTGACGCAAGACGGGCGCTTTTCGCCCGCGCAATCTCGGTCGGCGAAGCTCCTACTTTTGCGCGCCGCGCCGCGGTGGATTATCTTAGTGAGCAAGACCGGAACGAATGACGGCCCGTCGAATCAGAAAATTCGCGCTGGC
>JBPPMG010000111.1:0-16539 GCA_051305935.1 Thermoanaerobaculia bacterium
GAGGGGGCTTCTCATACATTGGAGACACGTGTTCGTGTTACGGATTTGATGGGGCGATTCTATCAGCATTGAACGGAGGCGAGAGGCGAGCCTGTGGCGCAGACACTCCTGTCTGCGCGCGGCGCGAAGCGCCGCCGGTGTCCGGTTCCCCGGGGCGTTGCGTGCGGATCGCCTTCGGCGATGCGCAGACAGGAGTGTCTGCGCCACATCGCTTTTCGCCTCAATGCCTCAGATCGCCCGTCGCACCAGCCGCCAGTTCGCCACCTCGATCGGGCCGATCGACAGGAGCAGCGACACCGCCAGCGCGATCGCGATCGGGGCCGCTGCCGCCAGGAAAGACTGCGTGTTCTCGATTCCGAACCACATCTTCAGCATGAACCCGTGCATCGGCTTCGCCATCAGGAACATCATCAGCCCGACGTAGAGCAACGAGACCGCCATGTACGCGAAGCCGCCGAGCGACATCGCGAGCTCGAGCGGATTCTCCAGCTTGAAGTCGGGGCTCGCCGCCCCCATCCCGACCCCCATCGCCACGAGCGTCGAGCTCACGAGCACGGCGCCGATCAGCGTGTAGATCCAGACGATCGGCGGCGCGTTCAGAATCAGGTTCCCCAGCGAGGTGAGGAGCAGCCCGACGAAGAGCAGCGGAAACAGGTAAACCAGAACTTTCACCCAGAGCAGCAGGCGGAACGATACGGGCGCCGACTCGAGAATCCAGTATTGCTTCCCTTCGGCGGAAATGGACGGGTACGCGAAGCGAAGGCAGGTCGCGGAGATCACGAATCCGGTCATCCCGAGATTGAGGTAGGCGACGAGGACGGCGCGGAAGTCCCCCTGGAGAGGAAGCATCCGGATGTTGTACATGTAGAGAAAGAGCAGCGCGATCATCATGAAGAGCTGCGACCACTGCGCCGCGTCACGCGTGAGGATCCGTACCTCTTTCCCGAGGATCGCGCGCACCTGAGGGTCGAGCCTCGCGGTCACGCGGTCGAGCACGCCGGTAAGGGCTCCGGAGCCGAGCGCGACGGGCGCCGAAGTCTCTTTCGCACGCACCCACGCCGTGAAATAGACCTTCGTGCCGGTCGCCAGGAAGAGAAGAAAGCTGGCGAGCGCGAGCACCGCCAGTTTCATCGTCGCCGCTGCGGCGCCGCTGCCGTCGATTGCCGCGCCGAGCGCTTCCGCGAGCCAGGTGCTGGGATAGAGATCCGCCGACGGCATCTCGATCGCCTGGAGCACCGTGACGAGGTCATCGGTCGTCACGTTCTGGAACAGGCGCTCGGGACGCGAGATCCGGAGGCCGACGATCGCCACGGTCACCGCGACGATCGCGAGGGTCGCGGCAATCTGGTGCACCTGGCGCACCGGAAAGTAGCGAACGAGCACGATGATGCCGAGCGCCGCCAGACTCACCGGCGTCGCGAGGAGCAACAGCAGGTTCAGCGCGCCGCGCGCCAGCACCTCGCCTCCTCGGTCGTACTGCCTGCCGAGCGCGAAGAACACCGGCAGCAGGAAGGCGATCACGAGGTACGAGCTCTGCACGAACGTCTTCGCCCATCTCGACGCGACGATCCGCGCGCGCCGCACCGGCGCGCTGTGGTAGGTCTCCAGGTCGAGGTCGGTGAAAAAAGCGCCGATCGCGCTGGTGAGCGCCGAGAAAAAGAGGACGAACAGCGCGATCAGGAAAACCAGCCCGAGGAGGTTCTCCACGAGCCCGATCGCGAAGAACGGCGTGAGCGCCTCGATCTGCGCCGTCATCTCGAAGAGGCGCTGAAAGACGCGAAAGTCGCCGTAGAGGAACGCGCCGAAGATCGCTCCGACGACGACCACCCGTGCAACCGCCGTCGCGTCGAACGGTCGAAGCCGGGCGAGGGAGATGCGGAGGGGCCAGAGCATGGGTACATCGTGAATGGAAAACTGAAAATTGAAAATTGAAAAAGAGGCGACCGGGGAGTTGATGTCATTCCGAAGCGCAGCGAGGAATCTGCAAAACGCTTCTCGACCGGTTCCGCAGCAGCGAATCGGCGCGTTGCCACGGGTTGTCGCTGAGGAATCGTTCAGGTTAGTCTTTTAGCAGATTCCTCGCTTCGCTTCGGAATGACGGCTCCTCGCTTCGCTTCGG
Source organism: Thermoanaerobaculia bacterium (assembly GCA_051305935.1). Classification (GTDB taxonomy): domain Bacteria; phylum Acidobacteriota; class Thermoanaerobaculia; order Gp7-AA8; family Gp7-AA8; genus JACPDH01. Next base: position 2,120 of record JBPPMG010000111.1, read on the forward strand.
AATGACGGCTCCTCGCTCCACTCGTGTCTCAATTCTCAATTCTCAATTCCGCCACAGGCGGAGGCAATCACGCGGCCGCCTCGAGCGTTCTTCGATGCGGAGGCTCCCCCATGCGCAAACTCTTCCTGCTCTCACTCGTGATTCTCACGTCCGTCTCCGCCGGGGCCCAGGAGCCCCGCTCCGCTTCGGTCGCGACTGCGACGTTTGCCGGAGGCTGTTTCTGGTGCATGGAGCCCCCCTTCGACAAGCTCCCCGGCGTGATCTCTACGACCTCCGGGTACATCGGCGGCAAGGTGAAGGACCCGACATACGAGCAGGTGTCGTCCGGCGGAACGGGACACACCGAGGCGGTCGAGGTTCGCTTCGACCCGAACAAAGTCTCCTTCGCGACGCTCGTCGAAGTCTTCTGGCGCAACATCGACCCCACCGTCGGCAACCGGCAGTTCTGCGATTCGGGTAGCCAGTACCGCTCCGGGATCTTCTTCCACGACGAGGCGCAGAAGAAGCTGGCGCTGGAGACGAAAGCCCGGATCGAGAAGGAAAAGGGTTGGAAGATCCGGACGGAGATCGCTGCGGCAGGCACGTTCTATCCGGCCGAGGAGTATCACCAGGACTACTACCTGAAGAATCCGGTTCGCTACAAGTACTACCGAACAGGCTGCGGACGTGACGCCCGCCTTGCGGAGCTCTGGGGAGCGAAGTAAACGGCCGAGGGAGCCCGTCCGTCTGATCGGCAATCAGTCGTCGCAGGGTTCATCGCTCGCGAATCGAACTAGCGGAGGTTCCCCCATGACGAGGCGTCTTACGATCTCAGTCGTTGCCGTCTTCATCTTCCTCGCCGGCGCGCTCGCGCTCCGCGCGGACAAGCGGGTCTATCTCGGCGATCGGGTCGTCACGAACAAGGCCGAGCGCGATACCTTCGTCGTGAAGGGCAACGACTGGTTCCGCAGAATCCAGTTCGAGACACGCCGCGCCGGTGTCGAGATCCTCGACCTCGAGATCCACTACGAGGGGGGCGGTGTTCAGGACATCGAAGTGAGGTCGTTCGTCGAGCCGGGGGGCTGGAGCCGGGAGATCGACCTCAACGGTGGTGAGCGACGCCTCGAGAAGGTCGTCTTCACCTACAAAGCGTCGCCGAAGGGAAAGCGCCGCGCCGCGTTGCGGCTCTACGGAATCAGGTAGACAGAGCGACGCGGTGTCTCACGGCTCGTATCGGCCTCGCGGCTCGTCGGACGGATCGTGCAACGTGATCTGGGCGAACATGCGGATGAGGCGGCGTTGCTCTTCGCTCGCCTTCTCGAAGGCTCGGCGGAGGAGGTCGATCTCCTTCTCGCCTTCTTCCGCGGAAACAGTGAACCCGTTTTGAGGCTGCTCGGGCGCGTCGACCTTCTCGGTCTTCCATCGCCCGTTCTTTTCGAGCATGCAACGGACGAAGGGACGCGTCTCCATCCAGCTGGCGAGCGCCGCAAGCGGGATCGCACCGCTCGACTCCTCGACTCCCTTCATCGCGTCGGAGTTGGCAAACGCGTCGGCCTGCTGGCGGGCAATGGCCCGTTGTACCCGTTTTCGAAGAGCTTCCTTGATCGTCTCGGCCTCGCCCTCGAGCCCGACAAACTGGAGCCCTGAGCGATAGATCTGGAGCGTCTTCGTTCCCTGTCGAACGAGTTGGAGCTTCGACCGGGTGATCGAGCAGGTGATCTCGTGGTACTCGCGCTCGAGGCGAAAGCGGAGCGTGCTGCGCGTTCCGGGCGGGATCTGGTTGGGATGCTGGATGCCCGCGCCCTTGAGGCTCAAGTCGACGAGCACGACCTCGTACGTCGCGAACCGCGCGGTTCGCGGCATCTTGAAGGTCAGGCGGTTCGTTACCCGTCGCGAAACGGGACCTGGCGGGGCCATCGTCGCGGTTACTCCTCGGGGAAGCTTAACACCTCGACGCGCGGCGAGTCGCCGCCGCGAATCGGAGGGAGACGGGTGTCCCGGAGCGCAGTACAATCAACGGCTCCAAGGCCCCGAGAAAGTTTGAGGTTCCCATGCTGCGAGCCGGAAGCAAAGAGAAGCTGGATGGCGGCAGAATCAAAGGGAGCATGATTCGCTCCCGGTTCGACTGGTTGAAGGACACGCATCCGGAGATCGACCGAAAGGCGATCATCGATTCGCTGCCCGAGGCGACCCGCGCGAAGCTCTCGCGCGGCATCCTCGCCTCGGAGTGGTACGACTTCGCCGATCTCATCGCGGTCGATCGCGCGTTTTACGAGCGCTTCTCCGCCGAGCGCCCCGAGATCCTCAAGGATTTCGGCCGTTACTCGGCGAAAGCGAACGTCGCGTCGATGGTCAACGCGATGACCGTCCACGAGTTCTTCCGCAACTCGGTAAAGCTGCACGACCGCTTCCAGGACTTTGGCGAGGCTGCCTACGAGCAGACCGGCGAGCAGGGCGGGAAGATGATCTTCCGGAAGTATCCCTGCTACAGCCCGGTCTTCTGCGACAGCGCGTTCGGCTTCTTCGAGCAGTGCGTCTCGGTGTTCGTCGGCACGTCCAACGTGAAGGTGGTCGAGACTGCCTGCCAGTGCCGCGGAGACGAGTCGTGCACATTCGCGATGAGCTGGTAGCGGAAGGCGACGGGAGGGGAACGACGATGACGAAGCCGCCGACGATTCTGTGTGTCTCGGGCTATTTCAAGGGGAACCGCTTCATCGAGACCTGCAAGCGCGAGGGATGCACTGTCTACCTGCTCACGATCGAGAAGCTGCTCAAGGAGCCGTGGCCCCGCCACGCGCTCGACGAAGTGTGGGCGCTCCCCGACTTCGAGAGCGACGAAACGCTCGTCAATACCGTCGCCTACCTCGCGCGAAACCACGAGATCGACCGGATCGCGCCGCTGGACGACTACGACGTCGAGAGGGTCGCGCGGCTGCGCGAGTTCCTGCGTCTACCCGGAATGGGTGAGACGACCGCACGCTATTTTCGCGACAAGCTCGCCATGCGCTCGCGCGCCGAGTTTCGCGGCGTTCCGATCCCGCGATTCGTCCACGTGCTCAACAACGCGCGGATCGACCGCTTCATGAAGGAGGTGCCGCCGCCGTGGATGTTCAAACCGCGCGCGGAGGCGTCGTCCGTCGGCATCCGGAAGCTCTCCTCTCCCGACGAGGTCTGGAGGGTCATCGACGAGATCGGCGACCTCCGGTCACGCTACCTGCTCGAGCAGATGATTCCTGGCGACGTCTACCACATCGATTCTGTCGTCTCGGAGGGCGAGGTCGTCCTCGCCGAGGCCAGCAAGTATCGTCGCCCCCTCTTCGACGTGACGAACGTCGGAGGCATCTTCGCAACGGCGATTCTCCCGCGCGATCATCCCGACTCGGTCGAGCTCCACCAGCTCAACAAGGAGCTCATCCTCCACCTGGGGTTCGTCCGCGGCGTCCTCCACACGGAATTCATCAAGGGACGCGACGACGGCGAGTTCTACTTCCTCGAGACCGCCGCACGGGTCGGCGGGGCTCACATCGCCGAAATGGTCGAGGCGGCCACCGGCGTGAACCTGTGGGAGGAATGGGCGAAGATCGAGCTCTCTCAGGGCGAGTTCCCGTACGTGCCACCCACCGCACGCAACGACTATTCGGGCCTGATCGTTTCGCTCGCGCGGCAGGACTCACCCGACACCTCCGCGTACATCGACCCCGAAATCGTCTGGAGGCTCGACAAGAAGCACCATGTCGGCTTCATCGTGCGCGCATCGACGCCGGAACGCGTCGACGAGCTGATCGACGCCTATATGCCGCGGATCGAGAGAGACTTCTCGGCGACGCTTCCGGCACCGAGCAAGCCGACGAGCTGATTGGAATGCGGATTGCGGAATGCGGAATGGAGAACCCGCGCGGCGGCGGACGTTCGTCCCCTCACGCGGCTTCCCGTTATCCTTCCACTAAATCGTAAACGTTTATTGTTTCTGATTTTGAATCCGCATTCCGAAATCCGCAATCCCCGCGATCACACCCGCCGGTGGAACGTGAATCCCTCGTGCTTCAGCCGGGTTCGGAAGCGGAACAGGCGCAGCGTCTCGTCGAGAAATGACGCGACGAGTCGGCCTTCGCCGGTGATCGTGAAAACGCGGACTCCCGCCTTCCCTTCAAGCAGCTCTGCGCATCCGGCATCGACGAGCACCGAGTACCAGCAGTGCAACTCGGCGCGATCGGTCGAGAGCGCGAAGATGTAGCAGGGGCTCGGAATGTAGACGAGGTCCTCGCTGAGCTGGGCGGGTACTTCGAGCAGCGGGCGCCGCTCCTCGGGGGTGTCGGCCCACGCCGTGACGAGACGAGCGAGGAAGCCGCGAGCGTGCGACGCCGAGGAGTCCATCCCGGACGCGCGGTTCACGTCCTTGAGCGTTTCGTTGTCGACGGTCCATTCGAATCGCAGCACGGACTGACCGCCGGCCGGACCTGCCGCGATGAAGTCGCTCGCCGTAGCGCTCGTTCGAGGTTCTGCGATCAAGTTCTTCCCGTCTTTCTCTCTTGCTTACGAACGGGCCGGGCGGAAGTTCCCGCCGGGACGATCAGCCTTCCCGATACAGCCTTCGAACCCAGTCCGTCTCCTCGTCAGAGAGCGGCTCGCCGACCGAGGCGGCCGAGTCGACCTGCGACGGATTGCGCTGCCCGAGAAGCACACAGCCGGTCGGACTGTCCGCGAGCAGCGCCCCGATCAGCGCGTTCAACACGGGCTGCGGGTGATTCGCCCAGCGGTTCTCGACCGCCTTGCGCGCCGTCTTCATCCTCGCGATGACCTCGGCGTCGCCGAAACCCGGCACGTTGCTTCGGAAATCGCCCTCGGGGAACTCGACCGGTGTGTCGTACTTCCCGAGCAGCAGCCCATGCATGATCGGCGAGAAGAACGCTACGCCCGCATCGTGCGCGTCGACCCAGGACCGAAGCCCGGAGGAAACGTAGTCGTCGTCGACGACGTTCCGGTAGGGCTGCACGACGTCGGGATCGACCCGGTCGATGAAGCGCATCAGCTTCGGCGCTTCCCAGTCGGAGAGTCCGATGAAGCGCACCTTCCCCTCCTCGCGGAACCGGCGCACGAGCGCGAGCGCGTCGTCGAAGTACTCGTCGGCGGGCCCGAAATCGCAATGATGCAGGTAATACAGGTCGATGACGTCGGTGCGCAGGAGACGCAGCGAACGCTCGAAATTCGCGCGGATCACGTCGGGGTGATAGAAGTGCTCGCGCCCGCCCTTGTCCCAGCCCACTTTCGTCGCGAGGAAGATGTCGCTCCTCCGAACTTCTCCCCACATGCCGCCAAGGAGCTCCTCCGAGCGGCCGTTTCCGTACACGTCGGCTGTGTCCCAATGATCGATCCCGGCAGCCGCCGCCCGGACGAGCGCTGCCCGCGCGAGGCCGTCATCGTGTCCCGTCCATCCGACCGATACGCCGTTGTTCATGTTCGCGCCGCTGTAGCCCCACGTTCCGAGGCTGACCGCGGGAACCGAGACCTCGGTGCGGCCAAATCTCACGCGGCGCATGGGAGAGCCTCCGGGGAGATTTTGAATTTCGAAGTTCGAAGTTCGAAGTTGTGATTAACTACTATCATAATTATATTAGTCATAAAGCATCCAAATGGTATATCAAAAATGAGCGCGAAAAAGTGGTTTAATTTTAAATGCGCAATTCGCAATCCGAAATTCGAAACCTCCCCTCACCACCGGTGATACGCCGGGTGTCCTTCCTTCACGACGACGAAGGTGCCGCGGCAGGAGGCGGTGACTTTTCCCTTTGCCTCGATCGTCGCCTCGACGACCGCGCGGTCCTCGAGTGATTCCACGATGCGCGCGCGCAGGCGGACCTTCGCGTCGAGCGGCGTAGGCCGAAACAGCCGCACGTGAAAGTCGGCGGTCACCATGCTCGGTGCCGTGTCGGCTCCCGCCTTCGTCATCATGTGCCACACCGCCGTCCAGTTGCTGTGGCAGTCGAGGAGCGCGCCGCAGATCCCGCCGTTCATCACGCCGGGAAACGCCTGGTGGTAGTCCTCGGGCTGCCAGTCGCAGACGACCTCGTCGCCTTCGACGAAGCTCTTGATGCGCAGTCCCTTCTCATTGGCGGGGCCGCAGCCGAAGCAGCTGTTATTGGGCGCGTAGCGATCCTGGAGGCTCTCTGTCATCGGCATATCGTAATGCACGAGCGAAGTGTCTCGCACGGGTCGGGCGAAAGGCGAAACGAAACCGACGACCCATGGTTTCCCTTCTCCTCGTTCGTTTACACCCGGTCCTCCCCCCTGCTCCCTTGCCGGCTGCGCGGCGTTGCACTAACGTGTCGGTACGAGGGACTTGCCATGAAGCGCCTGGTGATCGACATCGAAACGGTCGGCACGCCGTGGGACGAGCACGACCCTTACGTCCGCGAGTTCCTGATCAAGGGAATGAGCGACGCCGAAGCGGAGGAGGAGAAGCGCCGCGGCGGGCTCTCCCCGTTTCGCGGAAGGATCGTCGCCATCGGCGTGATCAACGCCGACGACGGTCGCGGCGCGGTCCTCTACGAGGTGCCCGGCCAGGAGCAGCTCATCACGCGGAAGGACGGCAACCGCACCTTCATCTCCGGCACCGAGAAGCTGATCCTCCAGCAGTTCTGGAGCTACATGAATCGCGACGACCGGTTCATCTCCTTCAACGGACGGCAGTTCGACGGTCCGTTCATCATGATCCGTTCGGCGATCAACGCTGTCGTGCCGAAGCGCGACCTCGTCGGACCCCGCTACGCGTTCCATCCGAATTGCGACCTGCGCGACGCGCTCACCTTCAACGGCACGGTGAACACGCGACAGATCCGCTTCAACCTCGACTTCGCCTGCAAGTCGTTCGGCATCGCGAGCTCGAAGACCGACTCGATGGACGGGCGTGCGGTCGAGACCGCGTACCGCGAAGGGCGCTACGAAGAGATCGCGAGCTACTGTCTCGACGACGTCCGCGCCACCTGCGAGCTCTACCAGCGGCTCGTCCCGACGATTCTCATCTGGAACGAGGCATTCCGAAAATCGGAGAACATGAATCCGCCGGCGACCAGGCCGAGCGAGCCGCGCACGTTCATGGAGTCGGTGCGCGACAGTTCCGAGGAGCTCGCCGAGGCGTTGGAGTCGACGGGAGAAGAGGGCTCGTCCGAGGGACCGGTGATCAGCGCCAGACCATCGATGAAGGTCCTGAAGAAGCTCCTGCGCCCCGAGGACGACGACGAGCTGCAGCCGACCGATCCCTTCGCCGAGAAGGACGAGTAGCGTCGCGGTCAGCGCGAGACGACGCGATTGCGCCCCGTCTGCTTGGCCTCGCGGAGGCACTCGTCCGCCGCGTCGAGCAATCCCTGCGGATCCTCCGCCCGGGCGTTGGACGCGACCCCGATGCTGACTGTCACCCGGAGGCCCGGGTGGACTTCGCTCCAGTCGTGCTCCTCGATGGCGGAGCGCATTCCTTCGGCCGCCACCGCGGCCTGCTCGGCGGTCGTCTCGGGGAAAACGATCACGAACTCCTCACCGCCGTAGCGCGCGACCGCGTCGGTGAGCCGCTTTCGCTTGCAGACGATCTCCATCAGGGTGCGCAGCACGACGTCACCGATCCGGTGAGAGAAGCGGTCGTTCACCTGCTTAAAGTGGTCGGCGTCGAGCATCGCAACGCTGATGGGATGCCCGTGCCTTCGGCTTCGCTCCATCTCCTCGGTGAGGTGCCGGTCGAGATAGCGCCGGTTGTTCACGCCAGTTAGGCTGTCGTGGACACTGAGCTTGTCGAGCTCGGCGGCCTGCTGGGCGAGGAGCTCGTTCGCATGCTCGAGATCCCCTTTCTGGCGTTCCAGCAACTGATTCGCCGACGCGAGCTCGACATTGCGGAGATGGGAGATTTCCTGTTCGTGCCGCACTTTCACGAGCTCGATCTCGGCCGAGAGGCTGCCGATCTTCTCCTTGGCCAGCTCGTCGAAGACACGCCCGCGGACCACGTGGTACTGCCGGTAGTGGTCGAGCGCGGGGCGGAGATCACCGAACTTCTCGTACGCGCGCGAGAGCGCCAGATGGGCTTTGAACACTTCCTGGCGCACGCCCGCCTCTTCGGCCAGCGCGAGCGCCTGCCGGAGGTTGACGATCGCTTCCTTCTGGTCGCCCATGTCGGTGAGCAGCGAGCCGAGCGCGGTGTGGATCTCCGCCATGACGCGCAGCGATTCACCCTGCTGCGCCGCGCCCAGAGCCGTGGAGAAGACCTCGAGCGCGGTGCCGTGCTCGCCGAGCTCGACATAGATCCGAGCCACGCCGAGCAGGCACCAGCCGAACAGGGAGCGATGCTCTTCGAGGGGCGCGAGCAAAGCGGCCGACCGGCCGAGCGCGGCAAGTGCTTCCTCGTGCCGGTGCAGGTTGATGTACGCCTCGCCGACATTGGCGAGCACACGCGCCTGCATCTCCACGTTCCCCGCAGCGTCCGCGGCGCGTTCCGCGCGACCGTAGAGCTCGAACGCCTTATCGAGGTCGCCAAGCTCCTCGTGAACGACAGCGAGATAGTTGAGCGCGCGGCTCGCCTGCTCCGGCCGGCCGATCTCGCCGTACTTCCGCTCGGCATCCTTGAGCCTGACCAGCGCCTCCTGGTAACGGCTCTGCTGCGTGAGCGACGCGCCGAGCCAGGTGAGCGCTTCCGCCTCGGCAACCTTGCCGCCCTGGCCACCATCGCGGAGTTGCTCGAGCACCTCGACCGCCGCGCTCTCGGCCTGCGCGTACTCCGAGGCGTGGAACGCACGTCCCGCCTCGGCAAGGAGCTCGCCGACCGATGGGTGCGTGGTGCTGGCGCCTTCGCTCCTCTCGTCGCGTTCGGTCACGTTTCCGACTCCGGACTTCGCCTACAGTCTACCTCCGAAGCGGGTCGGGGAATTCGACGGCGCCACCGGCTCATTCAGCCCAGACGTGAAGATTGCTGTCGCCATGTCGGGCGGGGTCGACTCCTCGACCGCCGCTCACATCCTCAAAGCCGAGGGACACGAGGTCATCGGAATGTCGATGCAGATGTACGACGCGCTCGGCCGCGGTGAGACCGAGTACGGCGGCTGCTGCACCATCGACGACCTTGCCGACGCGCGTCGCGTGGCATGGGCGCTCGGCATCCCGCACTTCGTGCTCAACATGGAACAGGGCTTTCGGGCGGCCGTGATCCGGCCGTTCGTCGAGGGTTATCTCTCCGGCGTCACTCCCTCGCCCTGCGTTCTCTGCAACACGCACGTGAAGTTCGCGATGCTGCATCGGAAGGCGCTCGGCGTCGGCGCGGAGAGAATCGCCACCGGCCACTACGCGCGCATTACGCGCGACGCCACGGGCCGCTTCGAGCTCCGCAAGGCGCGCGACCTCGCAAAAGACCAGTCGTATTTCCTCTTCGAGCTCAGTCAGTTGCAGCTCTCGGAGACGCTCTTTCCGCTCGGCGAACTGACCAAACAGGAAGTGCGAGAGATCGCGGCGAAGGCGGGTCTTCGCGTCGCCGACAAGGACGAGTCGTTCGAGATCTGCTTCGTCCCGGAAAAGGACGGCTACGCGCGCGTAGTCTCCGAGGAGGCGAAGCGGTTCGCCGCCGCGGACGGAGAGGCGGCTTCGGGCCCCCTTCGCGCGGCGGCCGCAGGGGACGTCGGCGGCGAGATCGTCGATCTCACGGGCCGGGTGGTCGGCCGGCACGACGCCTACTACAACTTCACGATCGGCCAGCGGCGCGGCCTCGATATCGGCGGCTTTCCGGAGCGAACGTACGTCGTCGACATCGATCCACTGGCGCGCCGCGTCGTCATTGGCCCGGCGGAAGCGCTCGAGAAGACACAGCTCGTCGCCGAGCGCGTTCACTGGATTTCCGGCGAGGCCCCCTCGGCGGCCGTCGAAGTCTCCGCGAAGGTTCGTTCCAGACAGGTCGACGTCGCCGCCACGGTAGAGATGCTCGACTCCTCGAGCGCGCGCGTGACCTTCGCGGCCCCGCTCCGCGCCATCGCTCCCGGTCAGGCCGTCGTCTTCTACGACGGCGACCTGTGCCTCGGAGGAGGGTGGATAGTACGAAATTGATAATTAAGAATTGAGAGATTACAAAAAAAGTATCAGTAAACATAACGAATAAATAGCCACAAATGCATATTTTTTTATGCAGTTCGTTACCATCTCTCAATTCTCAATTCTCAATTCTCAATTCCTCCCCTCCTCGGCCTGCACTAAACTTGCCCATCCATGTCAGCGCCGACTCGTATCGGATCGTCGTTCATCTGCCGGCCGCCGCAGTATCTTCAACTCCCCGAGGGGTTCGGGTTCGAGCATGGCCAGGCGATCCGTCCGTTCACGATCTGCTACGAGACGTTCGGTGAGCTGAACGCCGACCGGTCGAACGCAATCCTCGTCTGCCACGCGCTCTCCGCGAGCGCGCACGCCGCGGGCAAGTACGCGCCGGGCGACGAGAAGCCAGGCTGGTGGGACGGGATGATCGGCTACGGGAAGGCGTTCGATCTCGAGCGCAACTTCGTGATCTGCGTAAACCTCGTCGGCTCCTGCTGGGGAACGACGGCGCCCTCGAGCATGAATCCCGACACTGGAAAGCCCTACGGCTCGCAATATCCCTGGGTCACGATTACCGACATGGTCCGCGCGCAGCGGCTCGTCGTCGAGCATCTCGGAATCCGCAAGTTGCTCTGCGTGACCGGGGGCTCGCTCGGCGCGATGCAGGTGCTGATGTGGGCGGCTCTCTTCCCCGACTCGGTCGAGTCGATCGTCGCGATGGCCGGCGCCGCCGCGGTCCCGGTGGAGGGAGTCGCCTGGCACATCATCGGCCGGAAGATCATCGAGAGCGACTTCCACTTCCGCGGCGGCGATTACTACGACAGTTCCGAGCCGCTCCGCGGCCTCCAGGTCGCGCGCATGGTCGGGCACATGACCTACCTCTCGCAGGAAGCGCTCGAGCGGAAGTTCGGACGGCGACGGCGGCACGGGTCGAGCCAGTTCGAGATCGACTCGTACCTCGAGTACCAGGGAAACAAGTTCTCGCGAGCGTACGATGCGAACTCCTACGTCCGCATCCAGGCGGCGATGGACGAGATGGACATCGAGGAGATCTACGGCTCGCTCGAGAAGGCATTCGCGCGGTACCGCGGCAAGGCGCTTCTCATCTCGTTCGATAGCGACTGGCTCTTCCCGCCGGCTGAAGTCGAAAAGGTCCACGCTGCGCTGCAGGCGACCGGCGTCGACTCGACCTACCTCGAGATCGTCACCGGCAACGGGCACGATGCGTTTCTCATCGATTTCCACCTGATCACCGCACCAGTGAAGACCTTTTTTGCCCGTCTGGCAGCTCCGTCGACCCGCTGAGCCGGATCCGTGACGGCGAATTTGCCCCCGAGGGGCCACGTCGGGATTCCCGGACCCCCCGCCGCTGTTTCCGACAGTCCGAGGTAACTGCGTGAAGGAATCGCTGAAGAAGTTCTGGTTCGAGTGGGTTCGCCCGTTCCTGCTCATCGCCCTGGTGCTGGGGTCGCTCCGCTCGGCGCTCGCCGACTGGAATGACGTTCCGACCGGATCGATGAAGCCGACGATTCTCGAAGGCGACCGTGTCTTCGTGAACAAGATGGCGTACGACCTGCGCTTCCCATTCACGCTCTGGCGGCTCGCAGAATGGGACGATCCGAAGCGCGGCGACATCGTCGTGTTCTTCTCGCCACACGACGGGAAGCGTCTCGTGAAGCGCGTCGTCGGCATTCCGGGCGACACGCTCGAGATGCACGTCGGGCGCCTCCACGTCAACGGCGTGCAGGCGAAATATGACGAGATCGACGAGTCGACGAAGAGCGACTACGGCGTCCGCGACTCGGAGCGCTACATCTTTTTCAAAGAAAGCGTGGACAACGCTGTCGCGCACCCGATCCTCATCGCTCCCGACCAGCTCTCCGTTCGCAATTTCGGCCCGGTCACCGTCCCTGATGGAAAGTACTTCATGATGGGAGACAACCGCGACGAGAGCTTCGACAGCCGTTACTTCGGCTTCGTGGAGCGGCGGCAGATCGTCGGACACGCCATCTCGGTCGTCGTCTCGGTCGACCGCGAGAACTGGTGGCTTCCACGCACCGATCGCTTCTTCGACAAGCTGATGTAGCTGCGGCCGTATACTCGGCAGATCTCCGCTTCGAGAGGTGTGCCGATGTCTCGTGGTCTGTCGTGTCCGCGTCTTCTCGCCCTGGTCGCCGCGTCGCTCCTCTGCAGCGCCGTCGCCGCTGAATCCCTTCCGGTCCGCCGCGTGGTCGTCTTCAAGAACGGCCTCGGATTTCTCACGCGATCGGGACCCGTCGCCGTCCAGAACGGCGCCGCGACTCTCGACGAGATTCCGCCGGCGGCGTACGGCACGCTCTGGGTCGGTTTCGGAGATGGCAGCGCCGTCACGGAGGTCGTCGCGGAACCGGTGACGAAAGCGAGCGAACGGCCGGCCGCCGGAGTCGGCGACCTCCTCGGCGCGAATCCGGGCGCGCAGGTCACCCTGACGCTTCGAACCGGCGGCTCGATCTCCGGAACGATCGTACCGCCGTCCGCGAAGGACGACGCGCCACCCGGCACCGTGATGCTCGAAAGCGGCGGCAGGTTCACGGCGCTGTCTTCGTCGGACGTTCTCAGCGTCAGCTTCGCCTCGCGGCCCCGGGCCACCATCGCTGCGCAGATGAAGTTCGAACTGCTCCGCGTCCGCACCGATGGGCGTGACGGAAAGCGCGACCTAACGGTCAGCTATCTCACGAAGGGGATCGGATGGACTCCGGAGTACGCCGTCGAGATCCGTCCCGACGGCACGGCAGCAATCGCGATGCGCGCGCTGCTCGTCAACGACTCGATGGACCTCGGCGGCTCGGAGGTTCTCTTCGCCGTGGGCTACCCCAGTTTCGCCTTCGCCGAAGTGCCGACACCGCTCGATGTGCGACGGTCGCTCGCCGACTTCTTTCAGGAGTTGCGTCGCGACCGCACCGACTGGAACGCGAGCGCCCTGGCGAACGTGATGACGCAGTCGGTCGTCTCCCCGCGCAACATGCCGCGACGGGACGAGGGTGGATACGACAGCACCGCGGCCGGGGTCGCGGGTGAGGCCGAACAGGATCTCTTCCTCTATTCGAAATCGGGCGTGACCCTGAAGAAAGGGGAGCGCGCCGCCTATCCGATTCTCGGAGCGAGCGCCGCGTACCGGCACGTCTTCGACTGGGAGATCGAGGACGTCTCGAGTGTCGATCCCTGGGGCCACCGCGCCTCGGCGCAGTCCTCGCAACTCGTCGATCAGGTGTGGCACTCGCTTCGCCTCGACAACGCGGGGAAGCTGCCGTGGACGACGGGGCCCGCGATCGTCACCGAGAAAGGGACGCCCATCGCGCAGAACACCCTCTACTACACAGCTCCCGGTGCGTCGACGCTCCTCCGGCTCACAGTCGCTCCCGACGTGCTTGCCGAGCGCGAGGAGTGGGAAGCATCGCGCCAGAGCGGCGCGCTGCAGCGGTTCGGCTACCGCTACGACGCGGTGACGATGGAAGGGAAGCTCGACGTCACGAACCGGCGACGTGAGGCGATCACGCTCTCGATCCGCAAGTCGTTGACCGGCACGGTGTCTTCGTCGAGCGACGGCGGCAAGCCGACGAAACTCTCCACGCGCCCGAGCGCCGTGAATCCGGCGTCGCGCATCGACTGGAGCATTCCGCTCGCAGCGGGCGAGCAGAAGTCGGTCGCGTACAAGTACGTGGTGTACGTGCGCGACTAGTGACAGGCGAGGCGAGAGGCGAAAGGCGAGAGCAGTCACGAAGTTTGCGTGGTTGCGCGATTCCTCCTTGCCTGCTCATCGCCTCTCGCCTCTCGCCTCCCGCCTACGGCACGAGTGCCGCTCGCAGATCGATCCCCAGCACATACGGGATCACGAAGAAGGTGAGCAGCGTGATCACGAGAGTGCCGACGAGGTCGAGCGCGAATCCGGCTCGCGCCATGTCGCGAACCTTCACGAGCCCCGTTCCGAAGACGATCGTGTTAGGCGCCGTCGCAACCGGGAGCATGAAGCCGGACGAGGCTGCGAGCACTGCCGGAAGCATCAGGAAGTACGGATGCACGCCGATCGTCACGGCGACCGCGGCCATTACCGGCATCATCGCCGAGGCGGTCGCCACGTTCGACGCCATCTCGCTGAGCAGCGTCACTACCAGGCAGATCACGAGGATCGTCGCGACAGGCGGCCAGCCGCCGACGAACTCCAGCCTCTCACCGCACCACTTCGAGAAGCCGCTCGCCTCGAATCCGTCGGCGAGGGCGTAGCCGCCACCGAAGAGAATCAGGATCTCCCACGGCGCGCGCTTGAACTCCTCCCAGCCGATGAGACGCTTCCCGCCGCCCACGGGAAGCAGGAATCCGATGAATGCCATCACGAGCGCGACCGTCGAGTCGTT
>JBPPMG010000112.1:0-6591 GCA_051305935.1 Thermoanaerobaculia bacterium
GGAAGACGAAACCGATCCGCGCGTTGCGCACGTCGGCGCGCTCGTTGCGGTCGAGGCCGGAGACGTCGATCCCGTCGAGCATGTAGGTTCCCGAAGTCGGCCGATCGAGACATCCGAGGATGTTCATCAGCGTCGACTTGCCGGACCCCGAGGCGCCCATGATCGCCACGAACTCGCCGCGACCGATGTGCAGGCTCACTCCCGCGAGCGCGCGAACCTCGGTCTCCCCCATCTGGTAGATCTTGACGAGGTCACGCGTGTCGATGACGCCGGCGGCCGCGCTCATCGTCGTCTGCCGCCGCCCGGGGCCATCGCGCCGGGGATCGTCCGGCCGTCGGCTTTCGACGTGGCCGTGCCGACGATGACCGTATCGCCTTCCTTGATCTCGCCCTTCATGACCTGCGTGAATCGACCGTCGGTGATGCCCGTGACGATGTCGGTCTTGTTCAGGCTTCCGTCGGGGCCCAGAACGTAGACCGTCGCGGGCGGCTTGCGACTGCGGGTGGTCGCCTGTCCGAGAGCGGAGGCGGCGCCTTCCATACCGCGCTGACCGGCGCGATTCGCGTCTGCCAGCGCGCGCTCGGGTGAGCGGGTCGCTCCTCCCTGGCCTGCCTGCCCGCTGCGGGCGGTCGCGGCGGCCGGCTTCGCGGCTCCCTCTTCTTCCGCGGGGCGGAAGCGGAGCGCCGCGTTCGGGACCCGGAGGACGTCGCCGACCTCGGCGACGTCGATCGTCACGTTCGCCGTCATGTTAGGCCGAAGCTTCTCGTCCGGATTCGGGACCTCGATGATGACGGGATAGGTGACGACGTTCTGATTGACCGTCGCGTTGAGGCGGACCTGCGCGATCTTTCCCTGAAACTGCTCTTCGGGGTAGGCGTCGACCGTGAACCGCGCGACCTGTCCCTGTTCGATGCGGCCGATGTCCGCCTGGTCGACGTCCGCCTGGATCTGCATCTTCGTCAGGTCCTGCGCGATGGTGAACAGCGTCGGCGCCTGGAACGACGCCGCGACCGTCTGGCCCACGTCGTACTGCCGCGCCGCCACGACGCCGTCGATCGGCGAGAAGATCTTCGTGTAGCCGAGATTGGTCTCGGCCTGCGAAAGCCCGGCCGCGGCCTGCTGCACCTGTGCCTGCGCAATGTCGTGCTGCGCGGTCGCGGCGTCGAGATCGGCCTGCGGAGAGAGCCCCTGCGCCGCGAGCGCCTTCTGGCGGTTCAGCGAGATCAGGCTGTTTCGCAAGTCGATCCTCGCCTTCTCGAGGTCGGCTCGACGCTGCTGCGCCTGCGCCTCGAAGGGAGTGGGATCGAGCTCGGCGAGAAGTTGACCGCGACGCACCGGCGAGTTGAAGTCGACCTCGATACGCGCGATCACGCCCGAGACCTGGCTGCCGACCTGGACGGTCGTGACCGCGGAGGCCGTGCCAGTGGCCGTGACCGTCATCGTGACCTTGCCGCGATCGATCGCTTGCGTTCGGTACTTGTTCTCGTCGCCGTTCTTGCCCTTGCGGCCCTTGGCGAACCAGTAGCCTCCCGCGGCTAACGCGAGAATTGCGAAGACTACAATGATGGCTCTCTTGTTCATCGATGCTCCTGGAAACGCACGCGGCGCGGATCGCCCGGCGGAGGAAGGGTTCGCTCTGCCTTGCGGCGAGCGGAAGAATTGTAAGCGAAGGAGTGGGCGGGAAAGCGTCCAATTTGTGACGGGACGGTGACGAGGAACGCTGGCCGAATGCGGAATGCGGAACGCGGAATGCTGGCCGAATGCGGATTGCGGATTGCGGAATGCGGAATGAAAACCGAAATGGAGAATGTCGAATGCCGAATGGAGCAGTGAGAAAGAAAGGCCGCGCGAGCATGAAGGTCCGCGCGGCCTCGTGAAGCTAGTTCTTCATTCTCAATTCGTCATTCTTCATTCGACATTTCGGTTTTCATTCCGCAATCCGCATTCCGCAATCCGCATTTCTACTTGGCCTTCCACTCCCGGAGATCGTCGGCGTCGATGCCGGCGGCGCGGAGTCGCATCAGCTGCGACGCGTCGAGCTTCGTGAAGCCCGCGGCGGCGAGCTCGCGGAGGTAGTCGCCATCGACGCCGGTGGCGCGAAGGGCGGCGAGCTCCGAGGGGCTGAAGCTGGCGTAGCCGGCGGCGCGCATTTTCTTCAACCAGTCGCCGTCGACACCGGTGCTCTTGAGCACCAGGTACTCGTGCGCCGAGAGCTCGTTGAGGCCCGCGGCCGCGAGCTCGGCCTTGTACTCCGCGTCGACCTCGAAGGCGAGGGCGCGCGATCGGTCGAGCTCCGCACGCATGCGGTCGAGCTCATCGCGATCGATCCGGAGGTGGCGCAGCTGCAGCAGGCTGTCGACGTCGACTCTCTCTCCCTTCGCGCGGCGCTCCGCGACGTCGTCCTCGTCGATGCCGAGCGCGCGGAGCCGCAGGAGATCGGACCACGCGAGTTTCTGGTCCATCGACTTCTGCATCGCCCTCGCGTAGTCGGCGTCGACGCCCGTCGAGTCGAGCAGCGCGAGCTGGTGCGCGGTGAGCGGCCCGAGGCCCGCGTGCTGCATCTCGCGGACGTAAGCGGCATCGACGCCCGCGGAGTGCAGGATGATCATGTCGTCGACCGAGGGGTTGTCGGGGTCGACGGGGCGGCCGCGATCTTCGAATGCGCGGGGCGCGATCGGTGGAATTGCCCGAGGCGACAGGCGAGGCAGGGGTGGAAGCGGGGCGATGGCAGGCATCGGCGAGACGCGGGGCATCGGCGCCACGGGTGCGACCGGCGCGACGAGAGGGCTCGGGAGTCCCGCGCGCGGGGCGCGAGGTGCGAGGAGCGGCGCCGGTGTCCCCGGCAACGCGGGCGGTGCCGGCGGCGCGGGCGCGAGTGCCATCGCGATCTCCCAGTCGAGCGACCGGGTTGCTTTGACCGCTTCGTGAACCGCGCGCTCGATCGATTCGCGCTCCGCCATCGCTTCGCGAACTGCCTGTTCGATCTCGTCTCGCTGCCGGTCGACGCCGGCGAGTTGCCGTTCGATCTTGGCCTGATGTCGCTCGAGCGCGGCCTCGGCCAGCTCGGATGCCTCGAACGCATACGCGAACGGATCGGTCTCCGGCGTACCGCCCCCGGCGCCCGCGAGCGCGAGGCGCGGTGTGTCGGAGTCGACCCAGATCCCCGCGACCTCGGGGTGCACGTCGCCGCGCGACGCGTCGACGACGATCGTCGTCCCGCTCGCGTTCCCGGCGCGGCCGCTGCGCGCGGAGAGCGGGATCGCGATCGCCGCGGAGACGAGCATCAGCGCGATCAGCGCGGCGATCGGCCGCGCGGCGCCGAGCTCGTCTGCAGTTAGGCCGAGGAGCCGGCGAACGCGCCCGAGCAGCGCGCCGCCGGTGGCGGCGAGCGCCGGAGACGGGACGCGCGCGGCGCGCATCTCCTCGAGCGTCGCCAGGGCGCGGGCATAGCCGACAGCGTCGCCGCAGAGCGCGACGGCGTCGTCGTCGCAGCAGTGCTCGCGCTCGACGCGGACGCGGCTCGAGATCCACCAGACGGCCGGGTGGTAGAAGAAGAGCGTCTCGACGAGCGTCTGGAGGAAATTCACGGCGAAGTCGTGGCGCCGGATATGGGCGAGCTCGTGCGCGAGCACCGTCTCGAGCTGCTGTGGCGTTAGGCCGCTCAGCGCCGAGGCAGGCACGAGAATCACCGGGCTGAACCAACCGACGACGGTCGGCCCGTCGACCCGCGTCGACTCGAGGAGCCGCACGGCTCGATCGATGCCCATCGCGTCGGCGAGCCGGGCGAGCGTCGCGCTCCACGCGCGGGGGAGCGTCTCGATCCCGCTGTCGGCGAGGCGTCGCGCCGACACGAGCGCGAGAGCGATGCGCGCCGAGAGAAGCGTCACGCCGGCGAGCCAGAAGCCGACCACCCACGGGAGTGCGGGGTCGAGCGGAATCGATGCGAGCGCGCCGGGAGTGGCGGCGTGGCGGGAGGGCTCGGCGTCGGGAGCCGGGAACGGCATCGCGACGGTGGATGCGCGAGTCGGCTCCGCGGAGGGGGATGCGAGAGGCACATCGCCGCGCCAGGCGAGCGCACCCGTCGCGAGAGGAAGCACCACGATGAGCGCGAGCGCGGCACACGAGACGGCGTAGCGCGCGTTGGCGCCCGAGCGTCGCATCGCGGCGAGAACGCCCGCGAGGAGGAGCGCCACGAGCGAGGCCTGCCAGACGAGATGGACGAGCGCGCGGCCGATCGCGTCGGCGAGCGGGCCCTCGAGGAGCGAAGCAAGCGTGGTCATGAGCGGTCTCCTTCGATCGTGTCGAGCATTCTGCGGATCTCGGCGAGCTCGGCGCTCGACGCTTTGCGCGAGGAGAGCGCCTGCATCACGAGGGCGGTGGCCGAGCCGTCGAACGCGCGGTCGAGCAGGTCGCGCACCAGGCGCCGCTGCGTCGACTGCTCGCTCTCCTTCGGCGCGTAAACGTGCGCGCGCTGCGACTCGTCGCGAACGACGAGCCCTTTCTCCGTCATGATCTGCAGCAGCTTGAGCACCGTCGTGTACCCGGTCTTCGGCTGCTCGGAGAGCAACTCGTCGTGGATCTCGCGAACCGTGCCCGACCCCAGTTTCCAGATCACACTCAGAATGGCGAGCTCCGCGTCGGTCGGTCTAGGCGTTTCTCTCGGCGTCATCGCATTGCCTCCGTGTCTCTCGTGCTTGTACGAAGAAATGTATACGAGGTTTTTCGTAGTGTCAACGAAGAGTTTCGTAGTTCGCGAAACTGTGACAACGGGCCACAGGCCAAAGGCCAGAGGCCAAAGCAGTCAGCGACTGCCGCAGGCGGGTAAGGGGAGCGTAACGCCGGAGTCTCGCGGGCCGACTCCTTGCGAACCGGGGAAAGTGCAGGGCGCCGGCTCGCGCCGACGCCCCGACTCGCTGCCTACTTTGGCCTCTGGCCTCTGGCCTTTGGCCTCTGGCCTTTGGCCTTTGGCCTGCCTCATCACCTCATCGCAATCTCCTTCGTCCCTTTGATCCGCGCGGCCTTGTCCGCGAGGCGGAGGAAGTCGGCGCGGTGGCCTTCGGCGTCGCGCGCTGCGGCGCGCGAGGCGAGACGCGTCACCTCTTCGAACGAGGCGTCGCCCTTGAACTCGGAGTCGCGGAGGAGGAGGCCGAGCTCGGCGACGGCGGCGGCGAAGCGCATATCGCTGGACGCGACCTCGATCTTTGCGCCGGAGTCGAGGACCGTCTCGCTGAGCAGCATGCTGCGTGCTCCGTCAGGCTTCTTGTAGCGGATCTTCACCGTCGCGACCTCGGCGCTCGCGCGGGCGGGAGCCTTGCTTTTGTTAGGCTGGTACTTCAATGGATCGACCGTGCCCGACGGGACGGGAACGCCTGGAGGGACGATCTCGTAGAGCGCGGTCACCGAGTGGCCCGCGCCGATCTCGCCCGCGTCCTTCCTGTCGTCGTTGAAGTCCTCGGCGGCAAGAACCCGGTTCTCGTAGCCGATGAGCCGGTACGCGGCGACCCGCGCCGGGTTGAACTCGACCTGCAGCTTCACGTCCTTCGCGACCGCGAGCAGGGTGCCGCCCATCTCGGTGACGAGCACCTTCTTCGCTTCGGCGAGCCCGTCGATGTAGGCGTAGTTGCCGTTGCCCTTGTCGGCGAGGAGCTCCATCTTCGAGTCCTTGACGTTGCCGGTGCCGAACCCGAGGACCGAGAGGAAGATGCCGCTCTCTCGCTCCTTCTCGATGAGGCGCTGGAGCTCGCCGTCGCTCGAGACTCCGACGTTGAAGTCGCCGTCGGTCGCGAGAATCACGCGGTTGTTGCCGCCACGGAGGAAGCTGTCGCGCGCGGTTTCGTAGGCGAGCACGATGCCTTGCCCGCCCGCGGTGGAGCCGCCGGCCTCGAGCCGGGAGAGCGCGTCGAGGATCCGTCCCTTCTGCGTTCCGGGTGTCGGCGGGAGCACGAGCCCCGCGCTGCCGGCATAGACGACGATCGCGACGCTGTCGTCGCTGCGCAGGTTGTCGACGAGCAGCGAGAGCGACGACTTGAGCAGCGGAAGCTTGTCGGGTGCGTTCATCGAGCCCGACACGTCGAGCAGGAATACGAGGTTGTTCGGAGGGAGGTCCTCGAGGTCGATTTTCTCAGCCTGGAGCCCGATGCGAAGGAGCCGGTGCCGTTCGTTCCACGGGCACGAGGCGATCTCGGTCGTGATCGAGAAGGGTGCGTCGCCGCGCGGGGCCGGATAGTCGTACTCGAAGTAGTTGATCAGCTCCTCGATACGAACCGCGTCGCGCGGCGGGAGCTGGCCCGATTCGAGGAAGCGCCGGACCATCGCGTACGAAGCGCGGTCGACGTCGACGCTGAAAGTCGAGAGGGGTTCACGCGACGGGTCGAGAAAGCGATTCTCAACGATCCGACCGTACTCCTCCGTGTTGAAGTCGCGCTCCATCTCGAACGGCGTTCCGGGAGGACGCGCCGCGATGTCGTACGACTGGCCCGCGATGCGCATCGGCGCGGCCGAAGTCAACGTGGAAGGGGAAACTACCCCGCCGACGACGCCGCCCGTAACGCCGTCTTTCGCGCGGCCCCGTTCGCCCTTCGCGAAATAGGG
>JBPPMG010000452.1:0-8321 GCA_051305935.1 Thermoanaerobaculia bacterium
AGATCCTTCTTCTCGAACACGATTCCCGTCTTGAGCGCGAGCGAGGGCGAGAAGACGATGTCGAGGTCCTCCGCGACGGTAATGCTCTCGTTGAGCGTCTGCCAGAGGGAGAAATCGACGAGTCGCGGCTCGCCGTTGCCGGATGCGGACGCGACGAAGTACGAATCGTTCTCGACGTCGCTGCTTCGGTAGCGCACGGTGGTCGTCGCTCGCACGGCACGGCTGAGCTCGCGCGAGTCGCGAACGAAGGCGCTGAGCTCGGGGCGCGACCAGAAGGCATTGTTCTGCGCCTGGTCGGCCGCGTACTCGACACCGTAGCCGCTCGCTGTGCGAAAGTACTGGAGCCCCGCTTCGATCGTCCCGAACGTTGCCCGAAGGTCGAAGCCGCGATGCTCGCGCTGCGAGCGGAACTCGCCGCCGAAATCGGGGTTGTCGAGGAATCCACCCCAGAGAGCGCGGTCGCGGTAGTAGCGATTCTTCGTGTACTCGTAGCGTTCGCTGCTGCCTGGATCGAGCTCACCGTCGTCGACGCGCGCGGTCACCCGAAAGCTCGCCTCTCCCGCGCGCCATCCGAAGGTGGCGTCGGCGATCCGCGTTTCGTTGGTGCCGCCTGCGAGCTCGACGTGCTGCGCCGTGCCTCCGGTGATCACGTTGATCACGCCCATCGAGGCATTCGCACCGTACACCGCCGAGGCGGGGCCGTAGACGACCTCCACACGGTCGACGTTCGACATCGGGAGCGCGGCGAGAATGTCTGCCGTGTTGAAGTAGAGGTGGTTCAGTTCCAGCCCGTCGAGCATCACGAGAAACGGATCGCCGATCGTGTTGCGATACCCGCGCCAGTAGCTCTTGAGCCACGTGGCGCCCCACGGGCGGACGATGTCCATCCCGGGAAGGTCGTCGAGAATCCCGCTGAGGTCGCTGTAGCCGCGCTCGCGAAGGTCCGTCCGCGAGATGACGATCACGGTCGCGGGAGCGTCGCCGAGGCGCTCGGAGACGTTCGAGACGGAGACGACCTCGACGTTCATCAGCTGTTCGAGGCTGAGCTCGTCGAGGTCCTCGGAAGGATGCGACGCCGCCGCAGAGGCGCTGACGAGGGCGCAAAGCAGGATTGCTGCCGGAGCTCCGTGCGTTCGCATCGCTGTGTTCCTCCCGCTTCGAGTTCGTCTCCGAGGGCCGTTCGATCAGAGTCGCCAGACCGGTTCACGTCGCGGGTCGTAGCGTCCCGTGGACTGAGTGAGGCGCCGCACCGTGGCGGCGAGCTGGCTGGCCGACAGGCGCTGCTTCTCGACGATTGCGCCGATCTTGCCGCGCAGCCGCTCGCGTGTGGTTTCGTCGACGTCCGCTGCGGTCACCACGAGAATGGGGATCGACATGGAGATCGGATCGCGTCGCATCCGCACCGCGACCTCGAACCCGTCCATCTCGTCCATCATCAGGTCGAGGATCACGAGCACGGGCGGGCGCTCCGCGATCATCTTCAGTCCCTCGACGCCGCTTCGCGCGTGGCGCACGCGGTAGCCTCCCGGCTCGAGCTGGGCGTCGATGAGCTCGTGGAACGCCGGGTCGTCGTCGATCAGGAGCACCTCCCGGCGGCCTGCGCCGCCACCGACGAGCCTGCGCAGCGTGTCGAGAATCGCCTCGTCCTCGACCGGCTTGGTCAGGTACGCGTCGACTCCGAGAGCGAGGCCGAGCTCGCGATCGTCGACCATCGAAACGATGGCGACGGGGATGTCACGCGTGGTGACATCGTCCTTCAGCGCGCGCAGGACGTCCCACCCGCCGAGGCCCGGAAGAACGATGTCGAGCAGGATCGCGGAGGGTCGCAGCGAGCGCGCGAGCTCGAGTCCCTCTTCGCCGCTGCGAGCCCACGTGGCGGCGAACTCCGTCGCCCCGAGCGCTGTCGCGATCGCCGCGAACGCCGGCTCCTCGTCCTCGATCACGAGAATTCTCTGTCGCACGTCTCCCTGCTCGACCGGGGCAGGGGCCGTGGCACTCGCCGGCGGCGACTCCGTGAGCGTGACCGGGAGAATCACGGTGAACGTGCTTCCGCGCCCCAGCGCGCTCTCGAGCGTGATGCGGCCGCGGTGCATCTCGACGAACTTGCGGACGAGCGCGAGCCCGAGGCCCGTTCCTTCGAACTGCCTCGACGCGCCGGCGTCGACCTGCTGAAACTCCCGGAACACGATCGCATGGTTCGCGGGGTCGATGCCGATCCCGCGGTCGATGACCGTCACGGCGAGCGACTCCTCGCCTAGCGGTGAGGCGGAGGCAGGCATGGAGAATGCGCGGATCGTCACCGCGGCTCCGTCGGGGGAGAACTTCACCGCGTTCGACAGCAGATTGTAGAGAACCTGCTTGATCTTGACCGCGTCGGCGACGAGCTCCGGCAACGGACGTTCGATCACGACGTCGAGTGTGATGTTCCTGCGCGTGGAGATGCCGCGCATCAGGCTCGTGACACCGTCGATCGCCGTGTCGATCGAGAAGCGCTCGGTGTTCATCTCCATGCGGCCCGCCTCGATCTTCGAGAGGTCGAGGATGTCGTTGACGAGGCCGAGCAGGTGCTCGCCGGAGGAGTGGATGTTCTCGACGAACTTCAGCTCCTTCTCGTTGAGGCGGCCGGCGAGCCGGGCGCGCAGGATGTCGGAGAATCCGATGATCGCGTTCAGTGGCGTGCGCAGCTCGTGACTCATGTTCGCGAGAAACTGGCTCTTCTCCCGCGTTCGCTGGTCAGCCTCGTCGCGCTCGTGCTGGCGGCGCTCGATCTGGGCGAGCATCTCGTTGAACCCCTCGCTCAACTCCCCGAGCTCGTCGTCGGAGACCTTCGCGACGCGAAGCGAGTAGTCGTGGCGCTCCGAGATCTCACGCGTGGCCTGCGCGAGCTCGAGGATCGGCCCGGTGATGAACCGCTCGAGCCGCAGGGCGGCAAACGACGCGGACGCAACCAGGATGACGGTCAGCCCCGCGATGACGAGCAGGTGCTCGATGATTCTCGTGCGGAGCGGCTCGGCCGAGACCGCGAGGTGGATCGTCCCGTAATGCTCGCCCTGGTATTCGATCGGCTCGCTGAGCTGCAGATGGCTACCGATGAAGCGGGCGGTGCCCGCGTCGATCCTCGTGACCGCGACCGGCTCGCCCCGCCCCCACGTCGCGAACGACTGGCCCTTCGCGTCGAAGACCCACGCCCCGTCAATCTCCGAGACCGAGCCGAGCTTCTCCAGCGTGCGGACCGTCTCGTTGCGGTCCTCGAACGCGAGGCCCGCGATGCACTGCTCGCCGGTGATCCGCGCGATGGCCCGGGTCGACTCGACCATCCCGCGCCGGAGGGCGCGGATCTCGTAGGCGAGCGCCGCCGTGAGCCCCACCACCACGGCGAGCGTGGTCGTCAGCAGGATGATCGCCGCGATTTTTCCGCGAATCGACTTCCGGGGAGCGACGCGCATCTAATGCCCCCTCGGTGCGCTCGCCCGCGCCAGCTTGAGCAGTTGCGCGCTCGCCTGAAACCCGGCGCGCGCCAGCTCCTGCTCGTTGATCTCGAACCGGACCTTGTTGTCCTCCGTGTAGAGGTTGATCATCACCCCGGCATCGAGGTAGCCCGGGCTGTCGCCGATCGTCAGCACCGGCCGCGTCCGAGTCGTCGCGACGATCGTTCCCACGCGGGCCGATTCGGAGGCGGCGATGAAAAGGATCTGGCAGGAGCCCGCGTCCTCGATCCCCTTGAGGCGGTGGATCCGGACGGGCCGCCCCTTGATCGTTCGCTCGCGAGCGATCGCATCGAGGTACCCGCCGAACGGGTCGCGCCCGATGATGCCGATCACGAAGGGGCTCGCGGCCGGCTGCGACGCGGATGCAGGCCATTCGACGAAGCGGGTGAAGCGCTCGATGAACTCGGCCTTGATCTGGTACTCGGCGAGCTCCCCCGCGAGCGCCGACACCGACACCACCAACAGAATCGCGACTGCGATTTTGCGTAGCGTCAGGTTCACCGCGCGCGCTCCCGTTGGAAAGGGTCGACTTCAGAGGGCTGAAACCGGGGTCGCCTCCGAGTCTAGCACGCGCGTTCGCGGGAACGCAGTGATCGCTGCCAAGGGAGCGTCGCTACTTTTTGACGATCCGGATCGAGCCCTTGTGCGTCTCGATGCGAAGCGTCGGGCCGCCGCCGTTGACGCGCGCGCGGACGCTCGCCTCGTCGTCCCCGCGCTCGACCGGCATCTGGAAGTCGGAGCTGAAGTCGGCCGAATCGTCGTCGAGATCCGCTGCCACGTCGAAACGCGCAGCGGCGGGGATCCTCAGCGTGATCGATCCCTTGTGGGTCTCGATGCGCGCGGGCCGCGAGAGCGACGCGTAGTCGATGTCGATGTCACCCTTGTGGGTCTCGACGCGAACGCCGCCTGCGTGCGACGTCACCTTGGCGGTTCCCTTGTGTGTCTCGATCGCGAGATCGCCGGAGAGCCCGCCGACCTGGATGTCCGACTTGTGGTCCTCGATCTCGAGCGACGCGGTCGCCGGCATCGTGATCTCGTAGTGGACGAACGGCATCGTGCCGCCGGTCACGCCGAAGAAGGCGCCGAAGAATCCCTCGCGAACGCGACTCGCATCGCTGTAGTCGGACTCGATGTCGACATGGCCCGACGACGAGCTGATCCGGATCTCGGTGAGCTCGACCCGTTCCTGCTGCTTGTCGCCCGAAGGGTCGGGGGCAATCTTCGCGACGACGTCGACCCTCGGCTGGTCCCACGTGCGGACGCGAACCGTCCCTTTGAACGTGTCGATCGAGACCCGTCCGTCGGGACGGAGATCGACCTGCTTGCGCACGACGCGGGCCTCGTCCGCCATCGCGGCGGCAGAGATCAGAAGGAGCAACAGTGAGATTGCGGCGGGCTTTCGCATAGGCTCGAGCCTCCTGAGAGCTAGCTTACGAGGGGAGGGGACGGATGTTTCACGAAAGGAAGCGGATGGAGCGGGTGGGGCGGCGCTTTCGGGCCGCATGGGCGCTGACTCGAGGACGCGAATCTGTTCGGAATCTGTTCGGGTCAGTGTTTCCTGCCGCCGCCGAACCGTCGAACCGAGCGGAAGTGGACGTCAATGTACTGGGCCGCCTGACGCATCGCGCGCTCCACGGACGAAGGCTCCCGCCGCTGAATCCCCTCGAGGTTCGAGCGCATGTGCGTCGGAAGCTTCGTCCTGCAACGCCGGCAGAGCGCGGCGTCCATCGTCTTCTGGCCAGTGCAGAGCGGGCACTGCTGGCGCCGCGCGAGCCGCTGCAGCGCTTCTGGCGTCAAAAGCGTCAAGAGTCTCCCTCCTCCGGGTGCACCTGCCCCCACCCCAATATACGCACGTCGCGGCGAAACCGTTCGGTTCCCCGGCAAGGATTCTATCGTGCCTCGCCGCGGTGGGCTTTGGAATAGGATGCGCTCCGCGCGTACCCCGCTCAGCGCGGCGGGCGGGTCAACTGGGCTACGACCTTCGCGACGAGCAGGAGGAGTGGCGCCAGATGCCAGACGAGATCGAACCAGTCGAGCGGCCTCCGGAGGGTGCCCGCCATCAGCATCCTGCTCTTCTCGAGCAGATGCGAGTTTCCGAACGGGAGCAGCGCCATGACGATGGCGATGACGATGAGGAACGTGTAGGGGATCCGCTCGAGGAAATTCACGGGTCAACCTCCTGTCAGGTGCTCGACGACGGTCCAGACGCCGATGGCGATCAGTACCGTCCCGCCGACGATCTCGACCCGCGAGCCGAACTTCTCGCCGATCGCGCGGCCGGCCCAGGCGCCGAAGAACGACATTCCGAACGAGACGATGCCGATCACCGCGGCAGACGCGACGAGCGGCAGCCCGAGTGTCGGAAGGGTCGCGCCGACAGCGAGCGCGTCGATGCTCGTGGCGACGCCGAGGACGAGAAGCGTGTGGAGCGGCAGGCGGGGATCGATCTTGTCGACGTCGTCGCAGTGGTCTTCCATCGCCTCCCGGATCATGCTGACGCCGACCCAGGTGAGCAGGGCGAGCGCGATCCAGTGGTCCCACTGCTCGAGGTAGCGGTTCGCCGCGTTGCCGCCGAGCGCGCCCGCGAGAGCCATCACGAACTGGAACGAGCCGAACGTGACGGCGAGCTTCGCGATGTCGCGCATCCGGAACCGCTTGAGCGCGTACGAAGCGGCGACCGCGGTTACGTCCATCGCCACACTGAGCGCGATGAGGAGCAGGAGCGCGATCGTCATTCGGCCTTCCTCGGGGGGCGGAGATCGAGCGGCGTTCCTGCCATCGGCGAGAGCTCGACACCGAGATGCCGCGCGACGGTCGGTGCGACCGAGGTCATCGGGACAATGCCGAGCGGGCCTTTCGCGACCCCGGGGCCCGCGATCACGAGCCCGGCGCGAATCGAGGGGCGAAGCGGGGCGTAGCCGTGCTGGCCCTTTCGTCGCGACGGCCCGGACCACGCACCGCGCGGGGAGCCCGAGAAGTCGAAGCCGTCGCGGGCGTCGAGCACGAGCTCGCCGGCGCCGCCCAGCTTCGCGGCAGTCGTGGCGTCGAGGATGCGCTCGATGCCGGATGCCGGGTCGGCGAGCTTCGGCTCCAGCAACCGGCGCACGGCGGAGAGGGTCTCTTCGTCGCCCGGGTCGCGCAGGCGCAGGGAGGCGCTGCCCCCGTCGGCGTGGAAGATCGCGCGATAGTCGATGACCTGGCCCTTTGGGTCGAGCTTCACGAGGCCGGCTTCCGCGAGCCAGACGTTCGGGCGGATCGTCGTCGCGGTCGGGACGAAGCCGTGATCGGAGACGATCGCGATCAGCGTCGTGTCGCGCACCTTCGCCTTCTCGAGCGATGCGAGGAGCCGCCCGAGCAGCGCGTCCGTTGCCTCGAGCGAGCGTAGGACCTCGGGAGCCATCGGTCCGAAATCGTGCTGCGCGAAATCCAGATCGAAGAGGTGGACCAGGACGAGCTCAGGCGCGTGCTGCTCGATGATCCAGCAGGCGGTGTCGGTGCGGTCCGCGTCGCGTAGCTCGTGAAACGCCTGCATCGGGCGGCCGCGGAACTTCCCGACGGCGTCGAGCAGCCCGGGTGTCGAGAACTGTTCGAGGAAGCGAACATCGAAGGCGTGCTTCGAGTCCCCGCGCCAGAACTCCGGCATGTTGAAATCCGCCTCGAGGCCGATCGCGACCGGCCACGAGACTGCCGCGGTGCACAGGCCTCTTGCCCGAGCCGCCGAGACGAGAGTCTCCACGCGGATGTCCTTTGCGAACCAGTACCACGCGCCGTCGCTCGTCTCGAACGGGTCGAAGACGCGGTTGGAGACGATGCCGTGCTCGATCGGCTTCACGCCGGTGATCAGCGTCGTGTGAGAGGGGTAGGTGAGCGTCGGAAGCACCCCGTCCACGCCCTCCGCCCATGCCCCCTCGTCGACCAGTTTCGCGAGATTTGGAATCGCGAGGCCGCGAGCTGCCGCCTCTCGGTAGTGCTGCGGGGTGAGCCCGTCGATCGAGACGACCAGCGCGCGGGGCCGGTCCAGAGATTTCGCACTCCCGTCCGCGGCCGCCGCCATGGCGGGGAACGCGAAAACGAGGAGCGCGACGGAGAATCGAAAGAAGGTTTTCGGCATTTGGACCGCGCGCGATTCTAGCCTCCGAGCGCGGCTGATTCCATGATGTGCGACACCTTTCTCGAGGGTCGTTAACCGGCAGGAAAACAGGAATAGGCTTCGGGGGAGGTGCGTTTCCCCCGTTGCGCTTGACAGCCTGAAGGCGACTGCCTCAGAATGCGGGCCGTTTGCGGGAATAACTCAGTTGGTAGAGTGCAACCTTGCCAAGGTTGATGTCGCCGGTTCGAGTCCGGTTTCCCGCTCCAAACAAAATTGAATCGAAGGGCCGCTTCGGCGGCCCTTCTTCTTTTTCCGCCGTTGCAACGCGTCTCCTGTTGCCCTAAGACCGTGGAGCACGCGTCCGGTCGATCGTTTCGTAAGTCGCACCTCCCGCGCCGCACGCAATCTGCGTGCCGAGCCGCCGGTGTTCACCGGCCGCCTCCCCCGGATTGCTCGATCTTCCAACGGAGGCGAAGGGGACGGAGCGTGGCTTCCCGGGACTGTGCGGGTATCCCGCGAACGGGTCAGCAGGGGGAGTCGCTATACTGCGGTGCCTGGCGCTTAGATCCCGACCGAACGGCAATTCGCTCGCAACGGATTCGCTACAGCTTTCCTCGATGGAACGGTCTTGAATGAACGACGCCGCTGAGACATCGCCCGGGTCGCGAGCCCATGCAGAGCGCGGCGTTGGAGACGAGTCCGTCGCCGTGCAGCCAGCAGCGCAACAACCGGTACGCGCATGC
>JBPPMG010000213.1:0-24383 GCA_051305935.1 Thermoanaerobaculia bacterium
CAGGGGGGGAAGTTGGAGGTGTCGTGGGCGGAGTCGAAGGAGGGGTGAAGCCGACCGAGCCTCTTCCTCCCGACACGATTCTGGTCGCGCGCGACGAGCGGCTCCCGCTCAAGCCGCTCTCCATGGACTACCCGATGTATCCGGACAAGTGGCGCGACCGTCGCGTCGAAGACACGCTCGTGCTGAAGTACCGGATCGACAAGAAGGGGCGAGTGGTGGACGCGATCGTTCTTCAGCACCCCCGGTTCAAGGAGTTCTCCGATTCCGCGCTCAAGGCGATTCGCTCGTGGCGATTCCAGCCTCTCACGATCAACGGCGAACCGCGGGAGATCATCCACGAGCTGACGGTCAATTTCAGGATCGAGAAGCCCTACGAGCGCCCGCCGCGAGCAGCGAAGGCTCCCAGGGCCGACAAGCCCGGAGAGCCGCCCAGGCCGGCCGTGCCGGTTCCCGGAGAGTCGCCCAGGCCGGCCGCGCCCGTTCCCGGAGAGCCGCCCAAGGTCGCCGTGCCTGTTCCCGGACAGCCGTTAGGGCCCGGACGGCAGGACAAGCGGCCTTAGAGGTCGTCGCCGTCGCCTAACGCTGGTCTTGCGAGCTTCCGGAGCGCGTCGCCATCGAGGCGGTAGACGATCCAGTCGTCCATCGGCCTTGCACCGAGACCTTCGTAAAAGCCGATCGCCGGCTCGTTCCAGTCGAGCACCGCCCACTCGAAACGGCCGCAGTTGCGCTCGGTCGCGAGGTGCGCGAGGAACGTGAGCAGCGCTTTGCCGATGCCGTGGCCGCGCAGCGCGGGACGCACGAAGAGATCCTCGAGATAGAGTCCCGGCCGACCGACGAAGGTCGAGAAGTTGTGGAAGAAGAGCGCGAATCCGGCCGGCTCGCCGGCGTACGTCGCGAGGACCACCTCTGCATGACGCGGCTCGCCAAACAGGCTCGCGCGCAGCGCTTCTTCCGTCGCGACGACTGCATGTGCGAGCCGCTCGTACTCGGCGAGTTCGCGAATGAACTGCAGGATGAGCGCCACGTCGCTCTCATTCCCGAATCGCAGAGTGAGTCCAGGGACCCCGGTCGTGATGATCTCGTCGTCTCTCGTCATGCGCGTAGTTTGCACGAGCGCCCGGCGTCGTGCCACGGAAGGTCCTGCCCGCAGGGAGTCGTCAGGCGGCCGGTTCCGCGGGTTGCACACGGTCGCGACCCGACTGTTTGCCTCGGTAGAGCGCCTGGTCGGCCCGCTTGATGCAACGGTCGAGCGGCTCACCGGCGCCGCGCTCGGCGACGCCGATCGTCATCGTGATCGGGAAATGGACGCCGGAGACGGCGAACTGCTCTGCCGCGAGCATCGCGCGCACGCGCTCACTGACGACCTTGCCCGCGTCGAGACCGGTTAGGGGAAGCACCGCGAGAAACTCCTCGCCCCCCCAGCGCCCGATACGGTCTCCCTCTCTCACACTCTTCTGCAGGCATGCTGCGACGTGCTTGAGGGCGGCGTCGCCGATGTCGTGGCCATACACGTCGTTGATCGCCTTGAAGTGGTCGACGTCCGCGATGAACAGGGTCGTCGGGCGTCCCGTCTCGTCGCCACGAAGCCACTCGCGCTCGAGATGCGTCCACATGCTGAGCCGGTTCGCGATGCCCGTCAGGTTGTCGGTGGTCGCAAGCCTCTCCATCTTCCGCTCCGCCGTGAGCGACGCTTCCCGGAAGTAGTAGGCGATGATGCAGATCGCCGAGAAGACGATCGCGATGTTCATGTAGTGAAGCCATTCCATCGTGCGGGGCGACACGGCGGTGAACTCACGGCCGACGGTGTAGCGGTAGAGCCCCGTGTAGAGGGCGACCAGAACGATGCCCTGGAGCAATACCGTCCGCTTTCCGAGGCGGTAGTTCACCATGACGAACGCGATGAGCGGCATGAGGTAGGTCTGGAATCCTGCGCCCCAGCCGAGGCTGAAAACGCCGATCGCGGAGAAGCCGATGACCTCGAGCGTCAGCATGTCGATGGCGAGCCGATAGCGACCGTTGTTCGTGAGCCAGAGCGCAAAGACCCATGCGACGGCGCTGAAGATGTTGAAGTAGCCGAGAAGCGGGACGCCGAGCGCGACGAACAGTGGCGCGAACGCGGCGTGGGACGTCGCGCCGAGATAGCACATGTTCCTCATCACAACGAAGAGGCGGTAGTTGTCCGGATCTCCTTCGCGGGTCGGTGTCGCGCGGCGCTCGATCATTTCAGTATCCGCGCGAGGGTCGCATAGAGTCGGGCCCGCGGCAAGTGGTCGGACGTTCGCGCGCGACGCCCCGGCTCGCCGTCGCGCTTCGTGTGTACCGCATATAATCCGCCGCGTGAGAAACGTCGTCATCACCGGAGCCTCGAGCGGAATCGGAGAAGCGCTCGCGCTCGAGCTCGCGAAACGCGGGTGGGAGCGCTTCGCGCTGCTTTCCCGCCGAGGCGAAGCGCTCGAGTCGGTGGCGCGAGGGGTCAGGGAGCGCGGCTCGAAGGCAATGGGAATCGCGTGCGACGTGCGCGATGCGCGGTCGGTCCGCGACGCGGTCGCATGCGCGGAGTCCGAATGGGGCCCGGTCGATCTCGCCATCGCCAACGCGGGCATCGGATATCCGACTCCCGCGCACCGCTTCTCCCTCGAGGACTCGCGCGCGATCATGCAGACGAACTTCGACGGGATGTTGCACCTCTGGGACGCGGTGTCGCCGAAGATGCTCGAACGCGGAGACGGGCAGTTCGTGGCAATCGCGTCGCTCGCGGGGCTCCGCGGCCTTCCGGGCGGATCGATCTACTCGGCGAGCAAGGCCGCGATGCAGGCGTGGATGGAGGCGAGCCGCGTGGAACTGACGGGCAGGGGAATCGCGATGACGACCGTCAATCCTGGATTCGTCGCGACGCCGCTCGTGGAGAAGAACCGGTTCCGGATGCCGTTTCTCATGCAACCGCGTGACGCCGCGCGGAAGATCGCCGACGGCATCGAGAATCGCGCGAGGCTCGTCGAGTTCCCGCTCCCGATGTCACTTCTGATGCGGTCCCTTCGCCTCGTTCCCGGCGTTCTCTTCGACCGCCTCGTTCGCCCCTGGTCGCGCCGCAAGGTCGACGCTGACCGCGCGAGGAAGTAGTCCCGGTTCGCTACTGAGGGTTAGTCGTCGTGGTGGGGGCGGTCGTCGTCGTGGTCGTCGCGGTGGCCGCGCCTGCCTTGTGCCAGTGCTTGTGCTCTTCGCTCCACACCATGCCCGCGGGTGCTGCGGGCACACCGGGCGGCTTGAGCTGTGCCTCGACTTCGGGCGGTACTTCCTTGACCGGGGCGACGCCGGTGGCCGCGTCGTGCCAGTGGCCATGTTCCGCGGACCAGACCTTGCCCGGAGGCGTCGGCACGTCAGGCTTTGGGATGTTGACCGTCGCTGGCGCACTTGCCGGGGCGGCTGCGGAGGGCGCCTTGCTCGACGGCTGACCCCCGTCGGGGATCATCTGGACGTTGACCCAGGGGTTGGCTTCGACCTTGTCGTGCCAGTGGCCATGCTCAGCCGCCCAGACCTTCCCCGCGGGTGCAGGGCCCGCAGGCTGAGGACCGGGAGTCGCTTCAGGCACATCAGTCGGCGAGATCGCGGTCGCCGCGGGAGCCGCGACAGCCGGGGAGGCAGCCGCGGTGGAGGTCGACGGGGCGCTCTCGAACGTGGAGAAGGGATCGCGCTTCGAGTCGTCGCGCATCGAGGCGATGACGGCCACTGCGGCGACGACCACGATGGCGCCGATGGCCAGTCCGATCCGGTTGCTCTTCGCCAGTGCCGGGTCGCTCTTGCCGCAGCAGTGCTTGGTTTTCTTTCCGCTTCCGCAGGCGCAGGCTTCGTTCCGTCCCGTCTTCATCGATGGATCCTCGCTTGCCCGTTACCGCGGGCTGTCAGTCGCTCAATGAACCGGGTGGCGGGATACAATCTTCCACCGCCGCACCGGCGTCCCGACGATGGCATTCCGAGAATCGCTCTTCCTCAAGGCCTGGGCCTTCGCGAAGGTCCCGTTGATCTGGCTGACCGGCGCCTCGGTCGTCGAGGCCGGCGACGAGCGGTGCGTGATCCGGATTCCGTTCCGTCGGCGGAACCGCAACCACCTCCGTTCGATCTATTTCGGCGTGCTCTGCATCGGGGCCGACGTTGCCGGCGGCTTCCTCGCGATGCGCCAGATCCGTGCGGGTGGAGGCGGCGTCTCTCTGATTTTCAAAGACTTCCGGGCCGAGTTTCTGAAGCGGGCGGAAGGGGACGTGCTATTCACCTGCGAGGACGGTGCTGCGATCGCGGATCTCGTGGGAAAAGCGCGCGAGTCGGGAGAGCGGGAGAACATGATGGTGCGCGTGACGGCGACTGTCCCGTCAAGACTGGGCGACGAGCCCGTCGCTCGCTTCGAGCTGACGCTATCGCTCAAGCGACGCGACGGCTGACGAGGGAGCGTGGATGGCGAAACGGTACTGGCTTCTCAAATGCGAGCCCGAGGCGTACTCGATCGACGAGCTCGAGCGCGACGGCGTCGCCTCGTGGGAAGGGGTGCGCAACTACCAGGCGCGGAACTTCATGCGAGACGACATGAGCGTGGGCGACGGCGTGCTCTTTTATGCGTCGAACGCTGAGCCTTCGGGAGTGACGGGCGTTGCCGAGGTGGCGCGCGCGGGCTATCCCGACAGTTTCGCCTTCGACCCGAAGCACAAGTACTCGGAGCCGGACAGTGATCCGGCGAACCCGACCTGGTACATGGTCGATATCCGCTTCGTCGCGAAGTTCGACGAGGTCATTCCGCTCTCGACCCTCAAGGCGACGGCGGGGCTCGAGTCGATGGCGGTCACGCAGAAGGGAAGCCGGCTGTCGGTTCAGCCGGTGACGAAGGCGGAATTCGAGATCGTCTCGAAGCTCGGACGTGGCCCGAAGCGCAGCGCGTCCGCGAGGTCGAAGCGATGAAGCAAGCGCAGTTCATCACGCACAAGGGTGCGCAGATTTTGTTCATCGACCTTGCGCGGAAGACGCCCGCCGAGTTGCTCGAGGCGATCCGCGAAGCGCAGGCGGTGATCGCGACGCAACCTCCGGGCTCCCTCCTGACGCTGACCGACGTCGAAGGCTCGAGCTACAACCGGGAAGTCGCCGACGCGCTCAAGGCATACGTGGCGCACAACAAGCCGTTCGTTCGCGCGGGTGCGGTCGTCGGGCTCAACGACCTGAAGCGGGTGATCTTCAACTTCCTCAACCGGGTGACGGGACGAAGCCTGAAGGGGTTCGAGCAAATCGACGCCGCGAAGGAGTGGCTCGCGAAGCAGTAGACGATGAGCGGGCGGGATTGTCGCTGCCGGACCGTCTCGTAGGTGTCGGACGCGCTGCCCGTTATCAGGTCAGATTGACTCACACGGGCGCGTGGCTGCCGAGAATGTTGCCGCCGTTCGGTTGATGCCCTTCGGCCGTGCATCTATAGTTCCGGTATGTCTCCCTCGTCGATCGCGCGCTTGCGCCGCGCGGGAGTGTCGTGTTCCGTCCTGGCGGGCTCGCTTCTGAGTCTTGTCCTGGCGGCGCAGGAACTGCCGTTCGTCCACCTTTCCCCGGACGACTCTCGCACGCCGCTCCCCTCGGCGAGTGTGCAGCGGCTCGTTCAGGACTCCTTCGGTTACATCTGGATCGGGTTCTACTCGACTGGAGTGGCCCGCTACGACGGGCAAAGACTCACGTCATACGGAACGCAGGACGGGCTCGTCGACCTGACCGTCCGCACCATCGTCGAAGACGGCGTGGGGCGATTGTGGGTTGGCAGCGAAACCGGCGTCGTGGCAACTGAAGAGCCGCTCGCGGCCTACGAACCGGGACGGAACATTCGTTTCACGAGCGTGCTGGGGCAGGTCGAGCTCCCACAGGTTCGGATGAAAGCGAACGTGATTCTCGCCGACGGGCGCAATCGAGTCTGGATCGGCACGCCCGGCGACGGGATCGTCCGATACAGCGTCGACGCGACGGGTATCGTGGCCGTGGACCGGATCTCGACCGCGCCGCCCGGAGTGAGCGCGGACCTCCGCGTGAATGCGCTGGTGAAGCGTTCCGACGGTTCAGTCTGGGCGGCGCTCGGACGCGGGCCGCTGGCGGCGCTGGCCGTGTTTCGCGAGGGGACGGCTGCGTCGGAGTGGATCGAGTCGTCACCGTCGGGTCTTCCCAGTTCGGACACGAACGTCTTGTTCGAGGATCGAGAGGGGACGCTCTGGGGCGGTGGCGGTGCCGGCGAGATCTGGCGTCTCGACGGCGATCGAATCGAGAATCTCGAGTCGCCGCTCAACGCGAGAGTGTTCGCGATCCACGTCACCGACGATCGTGTTCTGTGGGCGGCCTCGCTCGGCAGCGGGCTGCTTCGGATGCCGCTCGACGGATCGGCGCCACCGCGGCTGCTCAACCGCAAGGACGGTCTGTTCAGCGACAGTTTCTGGACGATTCTGGAGGACAGGGAGAAGAACCTCTGGTTCGGACAGAACGGTGGGCTCTCGCGGCTGCGTCGCGACTACGCTGCGTTCCTTCGCTACACGGGCTACGCGCGAGACGGCGAAGAGCCGACGCTTCCCGACGTGGCCGCGTTCTCCGCGACGGAAAGCCATATCTACCTCGACGCACTCTGGGTGGGTACGGGCAACGGGCTCGGAGTGATCGGGAAGGACGGGAGTAAGTCGACGATCAAGATCCTGGACGGCCTGCGAAACAACTCCGTGTATTCCGCCACGGAGGATTCGCGCGGCCGTCTCTGGGTCGGCACCGCGGACGGGGCGTCGATCGTCTCGCCCCCGGGGCTCTCGCCCGGCGGTGCGGTCTTCCCACCGCCTCGAAATGTGAACGTGGTCGGGAGCCCGATGGTGATCGCAGGCGCGCCCACCGGCGGGCCGGTCTATTCGTGCACGGCGCTGCAGATTCGAAGCGCGGCCGAAGGTTCGCGAGAGATCATTTTCCTCGCTGGGACCGGAGCTCTCGTCGCCTGGGACGGGGCGGACTGGCATGTCTTCCGCGATCCGGCCGGAATTCCGACGTCCGGAACGGCAAGTGTCGCGTATGACGGAACGTACCTCTGGATCGGCACGATCGACACGGGCCTGCTTCGAAGTATCGAGCCTTTCACGTTCGAGAGCCTGAAAGCGCTCGACCGGCGGTCGACGAGCGAGATCGTCCATTGGCCGACGGCACCGGTTTTCGCGCCGGCGTGGACCATCTCTTCGGGTGCTCCGAGCAACTCCGTGAAAAGCCTCCTGTGGTTCGAGGGCCGCCTCTGGGCAGGCACGCCGCGAGGGCTTTTCGTGCTCGAAGGCGAACCGCCTCGCATCGTGGCCCGTTTCGACGCGACCAACGGGCTTGGCGGCGACGTGATCGTCAGTTTCGCGCGCGCGCCCTCGAGCGGAACGATCTGGGTGAGCCAGAACGCCGGGCTCGCCGAGATCGATCCGCGCACTTTGCGCGTGGTGCGCCGGTTGTCGAAGCACGACGGGCTGATCGACGACGAGGCGTGGGCCTACGCGCCTGTAAGTGTGGGCAGAAGCGGAACGGTCTACTTCGCGACGCCGAAAGGCCTCGCCCTCGTCCGGCCCGAACTGATCCGCGAAAACACGACGCCTCCGCCTTTGAAGCTGCGCCGGTTCGAGTATGCGGAAGGTGCGTTTTCCGGCAACTCACTCGAGGCCGAGGTTGCTGCGCTCAGTTTCGCCGACGAGCAGAGGGTGCTGTTCCGGACCCGGCTGATCCCGTGCGAGCAGGAATACTCCGCTCCCGTACGCGAGCCGCGGCTGCGGTACACGAACCTTCCCGCGTTTCTGTTCGATCGGCGCTACACGCTCGAGGTCATCGCATCGAACAACGCGGGACGCTGGACGAGCGAGCCTCTCAGGCATTCGTTTGTTGTCGCCCCCGCGCTCTGGCTCCGATGGTGGGCCGTGCTCGCCTACATCACCGTCCTGGGCTCGGCCATCTTCGGGCTGAACCGATTCCGGACGATCCAGCTGCGGCTCAAGAACCGGCAGCTCGCCGAGGTTGTCGAACAGCGGACGCACGAGATTACGGCCCAGGCGCGCGAGCTCGAGACGTTCGAGAGAATCGTGCGCGTCATCAACCGCGAGGTGGAGTTCGACGCGGTGTTGAGCCTGCTGCTCGAGCAGGGTCTCGTGCTGTTTCCGCAGGCCGAGAAGGGCGCGTTCCTGGTCTTCGACTCCCAGTCGGGTGCGTGCCGCGTTGCGGCCTCGTCCGGCTACGAGCCGTCGATCTTCGACGGGCTGACCTTTTCTCTCGAGGAAGCGGTGCGCCGATACTGCGAAGGCGCGGAGATGCTCGACGAGGGGGTCTACCTCACGCGCAACTTCGAAGATCTTCCCGGGCGCGACAAGACCCGCCACATTCCCGTCCCAAGGTCGATGCTCGTGATGGAAGTCGCGCTCGGCGGCATGCTCGAGGGCTTCCTGATCTTTGACAACTTTACCGATCCGGAGGCGTTCGATTCCTCCGACCTCAAGAAACTGATCCGCTACCGCGAGCACGCGGTGTCGGCGATCTCCAAGGCGCGAATGCTGCGGGAGCTCGCGATCAAGCGGCTCGAGGCGGAGCAGGCGAACCAGGCCAAGAGCGCGTTCCTCGCAAACATGAGCCACGAGCTACGGACGCCGCTCAACTCGATCATCGGCTTCTCGGAGATTCTCGGGGAACGGCTCAAGGGTGACATCTCGGACAAGCACTTCAATTTTCTCAACCTGATCCAGACCTCGGGTCAGCACCTGCTGAACATCATCAACGACATCCTCGACCTGTCGAAGATCGAGGCTGGAAAGATGGAGCTGTTCGTCGAGCCGTTCGAGGTCAGGCCACAGATCGAGGGAGTCTGCCACCTGATGAAAGGGATGTCACAGCGAAGGAAGGTGGCATTCGAAATCGAGATTGCGCCCGATCTCCCCGTGGTCGAGGGCGACGCCGGAAAGTTCAAGCAGGTGCTCTACAACCTCTTGTCGAACGCTGTGAAATTCTCGCACGAAGAGACTGCCGTCACCGTTCGCGCCACGCTCGTGCCGCGTGTCCTTCGCGGAGTGGACGCCATCGAGATCTCGGTCTCCGATCGTGGGATCGGGATCTCGCCCGAGAACATCCCGGTCGTGTTCGAAGAGTTCCGGCAGGTCGACGCCACGATCAGCCGGCAATTCGAAGGGACCGGGCTCGGACTCTCGCTCGTGAAGAAGTTCGTGGAGCTGCAGGGTGGCGTCGTGGGCGTTCAGAGCGAGCAGGGGAAGGGCAGCTCTTTCTGGTTCCGTATCCCGGTCCGGCTCCAGGCGGCCGACCCGCCTTCGGGGGGCGGCGGGCCGCAGCTCGCAGCGGCTGCCGAGCGCATCCTCGTCGTCGAGGACGATCCGGTCACCTACGAGACGCTTCGCGGGTACATCGAAGCGGCAGGATACTCGGCGGTCCGCGCGAGACTCGGCGAAGAGGCGCTTCGGCTGGCGCGTCAGGTTCGCCCCGTGGCGATCACGCTCGATCTGGTTCTGCCCGGGCTCGACGGGTGGGAGGTTCTCAAGCGGCTGAAGGCAGAGCCGGAGACGCGGCAGATTCCGGTGGTGATCGTGTCGATGACACAGAATCGGGACCTCGGCCTCGCACTCGGCGCCGAGGACTACATGGTGAAGCCGGTCGACCGGAAGCGATTCGTCGAGCGTCTCCGGGAACTGACGGCTCCGGGTGGGGAGAAGGTGAGACCGAGACTGCTGCTCATCGACGACGACCCGGCCGTCTTCGAACTACTCGGCGACGAGCTCGAGTCCAGCGGGTTCGACGTGCAGGTCGCCTCTTCGGGGGAAGAGGGGCTCGCGCTCGCACGCGAGATGCTGCCCGACACCGTGGTGCTCGATCTGATGATGCCGGGCATCAACGGTTTCGAAGTCGCCACTCAACTGAAGAACGATTTGAGAACCGCGACGATCCCGATCCTGATCCTGACGTCGCACGACGTTTCGCCTGCCGAGCGGATGCAGCTCGAGAGCAAGATCTCGGGCGTCGTGAAGAAGGGTGGGGCGACGGCGAGCCGCCTGATCACGGCGATTCGCGACCTCGACCGCCGGCAGCGCGCCTCCAGCGCCCGCTTCTGAGCGCGGAGTCCACTGCCGATGAGCCTCAGCGCGAAGACGGGGCCTCGGGTCGCGGCGCGCGGATGGGGAGCATTCGCGATTCGTGCGACCGTGAGCGCCTGTGCGTTGCTCGCGCTTCGCTGGCCGCTCCCGGTGTTCTGGGCGAGCGTGCGTGGACACGGAGCGTTCGACGCCACGGTCGGCGCGTTCCTGGCTACGTTTGCGCTCGGGGTCGCGGGACTCCCCGGCTTTCTTGCCGCGGTCTGGGGTCGCTGGAGCGGTCGCGGGGTGACGGTGGGTTGGTGGATTCGAGGAGGGCTCGTCGCGACACTTGCCGCGTCACTGACGACTGCCGCCTGGATCGGTGTGTCCGTGCACGAGATCGGCGTGACACTGCAGTGGGGCGAGGTCGTCGCGCAATCCCTTCCGATCGCGGTGGCCGCAGTGAGCGCGGTCGTGCTGCGAATTCATGTGGCGCGCATCACATCTCGTTGAATTGTGGTTCACTTTGAAACGTGATGTTCATCGCAGAAAAACACGAAAAACCGCAAGTTTTTTCTTGAGCGGTTCCGGACGTGGTGGTAGTCTTCGCCGCGAACGCCGAGCGCCTCGGCGGCTCATAACGTTATCACGCTGTCGACAAAATCTGACCCAGGGACGCGAGTCTCATCGTGAGACTTTCGTGCGTCCGCGCGTGAGTCACTAAAGCATGCAGATCTTTCCGAGAAGCGCCAATGCAATCGCCCGGGCGAGCATCGTCGGTGGAGCCGCACTCGTCGGGTTTCTGGGGTTCCTCCTCTACATGCTCCAGCAGTCTCCTTACGTGACTCAGCAAGGGGTCGCGCTCGAGCAGCCGGTGCCGTTCAGCCACCAGCACCACGTCTCGGGGCTCGGGCTCGACTGTCGCTACTGTCACACGAGCGTGGAGACGAGCAACTTTGCAGGCATCCCTCCCGTGGCCACCTGCATGAACTGCCACAAGGAGATCTGGACGAACGCGAAGATGCTCGAGCCGATCCGGGAAGCGTACCGCTCGGGAGTCGCCATTCAGTGGGAGCGTCTCCATCGGACTCCCGACTTCGTTCAGTTCGATCACAGCATCCACGTGGCCAAGGGAATCGGGTGCGCGTCGTGCCACGGTCGCGTCGACCTGATGCAGCTGACCTATCAGGCCGAGCCGATGAGCATGGGCTGGTGCCTCCAGTGCCACCGCAACCCCGAGCAGTTCGTGAGGCCTCGCGACAAGGTCTACGACATGGCATGGAAAGCCGACGACCAGGAAACGCTTGGAGCGCAACTGGTGAAGGAATACCGAATTCAGAGCAAGACGAACTGCTCGGTGTGCCATTACTAAGGTGGTGTCGCGGCGAGAGCACGAGCTCTCTCCGCGTTCCTCCCGCGATGGACACGCCGAGATCGGATACCGGAGTCATGGCCGATAACACGAGAGAACTCGATCTGGATACGTTCCAAACGCGCTTCGACCGCAAGGCGGAGCGTACGCACTGGATGAGCCTTCACGAGCTCGGCGACGAAGAGTCGTTCTTTGCGTCGGTCTCCGAAGAGTTCCCGCAGCAGGCGGTTCCTCTTCAGGAAGGGGTCGACCGTCGCGATTTCGTGAAGCTGATGGGCTCTTCCCTCGCGCTCGCCGGGCTCTCGGCCTGCACGGTGCCACAGGAGAAGATCGTTCCTTACGTCAGGCAGCCGGAGAACATGATTCCTGGCAAGCCGATGTTCTTCGCGACGGCGATGACGCTGAGCGGAGTCGCGACCGGCGTGCTCGTCGAGTCGCACATGGGCCGGCCCACGAAAATCGAGGGGAACCCCGATCATCCCGGAAGCATGGGCGCGACCGACGTCTTCACGCAGGCCTCGATTCTCGGGCTCTACGATCCGGACCGCGCGAAGACCGTGCGGCATCTCGGCAACATCACGACGTGGACCGGCTTTCTCGGCGCGCTCGGAACGGAGCTCAGGCCGATCAAGGACGCCGGTGGCGAGGGTCTCGCGATTCTCACCGAGCACGTCACGTCGCCGACGCTCGGCGCGCAGATGAAGGCCGTGCTCGCGGCTCTGCCGGGGGCGCGGTGGTACCAGTACGAACCGCACGGCCGCGACAACGAGCTCGAGGGCTCGCGCCTCGCCTTCGGCGGCGCGTTCGCAAACACCTGGTATGCCTTCGACAAGGCCGACGTCGTCGTCTCGATCGACGCCGACTTCCTCGCTTCGGGGCCTGGCTCGGTCC
The DNA here is from genome assembly GCA_051305935.1 of Thermoanaerobaculia bacterium. Classification (GTDB taxonomy): domain Bacteria; phylum Acidobacteriota; class Thermoanaerobaculia; order Gp7-AA8; family Gp7-AA8; genus JACPDH01. The sequence goes on from JBPPMG010000213.1 coordinate 12,337, forward strand.
GCTATGCGCGCGACTTCATGTCGAAGCGACGCGTCCGCCGCGGCACCTCGTCCGCGAATCGTCTCTACGTCGTGGAGACGATGCCGACGCCGACCGGCACGGCCGCCGATCACCGTCTCCCGCTCAAGCCCTCCGACATCGAGAAGTTCGCCTTTGCCCTCGCGGGCGCGTTCGGCGTCGGTCCCGGCGCGACGATGGGCGGCGAGCACGACGCCTGGCTCAAGGCCGTCGTCAAGGAGATGGAGTCGGCGCGAGGACGGAGTATCGTCATCGCCGGCGCCGAACAGCCCGCCGCCGTGCACGCGCTCGTTCACGCGCTCAACGAAGCGCTCGGCAACTCGGGCGTCACGGTTCTTCACTCCGACCCGCTCGATGTGGTTCCGACCGTTGGTCGCGAGTCGCTTCGCCAGCTCTCCGCCGACATGGCGGCCGGCAAAGTGCGGGTCCTGCTCATGGTCGGCGTGAACCCGGTGTTCGACGCGCCCGCGGATCTCGGGTTCCTTACCGCGCTGGACAAGGTTCCGTTCCGTGCCTCGCTCTCGCTCTACTTCGACGAGACCGCCGAGCACTGCCACTGGCACGTGCCGCAGACGCACTATCTCGAGTCGTGGGGAGACGCCCGGGCGTACGACGGCACCGCGTCGATCGTACAGCCGCTCATCGCGCCGCTCTACAACGGCCGTGACCCGCACGAGCTTTTCGCAATACTGACCGACGACGCGAACCTGCCGTACGACATCGTCCGGAACTACTGGAAGGTGCAGAAGCCGGGACTCGACTTCGAGACGTCGTGGAACAAGTGGCTTCGCGACGGGGTGATCGACGGGACGGCGCAGGTCCACAAGGCGATGCCGATTGCGCTCGGCGCGATCGCCCCGAGCAATCGGGCGGGTGACCTCGAGGTGAGCTTCCGTCCCGATCCCGCGGTTTTCGACGGGCGGTTCGCGAACAACGGCTGGCTCCAGGAGCTGCCGAAGCCGATCACGAAGCTGACCTGGGACAACGCCGCGCTGATGAGCCCGGCGACCGCGACGAAGCTCGGTCTCGTCGGCGATCGCGGGCTACCGGGCGATGGCAACGAGCAGAACCTGCACCTCTGGTCGCGTCGCGCGCCCATGGTCGAGATCAAGCACGGCAGCCGATCGCTCACCGCGGCGGCGTGGGTCGTCCCCGGTCATCCCGACGGCGCGATCACGCTGCACTCCGGCTACGGTCGCACCCGCGGAGGCAGCGTCGCGTCGCAGAAGGAAAAGGCGAAGGGCGGCGGCTTCAACGCTTACACCCTTCGCACCTCCGACGCTCTCGGGCACGCGGTCGTCCAGGTCGCGATGGCGGCAGGCGACTACCAGCTCGCCTGCACGCAACTCCACCATGTCATGCCCGACGAGCGCGACATCGTCCGCTCCGGCACGCTCGAGGAGTTCACGAAGAACCCGGCGCTCGCCGAGGTTCACGCGGGGCCGCACAGCGGCGAGATGTCGCTCTATCCGAAGTGGACCAGCGACACGGGCTACTCCTGGGGGCTCGCGGTCGACACGACTGTCTGCACCGGCTGCAACGGTTGCGTCATCGCGTGCCACGCTGAGAACAACATCGCGATCGTCGGGAAGCCGCAGGTGATGGTGGGACGCGAGCTGCACTGGATGCGGATCGACACCTACTACAAGGGGAGCATGAAGAGCCCCGAGCTGACGGTCAACCAGCCGATGATGTGCCAGCACTGCGAGAACGCGCCGTGCGAGCCCGTCTGCCCGGTGGCCGCGACGTCGCATTCGACCGAGGGTCTCAACGAGATGACCTACAACCGGTGCGTCGGCACGCGCTACTGCGCGAACAACTGCCCGTACAAGGTTCGCCGGTTCAACTACTTCCAGTTTGCCGATTGGGATTCCGAAAGCCTCAAGCTGATGCGGAACCCCGACGTCACGGTTCGCTCGCGCGGCGTCATGGAGAAGTGCAGCTTCTGCGTGCAGCGCATCAACACCGCCCGCATCGGGGCCGAGCGCGAAGGCCGCCGCATCCGCGACGGCGAGATTCGCACGGCGTGCCAGGCCGCCTGCCCGACGCAGGCGATCGTTTTCGGTGACGTTGCCGATCCGAACAGTCTCGTGTCGAAGCTGAAGGCGGAGCCGCACAGCTACCGGGTGCTCGAAGAGGTCAACACCAACCCGCGCACCTCGTACCTCGGCGCCGTCCGAAACAAGAACAAGGAAATCGCCGGCTAAGCGGCTTCGACGGAACCGGAATGGAGCAGAACAATCCTATGGACCAGCCTCCCAGCCCGAGCCGGTTTGACCGGCCTCCGGTCATCGCTCCGGGACACTCGTTCGGATCGATTACCGACAAGATCAGTTCGATCGTCCTCCGCAAGGACACGCCCAAGGGATGGATCCTCGGGTTCGGCATCGCATTCATCTTCGTGATGATGATGATGTACGCGATCGCGTGGCTGCTCATGTGGGGCGTCGGCGTCTGGGGTCTGAACAACCCGGTGGCATGGGGCTTCGACATCACGAACTTCGTCTGGTGGGTCGGTATCGGTCACGCCGGTACGCTGATCTCCGCAATCCTCCTGCTGCTCAAGCAGGAGTGGCGCACGTCGATCAACCGCTTCGCCGAAGCGATGACACTGTTCGCCGTCGCCTGCGCCGGCATGTTCCCCGCTCTGCACACCGGTCGTCCATGGTTCGACTACTGGCTCATGCCGTACCCGAACACGATGGCGCTCTGGCCGCAGTTCCGCAGCCCGCTCGTCTGGGACGTCTTCGCGATCTCGACCTACGGAACGGTGTCGTTCCTCTTCTGGTACGTCGGCCTGATTCCCGATCTCGCGACGCTTCGCGACCGGACCGGCCACAAGGGACTGAAGATCGTGTACGGCCTGATGGCGATGGGCTGGCGCGGATCGGCGAAGCACTGGTTCCGCTACGAGACGGCGTACCTGCTGCTCGCGGGTCTCGCTACACCGCTGGTCGTCTCGGTTCACACCGTCGTTTCGTTCGACTTCGCGACCTCGGTCATCCCCGGCTGGCACACGACGTTCTTCCCGCCCTACTTCGTTGCCGGCGCGATCTTCTCGGGCTTTGCGATGGTCCTGACGCTCGCGATCCCGATCCGCAAGGCATACGGGCTCGAAGACTTCATCACGATGCGGCACATCGAGAACATGGCGAAGGTCATGCTCGCGACCGGGCTCATCGTCGCCTACGCGTACGTGATGGAGGTCTTCTTCGCCTGGTACAGCGGCAACACCTACGAGCGTTTCCTCGCGTTCGACACCAGGCCGCACGGACCGTACTGGTGGGCCTTCTGGGCGCTCTGGACCTGCAACATCGCGATACCGCAGCTGCTCTGGTTCAAGAAGATGCGCACCACGCCCTGGATTCTCTGGATCCTTTCGATCATCGTGAACATCGGGATGTGGCTGGAGCGGTTCGTCATCATCGTGACGAGTCTGCACCGTGACTATCTCCCGTCGTCCTGGGGCATGTACGACCCGACGAAGTACGAATACATGCTCTTCTTCGGCACGATCGGGCTGTTCGTCGCGCTGTTGTTCCTCTTCATCCGCTCGTTGCCGCTGATCTCGATCTTCGAGATGCGGACCCTGCTTCCCGAGGCTTCGGTCCACCACAACGAGGAGCACAAATGAAATCGAAGCAGAAGCCCCCGTACTACGGGCTGATCGCGGAGTTCGACGACCCGAAGACGCTTCTCGCCGCGGCGCAGAAGGCGACGGACTCGGGCTACACGAAGATGGACGCCTATTCGCCCTTCCCGATCCACGGGCTGCACGAGGCGATCGGGTTCAAGAAGACGTGGCTTTCGACGATCGTGTTTGGTGGCGGCATTCTCGGCGCGCTGGGCGGGTTCGGCATGCAGTACTTCGCGAGCGTGATCCACTACCCGCTCAACATCGGCGGACGCCCGCTCAACAGCTGGCCCGCGTTCATCCCGATCACGTTCGAGGTGACGGTGCTGCTCGCGTCGTTCTCGGCGGTCCTCGGAATGATCATGCTCAACGGGCTTCCGCAGCCGTATCACCCCGTCTTCAACGTCGAGCGATTCCATCTCGCTTCGCGCGACCAGTTTTTTCTCTGCATCGAGGCGGACGATCCGAAGTTCGAGTCTGGCGAGACGCGCCGCTTCCTGCAGAGTCTGAATTCGATCGAGGTCAACGATGTACCCTGGTAAGACGACGACCGACTCGCGCTCGCGCGCAACGCTCCTGGTGGGCGTTGCCCTCGCCGCGTCGCTGGCCCTCGCCGGCTGCCGCCTTCCGCAGAAGATGGCGGAGCAGCCGCAGTTCGATCCGCTCGAGAAGAGCGCGTTCTTTCCCGACGGCGCCTCCTCGCGCCCGCTCGTGGACGGGACGGTGGCCAGCCCGCGCGCCGACGGAACTCTCGCGCAGATCGGAATCGGGCCGAACGAGTTGTTCGACAGCGGGCGCGAAGCCGGCCAGTTCTCGGACAATTTCCCGCTTCCGCTCACGCCGGAGCTGATGGCGCGCGGCAAGGAACGGTTCGAAATCTACTGCACGCCCTGTCATGGACGAGTCGGTGACGGCAACGGAATGATCGCGGCGCGCGGCTACAAGAGGCCGCCCTCCTACCACAGCGACGCGCTTCGTTCGAGGAAGAACGGCTACATCTTCGACGTGATCACCAACGGATTCGGCGTGATGCCCGCCTATCGTTTTCAGGTTCCGCCGGCCGATCGCTGGGCCATCGTCGCCTACGTTCGCGCGCTCCAGGTGAGCCAGAACGCGACGATCGCCGACGTGCCGAGCCCCGAGCGCGCCACTCTCGACGCGGCCGCGACGGCACCGAAGGCCGAAGGGGAGAAGCACTGATGAACGAGATGTCGAACGACTCGCTCCGCTTCTTCCGACTGGAAAAACCCGCGTTGGTGGTCGGTCTCATCGGCCTGGCCGCCACGGCGGTGCTCGGATTCCAGGCCCAGGACCAGTTCTTCCGTTCGTGGCTCGTCGCGTTCGTCTTCTGGATGAGCCTGACGGTCGGCGCGCTCGGGATCGCGATGCTCCAGTACATGACCGGCGGCTGGTGGGGCTACATCATCCGCAAGCCGCTGCTCGCCGCGACCACGAATCTGCCGCTCATGCTGATCTTCGCGCTTCCGGTCTACCTCGGAATGGATCGGATCTACAGCTGGACGAATCACGATTTGATGGCGCACGACCCGATCCTCAGCAAGAAGATGGCGTACCTGAATCCCGAGGCGTTCTGGATTCGTGGCGCCGCGTTCTTCGCAATCTGGATGATCTGGGCGTTCATGCTTCGGCGGAGCGACCGAAAGTACGACGAGACAGGCACGCAGGAAGCAGCGTTGACGCTTCGGAAGTGGAGCGCCAGCGGACTGCTGATTCTCGCCGTCAGCGTCACGTTCGCTTCGGTCGACTGGATGATGTCGCTCGACCCGTACTGGTTCTCGACGATGTTTGGCATTTCCTACATCGTCGGGGCGGTGCTGCTCGCGTTCGCGTTCATGAATGCGATCGTCACGAGCGCTGCGGATCAGGCTCCCATCGCGGATGTCGCCGAGCCGGTCCACTTCCGCGATCTCGGCAACCTGATGTTCGCCTTCGTCATGCTCTGGGCCTACACGGCGTTCTCGCAGTACCTGCTCATCTGGTACGCCAACATCAAGGAAGAGATCCCCTGGTACATCATCCGTTCTCACGGAGCCTGGGGAGCGATCTCCGTGCTCCTGATCGTCGGGCACTTCTTCCTTCCGTTTCTTCTCCTGCTCATGCGCGGCATCAAGGACCGGGCGAAGTTCCTCGGCAAGGTCGCCATCTTCATCATGGTGATGCGCGCGGTCGACTACTACTGGATCATCGCGCCGAACTGGACGACCGAGGGGCACCACGCGACGTTCCACCCGCATGCGCTCGATCTGACGACCCTTCTCGGAATCGGAGGGATCTGGACGTTCTTTTTCCTTCGCAGGCTGAAGAAGGGAGCCGTCCTGCCGGCGCACGAGTCGCTTGAAGGTGCGAAGGAGGCCGTCATCCATGGATGAGCACGTTCATCACGACGCGCACGCGAAGGGGTACGAGGACACCGACATCCACGTACGCCCGTTCGCCTGGTTTTTCGTAGTGTTCGCGATCGTCACCGCGATCGCGTTCGTGCTCGTGAGCTGGAGTTACAAGGCGCTCGTCAGGTTCGAGAACGCGAGGCAGGCCGAGGTTCTGACCCGGGTCGCCGCTCCGAAAAGCGAGATCCCGAAGGAGCTCGATCTGCGAGCCGGGGGCCCCGAAGTCGCGACGCTCCCGCAGAACGCGCCGATGCTTCAGGCCGACCCGGTGAAAGACATGGACGCGATGTTCGCCGAGCAGGAAGGCAAGCTCAACAGCTATGGTTGGCTCGATCGCGAGAAGGGTGTCGTTCACGTCCCGATCGAGAAGGCGATGGCGTTCGCACTGGAGCGTTCGATGGTGAAGGCGCAGGCGGCAGAGCAGGTCGCACCCGCCGCCGCGGCCGCTGTTGCAGCGCCTGCTTCACCGATGCCCGCGCCTGCACGCTGAGGAAAGATGGTTCGAACAATGAAAGTCCGGAGTTTGGTTGCGATGATCCTGATGCTCGGCGCGCTCAGCGCGTCAGGCCAGGACTTTCTGTCCGGCAAGGGCCCTGCCAAGGGGTTGGAGATCGAGCAAAGACTCGATGCCCAGCTGCCGCTCGACCTTGTCTTCCGAGACGAGACCGGGAAGCAGGTCAGGCTGGGAGACTACTTCCAGAAGGGGCGCCCGGTCGTCATCACGCTCGTCTACTTCAGTTGTCCGATGCTCTGCAATCTGGTCCTCGACGGGCTTACGACGTCGATCGCCAACATCAAGATGGAGCCGGGCAAGGACTACGAGCTGCTCACGATCAGCTTCGACCATCGCGACACGCCTGCGCTCGCCGCGGAGAAGAAGGGCATCTACGCGAAGCGTTACGGGCGCAAGGGTGCCGATGAGGGCTGGCACTTCCTGACGACCGACGAGCCGACGGTGCGAAAGATCACGGCGGCTCTGGGCTTCCGCTACGCGTGGGATCCGAAGGCGCAGCAGTTCGCGCATGGCACGATGACGGCGGTGATCACTCCCGAGGGGCATGTGTCGCGCTACCTGTTCGGTATCGAGAATCCCTCGCGCGACCTGCGGCTCGGGATCGTCGAAGCCTCGGACGGGAAGATCGGGTCACCGACCGATCAGCTTCTGTTGCTCTGCTATCACTACGACCCGGCCACCGGGACGTACTCGAAGCACGCGATGAACTTCGTACGAGCCGGTGGTGTGGCGACCGTCGTCGCGCTCGCCGGCTTCATCTTCTTCCTGAGCCGGCGTCCTCGCGACACGGAAACCGGAGCATAGACAAGACCCGATATGCCTAACAATCTGCCATTCATGCCGAATCAGGGTTCGACGCTCGCGCCTCACGTCGACGAGCTCTACCTCTTCCTCGTCGCCGTCTGCGCCCTCGTGACGGTGGCGATCTCCGGCGTCGTGGTCTTCCTGGCGTTGAAGTACAAGCGCGGCCCCGGCAATGAGGTTCCGCAGGAGTACAAGGCGTCGAACGCGCTCGAGATCGTCTGGATCGTCATCCCATTTGCGGCGTTCATGGCCTTCTTCGTCTGGGGAGCCATCGTCTTCTTCAACGCGCGACGGATGCCCGACAACGCGATGGACATCTGGGCGACTGGCCGGCAGTGGATGTGGAAGTTCCAGCACCCGACGGGGCAGACCGAGATCAACATGCTGCACGTCCCGGTCGGCCGCCCGGTCCGTTTGATCATGACCTCCGAGGACGTGATCCACGATTTCTTCGTTCCCGACTTCCGCGTCCACACCGACGTGCTTCCGAGCCGCTACACCTACAACTGGTTCGAGGCGACGAAAGTCGGCCGCTACCACATCTTCTGCTCCGAGTACTGCGGCACTGAGCATTCGAAGATGATCGGGACCGTCGTCGTGATGGAGCCCGAGGACTACCAGCTCTGGCTGTCGGGGGGCGCAACCGAAGGCTCACCGGCTACCGAGGGCAAGAAACTCTTCGAGAGCCTCGCGTGCGTGACCTGCCACCAGGCGGGAAGCGGCTCGCGCGGTCCCAACCTCGAGGGGGTCTTCGGCACGCTTGTGAAGCTCACGAACGGCCAGGTCGTCACCATCGACGAGAACTACGTTCGCGAGTCGATCCTCAATCCGCAGGCGAAGATCGTGAGTGGCTACGACCCGATCATGCCGACGTTCCAGGGACAGGTAAACGAGGCCCAGCTCATGCAGCTCGTCTCGTACATCAAGTCGATGAAAGCGCCCGAGCCGGCCCGTCCGGCCGCTGCTCCGGCGCCTGCTGCCAACACTGCAGTGACGAAGTAACGCGGGGACTCCGAAGATCATGACCAGTGCTGTAATCGATTCCGCTCCGACTCCCGAGAAGCACGAAGAGACGAATTACCTCAACGCCGATCACGGCCTGATGTCGTGGCTCTTCACGATCGACCACAAGAGGATCGCCATCCTCTACATGATCTCGGTGACCATTCTCTTCTTCGTCGGAGGCCTCTTCGCGCTCCTGCTCCGGCTCGAGCTGATGACGCCCCAGGGCGACCTGTTCACCTCGGACACCTACAACAAGCTCTTCACGCTGCACGGCGTCGTGATGATCTTCTTCTTCCTGATCCCGGCGGTTCCGTCGGTGCTCGGGAACTTCGTCCTGCCGCTACAGCTCGGAGCGAGGGATCTCGCGTTTCCGAAGCTCAACCTGCTGAGCTGGTATCTCTATGTGATCGGCTCGGTGATGGGCGTCGCGGTGATGCTGCTCGGCGGCGTCGACACCGGATGGACGTTCTACACGCCGTTCTCGACGACCTACTCGAACACCTGGGTCGTGCCGACGGTGCTCGCCGGTTTCGTCGCCGGCTTCTCGTCGATTCTCACCGGCTTGAACTTCATCGTCACGATCCACAAGATGCGGGCTCCGGGGCTGACCTGGTTCCGCATGCCTCTGATGGTGTGGGCGCTCTACGGGACGAGCCTCATCCAGATCCTCGCCACTCCCGTTCTCGGCATCGCGCTCATGCTCATCGCGGTCGAGCGCCTCTGGCAGGTCGGCATCTTCAACCCGGCGCTCGGCGGCGACCCGATCCTCTTTCAGCACCTGTTCTGGTTCTACTCGCACCCGGCGGTCTACATCATGATTCTGCCGGCGATGGGCGTGATCTCGGAGGTCATCGCAGCGTTCAGCCGCCGGAAGATCTTCGGCTACAAGTTCGTCGCGTTTTCCTCACTGGCGATCGCGTTTCTCGGCTTCCTGATCTGGGCGCACCACATGTTCGTCGCGGGCATCTCGGTTTACTCCGCGATGGTCTTCTCGTTCCTGACGATGTTCGTCGCCGTCCCGTCGGCGATCAAGACGTTCAACTGGACCTCGACGCTCTACAAAGGATCGGTGTCGTACGAGGCGCCGATGCTTTACGCGCTCGGGTTCATCGGGATGTTCCTGATCGGCGGCCTAACGGGGCTCTTCCTCGCGACGCTCGGCGTCGACATCCACGTGCACGACACGTATTTCGTCGTCGCGCACTTCCACTACGTCATGGTCGGGTCGGTGATCATGGCGTACTTCGCCGGCATACATTACTGGTGGCCAAAGATGACCGGCAGGATGTATCCCGAGTGGTGGGCGCGCCTTTCGGCGCTGCTCGTCTTCGTCGGGTTCAATCTGACCTTCTTCCCGCAGTTCCTGCTCGGATATCTCGGCATGCCGCGGCGCTACCATGCGTACGTCCCCGAGTTCCAGGTGCTCAACGTCATGTCGACGGCGGGCGCGACGGTGCTCGGCGTCGGGTATCTGCTGCCGTTGATCTACTTCATCTGGTCGCTCAAGTACTCGCCGAAGGCTCCCGCGAATCCGTGGGGAGCATCGGGGCTCGAGTGGCACACCCCGTCACCTCCGACGACGCACAATTTCGAGTCGATCCCGGTGGTGACGTGGGAGGCCTACGACGAGAAGGCTTGGGCCAGGGAGGCTGACAAGAATGTCTGAACGTGCCGCTAACGCGCATCCGGCCCTGCGGTCCCACTTCGAGGACATGAACCAGCAGCATGCCACCGGCACGCTCGGCATGTGGTTCTTCCTCGTTACCGAGATTCTCTTCTTCGCGCCGCTTTTCTTCACGTACGCGCTCTTCCGTTCGGGCTCGCTCGATCCGTCGTTCCACGCGGGATTCATCGCGGCGAGCCATCACCAGAACATCAAGCTCGGTCTGACGAACACGATCGTGCTGATCGCCAGTTCGCTGACCGTTGCCCTCGGCGTCTACTTCGCGCAGACGAACAAGCGCAAGGCGCTGGTGGTGATGCTCATCCTCACCTTGATCTGCGGCGCAGCGTTCCTCGTGATCAAGGGAATCGAGTACAACGAGCACTTCGTCCACCACCTCTTCCCGGGGCAGAACTTCCAGTGGGACGGCGCGCCCGAGCTGGCACGCGGCGCCCACATGTTTTACATCCTCTACTTCTGCATGACCGGGCTGCACGCGTTCCACATGGTCATCGGCATCGGAATCTTCGTCTACATCCTGATGCGCGCGATGCGGAACGACTTCTCGTCGGAATACTACGTACCGGTCGAGGTCAGCGGCCTCTACTGGCATTTCGTCGACATCGTATGGATCTTCCTCTTCCCGATGCTGTATCTCATCGATCCAGCGAGCAAGCACTGAGACCGGAGCGCGCATGAGCAACGAGGCATACGACAAGGACGACTTTCCGCATCACGTCACGTCGCTGGGTACCTACTTCTTCATCTTCGCCGCGTTGATGGTACTCACCGTGATCACGGTCGCGGTCGCGTATCAGGACTTCGGCGCCTGGAACGTGCCGATCGCATTCGGGATCGCGACGCTCAAGGCGACGGTCGTCGTCCTGTTCTTCATGCACGTGATCCACAGCCCGAAGATTGTTGCTGCGATTCTCCTCGGCAGCATCGTGTTCGTCGGCATCCTGTTTCTTCTGACGTTCTCGGACTATCTCAGCCGCCTCTGGCCGATGGTCTAGCCCGGACTATTCATGAGGACTCTGCTGCGGAGCGCGATAGCCGCGTGTCTACTGCGTTGCGCTCGGTTCGTCTCCTCGACGTAGTGCACGACTACGCCTTCGTCGCCGGACCATCGCGCGCCTTGTATCTACACGTCTCTCGCGCTCCTCGCGACGAGTCCTCACGAATAGTCCGGGCTAGAAAAGCCTCGAGAGAATCGCCGCAACGGCCGTCTCCACGCGCAGGATGCGCGGACCGAGACTGAACTGAGCGAAGCCGATCGTCTCGAGGCTTTCGATCTCGGCGGCGATCCATCCCCCTTCGGGCCCGATGACGAGAGTCACGGGCCCGTCGACCTTTTGCGCGAGCTCCATCGCGGCTCCCGGATGCGCGACGAGTCTTCTCGTTCCTTCGGAGATCACAGGCAGTTCGTTCTCGACGAACGGACGAAAGAGGCGCTCCTGCTCGATGGCCGGCAGCATGGTGTCGCACGCCTGCTCGAGCCCGGCGATCGCCTGCTCTCTGAGATTCGAAGACTCGAGTCGCGGGCTCTTCCAGTAACTCTTCTCGACGCGCCAGGCGTTGACGAGGATGATTCGCTTCACGCCGAGCGAGGTCGCCGACGCGACCACGCGATTGAGCACCTTGGGCCGTGGAAGCGCGAGGACGAGCGTCACGGAAAGAGGCGGGGGCGGGTCGCGGTCCAGCGAGAGCTCCAGCGTTACCTCGGTCTCATCGATCGCACTGACGATCCCGGTTCCCGTCCTGCCGCCGAGGAGTCCCACGACGAGAGCGTCGCCTCTCTCCGAGCGCAGGACACGGGAGACGTGCTCGGCGCGCCTTCCTCTGATGACCGCGACAGATGGCGCAACGAGATCGTGAGGCTCGAGCAGCAGGAGGTTCATCGCAGCGTGATGATAGCCGCCTTCCGGGCCGAAGCCGATCGATTGCGATCGGCGTGATCGCCGTGTGCCACATCGTCGCCGTATCGAGTGACGTCGCGCG
>JBPPMG010000236.1:0-3157 GCA_051305935.1 Thermoanaerobaculia bacterium
TCGAGCAGTGCCTCGAGTGGATCGACGACGACGAGCTGGTCGAGCTGACCCCGCAGTCGATCCGGGTCCGCAAGAAGACGCTCGACCACACGCGCCGCAACAGCGAGCGCAAGAAAGCCAACGCCGTCGTAGAAGCGTAGAACCGTGTGGAGTGCGCAAGCTAAGCTTGCGCCCTTCCTCGGCGGAAGCCGCAGCTTCCGCTCCTTCCTGCCGGATCACACCGCCGAAGCTGCGCTTCGGCGTGGAAGCGCGAAAGCTGCGCTTTCGCACTCCACATAAGACCTCAGACCTTCTCGGGCGCACGCAACAGCAGCGAGACCATCCAGACTGTCGTCGCGACTCCCGCGAGCAGCAGCAGGATGAACACCGCGATCACGCCCCATTGCGGCGAGATCAGCGTCGTCGGCTCGAACTTCGCCACGCCGAGCATCCCCTGCCGCACCTCGTCGCGCGAGACGATCATCAGCGCGATCGACCCGAGCAGCGTCCAGAGCCCGACCCCGACGAATTTGCGCGGAGACGGCGCGTTCATCGCCATCACCATCGCGACGCAGGCCGCCAGCCCCAGCAGCGTGCCCCCCGTCAGCGACACGATCGCCGGCACGCTATCGCCCGCGAAGCGGAGCAGCACCTCGCGCGGCAGCGTCCCGAGCCACCAGAGCCCGATCAGGAAGTTCAGCACCGTCGGCATCACGAACCAGAGCGCGCCGTGGCGCATGGCCCACACCCCGTGCCGGTCGTCGTCGCGCTCCATGCTCCGCCCGTAGAGCGACACCACCATCCCCGCGACCGCGATCGCGCCGAGCAGCATGTGAAGGAACCGCGGGATGAGGGTCGGGTCTCCGAGATTGAGGTGCATCGACGCTTCACCCGATCGATGCAGCGCCGCCATCGTCTCCGGACGCAGCGAGAGCGTCATGTTGTTGCTGTAAATGAACGCGATCGAAAGGAAGAGAATCGCCGACAGCGCCGCGATCAGCGTGACCGCGCCTCCCCGCTTCTCGCCGCGAAAGGCCACGATATAGGTCCCGTAGTACGCGACGATCAGGATCGGCACGACCGCGAACCAGAACCAGCCGAGAATGACCGAGCTCGAGAAGAAGAGCCTGCCATACAGGGCCTGGAGGAAGAGCAGGGCCGCGACGCCTAACGTCACCGCTGTCGCGACCATCGGCGGCATCATCTTCGCCATCCACGAGAAGAGCCTGCGGCTGTCTTCGTGGGCGCCGGCGCGCAGGCGGGCCACCAGCGTGATGAAAGAACCTCCCAGCACGAAGTTCATCGGGAGCAGATGCAGGAAGAACAGGAGTAGCAGCAGCGCCCAGAGCATCATCGGCGGCGCCGGAAGCGCCACCGGGTCAGCCTGCGGAATCGGATTCATCAGCATGGCGATCATCGTTCACCTCTTCCCGCTCGCCGCGACTCCGGCGAGATGCTGTGCGAGGGCGTCGCGCTCGGCGTCGCTCCCTTCGAAGGGGGGCATCATTTCGTTGAGCTCGGGCAGCCGTCCGAGGCTCTCGTGGAGCTGATCGCGGTTCTTTCCTGCGATGAGCGGCTCGATGGGCCAGTCGCTGCCGTCGCCGTGGCAGGCGGAGCAGTTGGCCTCGAAGATCGCGGCGCCGTCGAACACGCCCGCAGCCGGCCGCGCGATGATCGCGCCACCTCCGAGCTTCGCGAGGTAGACCGCGAGCGCGTGCTCTTCCACTTCGTTGCCCGGGAACGGCGGCATCCGCCGTCCTCGCCAGCTCTCGAGTTCGATCGGGACGGCAGCCCAGCCCTTCTCCAGATCCGACGGGACCGCGAGCCTGTCGATGACCCCCTCGAGCGCGCTCGTGTTCCAGCCTGCGACGAGCGGTCGAACCGCCTGGTAGCCATCGATCGTGTGGCACTGTGAACAGGTCAGGCGGAAAACCTCGCGACCCAGCGCGGCTTCCTCGTCGATCGACTTCGGCGCAGCGGGATCGATGCCCGCCGGAATCCGCGCCCACTTCGATGCGGCGAGCACTCCGGTCTCGCGGATCCGATCGATCGCGTAGGCATCTCCACTCTCCGTCGAATCAGGCACGCGCACGGCGTTGACGAACATGTAGGAGCCGATCACCCACGGCTTGCGGAGATCCTCGCGCACCCACTCGGCGCCGCCAACCGAGGCGAGCGCGGCGAACATGAGCACTGCGCTGACGACGCGGCGCGCGCCGCGGTGCGAGATCAGCATGCTCGCGAGCGAGAGCAGAATCGTCGCCGCGCATGCCGCGACCGCCACGCGCAGCGCGATCTGCGCCACGGGGTATCCCGACGTCGCCGTCGATCCGAGCGAGCGCGCCAGATCCGCGATGCCCGGCCCCGCCGCTCCGAGAATCTCGGCCGTCGGAACCCCCGCGCCGGCGGCAGCCGCGAAGAACCAGAATAGCCCGAGCGGGAGGCCGATCGCCATCGGCACGACCCAGCCGAGCGTAGCGTAGCGCGCGATCTTCTTCCCGAGCTCACCGTCACTGAGCCACGACGCCGTGAAGAGCGCGTAGACGCCGGCCAGGCCGATCGCGCCGAGCGTGCGGATCACCAGCGCCGGCCAGTAGGTCGGGTTGAGGAAGCCGTCGAGGAAGCTGCGGCTCGTGATCCACTCGCCCGGCGTCAGCATGTAGGTGAGGATGCCGTTGATGACGACGAGGCTCGCCCACGCGGCGCCAAAGTAGATCCAGCCGACGGCGAGATGCTGCTTCGGCGTCAGCTTCTCCCATCCGTAGTAATAGACCATCGCCGCCGCGATCTCGGTGAAGAAGAAGACCCACTCGATCGCCCAGCCCCAGACGAAGGTGTTAATCAGCGACGAGGTCGCCGCCGGATGGACGAGACCGATCGTGAACCAGATCCCGACGCCGGTGATCGCTCCGAAGACGAGCGTGAGCAGGACGAAGAAACGGCTGAGCCGCTTCACGTAACCCAGCAGCGCCGTGTCGCCCTCGCGCCTCGCCTTCCGCTCGGTCCAGACGAGAAACAGGCCCCCGCCAACCGCGAAGTGCGAAACGAAGACGTGAACGATCGCTACGAACGCGATCAGAAGCCCGGGAGAAGCAAGATCCCAGATCGGATAGTTCATGCGCCACCTCTGCCGCCGACAGGAATATCGCTACCGGTACACGCGGGGATGTGTCGCAGA
>JBPPMG010000285.1:0-7727 GCA_051305935.1 Thermoanaerobaculia bacterium
GAAAGCGACGCTTTCGCCCTTCCACGCCGAAGCGAAGCTTCGGCGACGGTCGGACGCCGCGGGGGTGCGGAAGCTGCCGCTTCCGCCGAGGAAGGGCGCAAGCTTCGCTTGCGCACCCCACACGGGCCTGCTCATCGCCTCTCGCCTTCTCGCCTTTCGCCGCTTCAATTGAACGCATTCGTGTCGTTGGCCGACCTTTGCGTGTAGGGGGCCTGGAAGTACTGCTTGCTCGCGCCATTCGTGGTGTCGGTGACCGTGAGCGTGAATTCGACGTCCGTGAGCGATGCGTAGAAGACCCACCACTTGTTGTTGATAGGGCGCCCGTCGAGCACTTTGATGAAGATCTGCGGATCGGTCTGGTTTCCCGCGAGCACGGGGAACGCGTAGTAGCCGAAGAAGTTCGTCGAGCTCATCACGTAACCCGAATCGGTCTTGCCGGTGCGCGGGTCGCGTGCCGCGAGCGTGACTTTGAACCGGTTCGACTGGACGCAGAGCGTCGTCGTCGACGCGACGCAGGGCTGTGAACCGCTCCCTTCCGGGTTGAGCCACTGCGCGACAGACGGATACGTCGCGAAGAACGCGCCGTCGACCGTCGACTGCGTGTTGTAGTTGCACGGGTTCGATGTGTCGGTTCCGCACTTGCCGAAGAGCTGCCCCAGAATCTGCGACGTGCCGTTCGTCATCGGTCCGCCGGAGCTTCCCCCGGTCGTCCCACCATACGTGCCACGAGAATAAAGGAAGGAAGTCGTCGGAAGCCCCGAGCAGGTGCCTGCCGACGGGCTCGCCGTGTAGGCGCTCCGCGAGAACCGCTGCGCTCCCCCCTGGGGATGCGAGACGCGGTAGAACGTCGCTCCCTCGGTGACCGCGGAGGCGTTCGCGTTCCATCCGAGGAAGCTCCGAGGGCCCGGAGGCGACTGCAGCAGCTCGATGAACGTGAAGTCGGACGCCGCGGCGGTGGCGAGCAACGTCGCGCCGAGATTGCGAGGGAGAGTGGACGGGCTGGGCGGAGCCGCGCCGCAGGCCGCCGCGCGGTAGTTCCATAGCGCCTCGAGGCTCGAGGCGCTCGCCTGGCTGTTGAAACAGTGATTCGCGGTGAGCATGTAGGGCTCGAACTCCGGCGTCTTCGACACGTTCACGAGCGAGCCGGTGCAGAAGTAGAACGAGCCGCCCCTTGCATAGGTGAGTCGCGCTGCGGCGGAGCTCAGGCTTTCGATCAGGGTCGCGTTGTCCTGCGCGCACGCGACGTCGACGAAGCACTCGGTGGCCTCGGCATCGGCGAGAAGCTCGGCCCCTGGGTCTGCCGGCGGGAACTCGAGATGCGCGGCGGCGTCGATCGAGAGGTCGACGGGGGAGATGGCGCCGGCGAACTGCACTTCCAGGTAGATCGTCGATGCGTAGACGGTGTTCGTCCAGAAATCGCGCCCGTCGGGGACGATACTCCTCACGAACGCGTTCGTGTACGGACCGTGCACCTCTCCCTCGTCGCTGTAGACGTACGCCTTCGCCCCCTCGGGAAGGAGGAAGCGGTCGAAATGAAGTCGCAGCGCGTGCGCGGCGGTCGAGGTGACGGCGAGCGTCCAGGTCAGCGAGCCGTCGGCTTCCCGGCGAAGGAGGCCTCCGCCGATCGAGCGTCTGGCGCTCGCGAGGGTGAGAGGCTGGATCGAAGCGAGCTCGACAGGCTGCGTGAGGTTTCTGGTCAGGCCGACACGAAGAGGGCCCCCCGCGGTCTCCTCGACGAGCGTCTGGAACTCGCGGCTGCTCAACGGCCCGAGGTGATGGCGCTCGGTTGCGTCGAGGTCGGCGGTCGCGTTCGCCAGGTCACGGACGTGCGCTACCGTGGCGTCGACGCTGGTGCTGGGGCGGAATGCGACGTCAGCCTGCTCCGCGGCGCCCATCGAGCTCGAGATCGCGCAGGCGAGAATCAGTGCTGCAGTTCTTGAGATAGCCATTTCGGGTTCCTCGCAGTTTGCCGCTTCGCGCCTGGATCAGTTGATTTATCGCCATCGGCGATCGGCGATCGGCGAACCAGATAGCGCACTTCCATGATGCCTGAACGAAGGCGACGTTTCTGTCGCTATCGAAGGGTAGTACCCGTGACGCCCCACGAGCGGCACGATCGCAGAGGAATCGCGCGGGGCTTCCGTGCATCTGCAGCATTCCGTCAAACAGCGGACAGCCGTGCCGCGCTTCCAGGGAGCGAACCATGGAGCGATCTCAGGCTCGGCAGTCCATTCTCGTCTTCGCAGCCACCGTCATTCTCGCGTCCTCGGCGGGCGCGATCGGACTCGATCGGAGCGAGCTGCGCATCCGCGGGCTCGGGACGAGCGAGACGTTCATCGTCGACGCCACCGAAGGCTGCAGCGTCGCCGCGGTCGCATCGGATTCGCGAATCGCCAGCGTTAGGCCGGTGCGAGACGCGGGCGGAGCGCGCGAATTTGCAGTGAGGGCGATCGAGCCGGGGACGACCGCAGTCGACGTGCGCTGGGGCGGCGAACGCTGTGTCGCGCCGGGATCCCAGTCTCTGCTCGTGACGATCGAGGCCACCGGACCGAACGTGGTCCTGCTCGCGTATCCCCAGGGATTGGTGTCCGTGCCGGGGGCCGGGACGCCGGCGGACCAGTTCATCCTTCAGAATATCGGTGATCAGGAGGGTGACATCGTCATCCAGCCGACGAGCAGCACGTCGTCTTATTTCACGATATCGCCGACGCGCTTCCCGCTGGCACCTGGCGCCAGCAGAGCCGTGAACCTGGGGGTCTCTACATCCTCCGTGCCGAAGATTCTCCCGAAATCCGACGATGCCTTCACAGGGTCTGCCATCGTGAATGTCGGGCTCTTTCCGGCGGTCACGGTTCCGCTGCGGCAGTACCGCGGTACGAGGCCGCTCGGGACGGTCATCGGAACCGCGCCGCGGAACCGGGCGGACGTCACGGTGTCGGCAAGTGACACCCAGAACTCGAGTGGCGCGGCCACGTTCATGAACAGCGGCACCGCGACGTTGAGGGGGATCGCCGTGTCGGACGTTCCGTGGCTCATCCCGCAGGAAACCGAGGTGGTGATCCAGCCCGGGCAGTCGCGCGACGTGACGTTCACCATCGATCGCCGGACGCGCCCGGCCTCGGAGCAGAGCGCGGTGGCGAACCTCTCACTCCTGTACGTGCTCGGATCGCAGAACGCGCCCGCCGCAAACGCACGCGGACCGCTGTCTTCGCCCGGTGCCGGCTCGGCGAGCGTGTCGGTGGTTTCGACCTCGCGCCCGCCGGTCATCGCCGCGCCGCTTCCCGGGATCGACCCGAACGAAGTGCGGCTTTTCGTGCCGGGCGTGGGAAACATACTCGGCAGTGTCGGCCAGTTCATCTCCGATCTCTCGTTCATCAATCTTCTGAGCGACCGCGCGCTGACGAACGTGCAGCTCTACTACACGCCAGCAGGGAGCAGCGAGACGAAGAACTCGATGGTCAAGAGCCTCGCGACCGCCGTCGCGACGTCGTTCGGCGACATCATCGGGCAGTTGTTCCGCAACACGCAGCAGATCGGCACGCTGCAGATCAAGAGCATCGACACGCCGAATCTCTCGATCAGCGCGAACGTGTTCAACTCGAGCAATCCGGCGGGAACGTTCGGCACGTCGATCCCCGTGTTCCGTTCGGATCGCGCGATCAGCGGCTCGGGGCGGGCCTTTCTCACCGGGCTTCGCAGCGACGCGAACAGCCACACGAACGTGTTCGTGCAGGAGACGACGGGAAACGCGATCACGGTGAACATGGAGTACTTCGATGCCGGTGGCAACAGGACGGGCTCGACTGACGGCGTCGCGGTCGGCGCCTTCGGCGTCGTGCAGGCGACGCAGGTGCTACCTGCCGGAGCGGTGGCGGCGGTGGTCTCGCTTGCCTCGGGGAACGGCGCGTTCGTCTCGTACGCGACGCCGGTCGACCGGTTGAGCGGCGACACGTGGGCGATCGCGGATTGGGCGAAGCAGGGCGCGTTCACGACGACCGAGCCGGTTGCGATTCCGGTCGCGGGCGCGGCGCAGGGAGCGAACAATACCTACTTCCGCACCGACGTCGCGATCATGAACGTCGCGGCGGGAACCGCGACCGGCACGCTCACGTACTTCCCTGGCGGCGGATCGCCAGTCACGAAGAACATCAGCCTCGCGCAGAACCAGACGCAGGCGCTCACCGACGTGACCACCGTGTTCTTCGGAGTCCCCGCGCCGACGATCGGATACATCGAGTTCCGCCCGACGAACGGTCAGTTCGCCCTGAGCAGCCGCAACTACACGACGCTCCAGGGGAGCGCCGCGACGTTCGGCACCGCGATTCCCGTGCTCCCGTTGTCGAAGGCGATGACGGCCGGCGAGTCGAGGAAGTTCGGGGGGCTCGAGGACTCGTCGGCGACGACCGTTGGCGCTGCCCGGCCGGCAACGTTCCGCTCGAATTTCGGAATCGTCGAGACGTCGGGCCAACCCGTGACGGTGCGACTCACGATGAACTACACCTTCCCCGGCCAACTCGCTGCCGTGATCGGTACGAAGTCCGTCGACTACAACCTCAACCCCAACCAGACACTGCTCATCAGCAACATCTCCAAGGCAGTGTTGGGCGATCTGCGCAACTCGTTCGGCGACATGCGCGGATTGCAGGCCGAGTTCTCCGTCGTCGGAGGGACAGGCAAGGCGATGGTGTTCGTCTCGTCGATCGACAACGGCACGGGAGATTCGGTGCTGCAGACGTACTGAGAAGCGAGGCCCGGCGCGAGAGGCGAGGCGATAGGCGTTCTGCGCTGGCGCCGCTATGCGGCGCGCATTTCGTTTGCAATCGGCCGTCCCCCGGTCTTCGACCGGGGGCTAAGTTCGGCCGTCGCTACGCGACGCAGGGAATGGTGTTCATACGTCACTCAGCGTGATGCCTTCCTTGCCGCGGAGCGGCAGTCGAGCTTGGCCCCGGTGGCCGGCCCGCGGGGGAGACGGATCCCGCCTCACAGCTCCCCGAGGAACTTCGCGAAGTGGTCGTTGAACAGCGCGCCGGTTCTCTTCTCCCGGATCGTTCGCACCACGTCCGGCCCGGGCATGCCGAGCTTGTGCATGATCAGCCCCGCGACCAGGGCCGAGCGGTTGAAGCCCATGCCGCAGTGGGAGAGGATGCGGTGCCCCGAGGTAATGAGGGCGGCACCGAGCTCGGCGATCGCGTCGAGCTTTGCCAGGTTGGGCAACTCCTCGTCGTGGATCGGGAAGTAGAGGTAGAGAATCGAGTTCGGAAGCGTCGGCACGCCGTGATCGAGGTCGCCCTCGAGGTCGACGACGACGTTGATCTTCCGCTCGTGGATCGGTTCCCACCCGCGGATGGCCGGCGAGATGAAGAGGTGACCGGCCTCGTCGAGTTGGAACAGTGTTGTCTTGCGGTAGGTGTCGAGCTCGCTCACGGTTGCTCCCTGTCGTTGTTGATCCGCGGCGGCGAATCGTGAATGATGGCGCCGGCCGGACCGCTACAGCATTGACCAGCGGGCGGCCTGCGAGCAAGAGTCCTTTGCGATACGCCCTGATCTCGTTTCTGAATGCTCGCCCGCTCTGGTGGGGCCTGACCCACGCGCCGGAGCCTGGCGAGGAGTTCGAGTTTGCTTCGCCGGCGCGCTGTGCCGACCTCATCGCGGGAGGCAACGCCGCGCTCGCGCTGATCCCGGCGATCGAGATGCTCCGAATTCCGGGAGTCGTCGCGATCCCGGAAATCTGCATCGCGTCGCGCACCGAGGTGCGGAGCGTGCTGCTCGTGTCGAAGGTCCCGCTCGAGGCGATCCGCAGCGTCGCGCTCGACCCGAGCTCCCGCACTTCGGTGGCACTTGCCAGAATTCTCATCGGTGAGAGGCTCGGCGCCGAGCGCTATGCGTCGGTGAAATTCGATCCGGTCGAGGCGTCCGAGCTACTCCGTCTCGAGGGGCACGACGCCGCGGTCGTGATCGGCGACCGCGCGCTGCAGGTTTCGCGCGAGATTCCGGCCTCGGCGAAGTACCGCTACGACCTCGTCTCCGAATGGAACGCTCTCTTCGGCGAGCCCTTCGTCTTCGCACTCTGGGCCGGAAGCCGCGCCGCAATCGATGCTGGGCTCGGACGCCGCAACCCCGAGGCGCTGGTTGCGCGGCTCGTGGCGAGCCGCGAATACGGGCTCTCCCGGGTCGAGACGATTGCCCGGGAGGCCTCCGGAGAGCTCGCCCTTCCGCTAGGAGAGCTGGTCGAATATTTCCGCTCCGCGCTGCATTACGACTTCGGCAGCCGGGAGCGTTCGGCGCTTGCGCGGTTCTACGCGCTCGCCGCAAAATACCGGCTCATCGACGAGGGACGAGAGATCGAATGGCTGATCGAGCCGAAGTGAGCGCCATCCTCCGCAAGGCAGTCGCGGGCAACCGCATCACCGACGACGAAGCGGTCACGCTGCTTCGCGACGGAGAGCTGCTAGAGCTCGGCGCGGCGGCGAACGCCATTCGCAATCGGCTCAGCGACCCGAAGGTCGTCACCTACATCATTGACCGCAACATCAATTACACGAACGTCTGCGTCTACAAGTGCAAATTCTGCGCGTTTTACCGGAAGCCGGGCGACGCCGAGGGGTATCTCCTCTCGCGCGAGGAGCTGCGGCAGAAGATCCAGGAGACGGTCGAACTCGGTGGCACCGGCGTCCTTCTTCAGGGAGGGGTTCATCCCGATCTTCCGCTCGAGTATTACGAGGAGCTGCTCGGCTGGATGCGCGAGGAGTTCCCCGAGGTGCACCGGCATGCGTTCTCGGCGCCGGAGATTCTCTTCGTGGCGAGGATCACGAAGAAGCCGCTGCGCGAAGTGATGCAGCGGCTGATCGACGCGGGGCTGCAGTCGGTGCCGGGTGGCGGAGCGGAGATCCTCGTCGATAGCGTGCGGGTCGACTCGCTCTCGTATCCGAAGGCCTCGACGAAGGGGTGGCTCGACGTTCACCGGGTCGCGCACGAGCTCGGGCTGCGGACGACGGCGACGATGATGTTCGGCCAGGGCGAGACGCTCGAGGACCGTATCGAGCATCTCCGCGTCGTGCGCGAGCTTCAGGACGAGACCCAGGGTTTTACCGCCTTCATCGCGTGGACGTTTCAGAACGAGAACACGGAGATGACCGACATCCCGGCCGAGAGCGGATTCGAGTACCTCCGGATGCAGGCGGTGGCGCGGATCTACATGGACAACGTCCGGTCGATTCAGTCGTCGTGGGTGACGCAGGGGCTCGGCATCGGGCAGCTCGCCCTCGAGTTCGGGGCGAACGACATGGGCTCGATCATGATCGAGGAGAACGTCGTCGCGGCCGCGGGTGCTCGGAACCATGTCACCTCCGACGAAATGAAGCGCCTCATCCGCGCGGCCGGTTACGAGCCGGTGCAGCGGCTGACGCTGTACCAGGGGTTCGTCGACGGCGAGTCGGGAGTGCGCGTGGGGCGGGAGGCCGGAGCCAGGGCGAGATGAGCGGAGGGAGAACGGTGGGAGAACACTGAATGTAGAAATAGGCCGATCCCCTTTCCACATTCATCGTTCAGCATTCGGCATTCGATGTTTTCGACCGCTGGTCGGCGCCCCCAACTGCCCCTGCCGGAATAAACGTTCATCCCATACAATTACTAGGCGTTTGCGAGCCCGGCGCACCCGGGTGTTTCTTTACAATCTGCCTACTCCTTGGGCCCCGCAAGACGGGGCTCCTTTAGGCCAGAAGGAGGTC
>JBPPMG010000326.1:0-3176 GCA_051305935.1 Thermoanaerobaculia bacterium
TGTACGTTTCCGGAAGTTTGCGTGATGGGGCGGGGTCGGCCGGGGGCACGCCGGGGAATTCGTTCGCCGCGCCAGCGGCGAAACATCGGTAGCCCCGGCTTCAGCCGGGGGTCGAGTCCGCGCCAGATCGAAAAGCGCCGCTTCAGCGGCGCCAGAATCGGACCTAACACCACCCATCCCTCAATTCGCGACGACGCCCTCTCGCAACTCGTCATCTCCGTGGTCGTGCCGATGGCACGACACGTACCACTGCTTCTCGCACGTCTCGCAGAGGAAGACGCGATCGCAGTCACACGATCGTTTACATCCTTGCAACGCGGTGCGGTTGGAGTCAGGTCTCGAATCTATACTTTGGGCCGGGCCAGAGTATGGATTCGAGGCCTGACCCCCAAGACGACACCATCGGACTCCGGCCACGAGCCACGTCGCCGCTAGTCGTAGTCGATCCCGAGTGCCGTGTAGAGCTCGCGCACGTCGAATCGTGCCGCCTCGGGCATCCTCGCCTGATCGAGCTCGAACGTCTTGAGCAGCGCGACGACCTTCTCGCGTCCAGCCGTCGTCCTCGCCGCCTCGCGCGGCGACTTCCCCCGCAGCGCCGGGAGCGGCACGTCCGGCCAGGTCGCGTAATGCGCCTTCACCGTCCGGCGAACTGCCTCGTCGAGCTCGGGAGCCTCATCGTCGCGCTCGGCCGGAGCAGGCGCGTCGGCCCCGTCCATCAATGTTCCGGGATCGACGTGATCGCGCAGCCCGCGGCGCACCAAGGTGCCGAGCGCCTTCTCGATCGTAGCGCGCGCGTCGTCGGCGCGGCGGACCGAGTTCGTCTCGACGAGCAACTCGCGCTCGCCCACCTCGATGCGCGCGAGCATCGTCAGGCTCCCCTCGGGCGCGGTCTCCGGGTCACCGTCGCAGAGCACGAGCTCGAGCGGCCGCCCGGCCCGCGTCACGACGTCCACGCCGTAGAGCGCACCGAGCCTTGCGACGACGAGCTGCCGGTCGGCCGGGTCGTACACGAAACGCTCGCGCGTGAACAATATCGGGTCGCCGCTCGTGTTACACATCTCCGGCATCAGCCCTTCGAGCGCCTCGACCTCAGCGGCCACGTCGTCCCACCAAAGCGTTAGCGCGCGCACCGATGCGTACCCGCGGAGCTTCTCCAGGGCTTTCGCGCGCGCCCGGCCGAACTTCCGCTTCCATCGCGCGACGATCGGCGCGACGTCGAGCGGCTCGAGCGGCTGGAGGTGCAAGCCGAAGAGTTGATAGCTTCCTTCGAACTCCACGACACGCGCCAGCATCGCCTGGCGCGGCTCCACGATCTTCGACGCCTTCGTTTCGCGGACGACGCGCGTCTCGCCGGCCAGCAGGTCGCGCAGCGTCAGCCCCACTCCCGGCTCGACCGCCGTGATCTCCCATATGCTCAGCCACGCCGCGCGCTGCGCTTCGAACCAGGCGCGGAGGCGCGGCGACAGGCGGCCACCGCGAGCCTCGAAGAAATGGTCAGCGAGGGAGCGGCCCCCGCTGGGCACGTACCACCCGGCGAGCGTGTCGAAGAGCCCGTTCGAGGGATCGATCTCGTCCAGCAGGCCGTCGTCGAACAGGAGATCATTCCGCTGCGCGAGCTTCTCGATCTGGTCGAGAAGCTCCTGTTCGAGCTCGACGAGCGGCGATCGCGCCGGCACGCGCGCCTCGGTCTCCTTCGTCAGACAGCACTTCTTGTACTTGCGTCCGCTGCCGCAGGGACACGGATCGTTGCGATCGGCCTTCGCCGGCGCGGGGACGGCCACCGGTCCCTTCCGCGATCGTGCGGCCGCGTCGGTCAGGCATTCGAGCACGGCCTTGAGCACGAACACCGACGCCGTGGCGATACTCGCCGCCTCGACGGAGTCATCCTCCGGCTCCATCTCCTGCACGATGAAGTCGAGCACCTCCCGCTCGCGCACGGACCGGAACAGGGCGCGTCCCGAGGCGAACTCGGTAGCGTAGCGCTCATCGCGCTCGAGCACCGCCGCCATCTGGTCCTCGGAAACCTCGGCGACGCCTCCCGGGTACGCCTCGTCGAAGATCGCCAGCAGGAGAATGAACGTGTCGACGATGCGCGCGTGGTCCTCGCGTGGCATGGAGCGCCCTGCCTCGAGCAGCGTCGCGGTGAGCCGCGGCTGCCCGTCGAACAGTCGATTCATCTCCCGGCGATACCCGGCCTCGGAGAGCATGGTCATCCGCTCCAGCGCGGTGTCGATCGTCCGGTCTCGAATCATGCGCGCAGGGTAAACGACGCGAAGGCGGCATGGAAGCCCGAAGTGGCCGCGTGTCGTAAGCAAGTGAAATGTCCGGTCGAATTCGCAAGTGAAGTGTCCGGTCAATAGATCCGGGAGGACTCGGTTCTAGTTCGCTGAGCAGGAGGGCGAATGGGACTGTATCCAGCCCGGGAAGTGGAGCGTGTGGGGGGGGTCACACCTCGAAAGTTTCCTCTTCGAGGTCGAGATCACTCTCTCCAACGTTTGACTTTCGAGGTATGAGCGTCAATCGAGGTGTGAATGGGGTCAGAGCCCTTCGCGCCGAGAGCGCGCAACATGATCCACCCTCGCCGCGCGAGCGGCAAGACATCGGTAGCCCCGGCTTCAGCCGGGGGTCGAGTCCGCGCCACAATGAAAAGCGCCGCTTCAGCGGCGCGAGATCCGATCCATGCCTCTATCACAACCGCCCACGAGCACCGCGATCAGGACGATGAGACGGAGCGCCACGCGCAGGACTCTGCGCTGCCGCACATCGAGTTGGCCACCACGCTGAAGATTGTCGGTTGCCATACTCGCTCCCCTCGTTCACGGTGGAACAGACAGGACGGAATCCGCGCAAGGGCGGATGCGCCCTGCGTTTGGTGATCAGCGAAGTCGACGCGGAAGGGTTGTTGTTAGCAGACCGACGGCCCCGGGGCCTTGCGGTCAAATCGAGGATGTGGGGTCAGCCGACTCGGCAGGAGTCCACCTTCGGTCCCGGACAGGAACAGAACTCCGAAGCTCTGCGGGATGGAGCAGACGGGCTACGTCTTCGACGGTATGAACCGGGCGGATAGGTAACAAAGAAACCGGGCGGATGGGTTACACGGCACCTCGACGATGAGTCGAGGGGGAATCGTGGCCTGGAAGGAGACCGACCCGGTGAAGGAACGCGAGAGATTTGTG
>JBPPMG010000367.1:0-4887 GCA_051305935.1 Thermoanaerobaculia bacterium
GGGGAGACGCGAGCGCCTCCCTCACCTTCTTCGATTGCGACCGCACGCGCGTCGGCGCTTCGCGTGAAGCTCTCGAGCGGGTCGGACGATTCGACGACGGCCGTCGGCACGAACGCGCGCGGCTGCGCGCCTCGATTGCGATAGATGGTTAGGTCCGCGCCGGAGTACGCGATGTCGAGACCGGCGATTCGAATTCCGGGGGGCGCCACCAGCGTCGTCACGCCGAGGTAGTCGAGAAGCAGCTTCGGCGGCAACTGCCGCCACTGCGCGAAGTAGCCGGTCGTGTCATATCCGGCGCGCCGGAGCAGCGCGATGTAGGGCTCCCACGCCATCGGATCGTGCGCGCCGATCTCCTCGACGCCGATCATCGCGGCGGAATTCGCAAGCAGAGCATTGTCGACGCCTGCGACGCGCGCGGGACCGCGCTCACGCGCCAATGCCTCGAGGCCCGGCATCGGCGGGTAGTCGAGACGGCGCGATACCGGAGCGTTGAAGAGCCAGAGCGACGCGAAGAGATCGGCGGCCAGCAGCAGCGGCGCAGCGGCACGAAAGAGCTCCGCGCTACGTGCCAGAAGTAGCAGGCCGGCGAGCGTCGCGAGAGTTGCGATGCCGGTCGCAACGGTCGCTTCGGTGCCGAAGCCACGCGCGACCATCTCGTCCATCGCGACTGCCGTGCCCAGGAGCGAGGCGAGCGCGCAAACGACCGCGCTTGCGATCAGCCCCTCCCGCTTTGTCTCGCTCGCGGCATCGTCGACCGCTCGCGCCGCGAGAAGCGCGACGACGAACACCATGACGAATCGGAGTCGGCCGTGAAGCATGTGACCCGCGATCGGGATCGACTCGAGCCACCGGCTCCCCGGCCAGTCGAATGCGAGTATCGCGCACGCGACGAAGAGCCCGATCCAGAGGCCTTCCCGTTTCGGGGCGCGCGTGGCGCGCCAGAACGCGAGCACGAAGGCGAGCAACCCGGCGTACTGGGTCCCGATCTCGTTGAAGTCGGCCCGCTCGCTGCCGAAGAGCGCTGGCGTGCCGCTGACGAACGGAAGCAGGTTCTCGAGGGTCAGCGACGGAGCGGTCCAGAACCGCGGCATCCGCTCCCATCGAACCATCCGCTCGCACTCCGGGAGGCTGATCGCGAACGGCACGAGCAGGGGCGCCGCGAGCAGGAGTCCGACGACACCGAGCGCGGCGAGCCGAACGAGCGCGCGTCGCCTCTCCGCCGCGCCGGTCTGCAGCAGCAACCATCCGGCGTACGGCAGGGCGACGAACGCGCTGTGCGCCACGCTCTCCGGGTGTCCTCCGGCGCACATGAGGGCGAGCACGATCGCCCCGGCTCCGGCGCTCTTCCTGGATCCGCCCGCGACCACGCCGCGGATGGCGACGAGCAGCCACGGCAGCAGCATCGTGACGTTCGTGTGCGGGAAGAGAAGCCACGCGATGGAAAACGCCGAGAGCCCGTACGCGATCGCCCCGAACGTCGCCGCCGCTTCGCTCGCCTCCTCGCGCCGGAGAAAGACGAACATGCCGATCGTCCCGGCGAGCAGCTTCGCCGACGCGACGAAGACGAACCATGCGAAGGTCGAGAAGAGGAGCCCCGTGAGCGTCAGCGGATGGAGTACGAGCGCCTGTGGGTTGGCCCAGAGCGTCGAGCCCGCGCCGGCATGTCGATCGAGCAGGGGCAGCTCGCCCGCGCGCCAGCGGCGCGTGACGGTCTCACGCCACGGCGCGAACTGCATCGGCACGTCGCTGAGCTGCGTCGATCCCCTCGGCTCGTCGACGGCATCCGCCGTCCACGGCGCGATCGAGGCGTGGAGAAAACCGTACGCCACCGGCGAGCGGCCCGTCAGCCAGCACGGCGCCAGCCAGAGGACGACGATTGGCACGAGCCATCGGGTCGTCGCGCGCCACGTCGCCGCGTCACCCAGCCACCGCGCAGCCGCAACCGCGACGGCGGCAGGCACGAGTGCCGCCACCGCCACTTCGAGCATGCCCGGTCCCATCGTTCCCTCTCTCAGGGCATCGCGAGGATCTTGAACTCCACCGCGATCGGCGTCGGAAGCGAGTCGACCCCGACCGTCGTCCGCGTCGCCTGGATCGACGTGAAGTACTCGGCGTAGACCTTGTTGTAGCCGGCGAAGTCACGCTTCATGTTCGTGAGGAAGACGGTCACGTCGATCACTTTGTCGAGCGAGCTGCCGGCCTCCGCGAGAATCGTCTTCACGTTCTCGATCACCGCGCGCGTCTGCACTTCGATATCCCAGTCGACGATCTCGCCACGATCGTTTCGCGTGACGCCGGGGATCTCGTCGGTACCCGCCTGGCGCGGCCCGATTCCCGAGAGGAAAAGCGTGTCTCCCACGCGCTTGGCGTGCGGGTAGGCGCCGACGGGCTTCGGGGCGCGTTCGCTGCTCGTCGTCACGACATCGCGAGACTTCTTCGTCCCGCCCGAACGAGCCCGATCCGCGGAGCCGGCGTCGCCTTCGGCCTCGAGCAGATTGTGCGTTGCAAGACCCGTCCCGGCGGCCGCCGGCGTATCGCCTGCCGCGCCGAGCTCGGAGATCGACACTTCGTCGTACTCCTTCTCGAAAGCGCGCGCCTCGGCTACCGGCGTCAGCTCCACGAGCGCGGCTCCCGCGCCCCAGACCGGCTGGTAGTCCCAGACCTTCCCTGTGAACTGGTTCGTCTCGCCGAACAGCGCCGAGAGCCACCAGATCGCTTTGAAGCCCATGTCGGCGTTCGCCTCGCGCGCAAACTGTCGCGCGAGCTGCGCCGTATCCTCGAGCCGCCCGTCGGCGAGCATCTCGAGCAGCTTCCGGTTCCACTCGTCGTCCTTCGCCGAGGAGATCGCGTCGTTCGCCGGGTCGATCTCGACCGTGTGGAAGCGGTTGGAGAAGTTCGACACGACGACGACGATCGCTTTCTTCCCGTGCTCCTCCAGCGCGACGCGCGCGGCGCGGCCGAGCACGCGCGTCTCGTCGCGCTCCGCGTAGATGTTGCAGGAGACGACGCTCGCCGGAATGCGGTTGCCGGGATTGAGGAACTTCATTGCGACGACGGTTCCCGAGTCGACGGGAAAGCCCTTGTAGTTCACCGTCGACGCCTGCAACCCGAACCGCCGCGCGGTCTCGCAGTAACGATTGCCGAACTCCGCGTCGACACGAAGCTCGTACGGGATCTCGCCGTACTCGTACCAGTTCGCGTCGACGAGCGTCCACGCCGGTTTCGGATCGACCTGGAAGAGATGCCCGATGACCGAGAACCACTGCGTCGAGTAGACGAGCATCAGCTCCGCATCCGACTCCGCGATCTCGTTCGCGATGCGAAGGTAGTTGTCCCGGAGGCTCGCCCAGCCGGCGTTCTTGTCGGCGGCGAGATAGATGTGCGGCAAGCCAGGGACGATGTAAGCCTTCTGGATCAAAGTCATCGGTAGTCCTTCGTTTCTCGTTTCCGCATCCGCCCCGACTGCAGTGGAGAGGGGCGGACCGTGCTTCCATGTGTGCTCAATGCCGACCGCAAAGAAACCGAAATGAAGAATGTCGAATGAGGAATGAAGAATGAAGGGTTACCGGGAGTAGCGTGACGTCACTTCTTCATTCTCCATTCCTCATTCGACATTCTTCATTTCGGTTTCTTCTCCTGCGTGCGAGACCGTCGTATTGAGCGGCGCCGAAGTTCGCAGTCATTGCCTTCTCGCCTCGTCCCACCCCACCACCGCGTTCCCCGTCCCGATCACGCTCCAGTACCCGTACACCTCGGCTTCGTACGTCGGGAAGCCGAGCGCCGACAGCATCCAGGCGAGCGAGCCGGCTTTCACTTCACTCACGGCGTGGTCCATGAACTCGGGGAGAATCGCGAGGAGCTCGCGCGTGCGGCCTTCGCGCATCATCCGGATCACTTCCATGTCCCAGAGGTAGCCCGCGTGCTGGTAGATGTGCTCGCGCGACATATCCTCGGGGATCTCCGGCTCGGTGGTGAAGTGGCGGTGCGAGAGCGTGTTGGATGCGAGGAGAATCGCGCGGCGCCCGCTCTTCTCGATTGCGCGCCGTGTCGCCTCGCCGAGCTCGAGCATCTGCTGCTGTCCTACTTCGTTCGAGAAGTAGTAGGGCGAGTTGTTCGACGAGATGCCGACGACCGGAATGTCCCACTCGGGATTCATCATGTGCAGCGAGACGATCGTGCCGTAGTCGACGCGGAAGTGCGGGTTGCGCATCATCTTCGTCGTGAGGCCGGCGGCCCGCCCTTCGGCGGCGATCAACTCCGCAAGCTCGACGTCGACCGTCATGTCGTAGGTGTAGCGGAAGAGGTTCGGGAAGATCGGGTCGACCGAAAGGCCGTGGAACTCGGGGACACCGAGGAAGTGGTGGCCTACGATCGTCTGCCAGTGCGGGCTGTGGACGATGAAGACGTCCGGCTTTTTCGCCAGGAAGTCCTTGCGCGCCCGCTCGTAGCCCCAGCGGAGCACTTCCCATCCGCACTCCGACTTCGGCTCGTTTCGCCAGTGGTTCTCGCCGTAGACGATGTGCGGGGGATGCGGCGCGAGCAGCCCTCCGATGATTTTGCCTTTAGACATGAGGCCTCCGATGTGCCGGAAACGTTAGCAGATCATGGGGTCACAGCCGCAGTATGAAGTATTCGACGCTCCGGCAACCCGTGGCGCGCCGTCTTCCAGCCGAATACTTCATATTGCGGCTGTGACCCCGAGGGTGAACCCGGGGCTTCTTGCTTTTTCATCGCGGCGGAGGCATGTTCTTCTGCAATCCAATCGAAAAGAGAACCGTGATGATCTCTCGAATCGGACAGGTGTCTCTCGTCGTGACCGAACTCGACCGCGCGGTTGCCTTCTACCGCGACACGCTCGGGATCACCCTCGCGTTCCAGGTCCCGAAC
>JBPPMG010000439.1:0-9612 GCA_051305935.1 Thermoanaerobaculia bacterium
CAATGTCGACGTCGTCGTTCGCGACAAAGCCGGCCAGCTCGTCTCCGGCCTTACCGCGAGCGACTTCGTCATCTACGAGAGGGGCAAGCCGCAGCCGATCACGAACTTCGCCGAGTACCGCGAAGCGGCACCGGCGGCTACTCAACCGACCGCCGAAGCCCTCCCGGAGGTCGTGACCAGGCCGCCCGAGAAACGCCATCTCGTCTTCTTCTTCGACCGGCTCGACCTCCGTGAAACGGTTCAACGGCAGGAGTTCTTCGCGGGACTCCGCTCCTTCGTTACCGAATCGATGCGCTCCGGAGACACCGCGACCGTCTACTTCTTCGATACCAGCCTCGTGAATCTCCTCCCGATGACAGAGGACCGCTCCGCGCTCCTCGCCGAGATCGACAAGTTCGAAGAGGAGAGCAAGCTGCGGATCAATGTCGCTGACGCGGAGAGCTCGGAACTGGCGATGCGCGCGCGGATGTCCGCGGGAGACGGTGAGTCGATGAGCGCCCGCGGGTGGCAGAACGACGCCGCGGCGACGGCCAATATGGAAAAGGGCTGGGCGGCGCAGCGCGCGTACGACCGGCAGCGGCGCAAGGTGTTCGCGATCAACGCCGTCATCCAGGGGGTCTCAGGGCTCGAGGGCCGTAAGGTGATGATTCTGGCGGCCGACCGCATCTCGAAGTTCCCCGGGTTGGAGTACGGCTACACAGGGAAGGAGTTCAACGCTCGCAGCATGATGGACGACATCGTCGACTCGGCGAATGCTTCGGGGGTGACGATCTACGCCTATTTCCCGAAGGGGCTGCCCATGGACCCGATGGGCGCGAGTGCAGCGTCGTACGAAGTCCTGATGAACGACTCGGAAGTGCTCGACAGCATTGCCACTCGTACGGGCGGAACTTTTGCCATCGGCGGAAGGCTCTCGGCCGCCGACCTCGGCGACGCCGCCAGGCAGCTCGACAACTACTATTCGCTCGCCTACCGCGCGCCCGACTCGCGGAGCGACAGGACACGCGCGATCAAGGTCGAGGTCAAACGCCCAGGACTCGAGGTCCAAACGAGGAGCGCGGTCGTCGACAAATCCGAGGACGAGCTTGCGCGCGATCGGATGGTCTCGAGCATTCTTTTCGGCCTCGCACCCTCGACGATCCCGATCAGCCTCAAGCAGGGAAAGGTGAAGCGGAAGGGCCTGACCACGCTCATCGTGCCGGTGGAGATCACGATCCCGATCGTGGAGCTGACCGCGCTGCCGGGCCGGAAGGGCTATGAAGGCAGCTTCCGCGTCCTCGCCCTCGCTTCGGGCCGCAACGGGGACCTCAGCGAGATCGCGGAGAAAAAGCAGTCGTTCACCATTCCGCTGAAGGATTTCGAGAAATCGCGCACGCGAACGTTCACCTACACCCTCGAGATCATCGTGCGCGACACCAGCGATCGCGCCCTCGTCGCCGTCATCGACGATCTCGACAAGGAGGTCGGATACGCCGAGGTCGTTCTCGACCTGACACGGGTCGAGAAGACCCAGCCGGTGACGAACACGACGCCGAAATGGAAGCCGATCGCGACCCCGGGCGGCACCACCAGACCATGATCGCCATCACAACCATGGGATTACGGCTGTAAACTCGTCGCCCTTGAGACGGGCAATCCTCTACGGGCTTCTCGGCGGCGTGCTCATCGCGCTGGTGAAGTACCTCGAGCTCAAGTACCTCGTTCGCGCCTATCCGATCGAGATCTACGGCGGCGTCCTCGCACTCGTCTTCACGGCGCTCGGGCTCTGGTTCGGTCTCCGCTCGGCGCCCGAGAAGGAAAAGGTCGTCGTGCGCGAGGTGCGCGTTCGGGTGGGCGGTCCGTTCGAGGTCGACGCCGCGAAACTCGAGGAGCTCGCGATCACCCCGCGCGAGCACGAGATCCTCGGCCTCATCGCCGAAGGGCTATCGAACAGGGAGATCGGCGAGCGCCTCTTCGTGTCCGAGAACACGGTGAAGACTCACTCGTCGCGGCTCTTCCAAAAGCTCGACGTCTCGCGACGGACCCAGGCCGTTCAGCGCGGGAAGGAGCTGGGGTTGATTCCCTGAAGGCGAGAGGCAGGCCAGAGGCCAAAGGTCAAAGGTCAAAGCAGGCAGCCGTTTCGGAGGGGCCGGGTGTGTTCGCATCAGGCGCAGGCCTCGAGGCGGGCGCGGTTCGTTCGCGTTTGCCTGGCCCCACCGCCGATTCCCCATTCCGCATTCCGCAATCCGCAATCCGCATTTCACGCAGGGTGGTGTCATCGAACGTGTGAAAATCGGGGCTCGACACAAGAATCATCCGTTCGTATGACGACTTTCAGCCCGTTCTGGTGCAACTTGGCCCGCTGAAAGGGAGGAAATTCATGAAAAACACCGTCACAAAGTTCGGGCTCTTCTCCGGGGCGATCCTCGCGGTCCTCGGCGGAATCCAGATCGTGCTCTACAAGAACGGCACACTCAACTTCGGAAACGGGCAGTTCGCCGGCTTCGCCTCGATGTTCCTCGCGTTTCTGATGGTCTTCTTCGGAATTCGTGCGTACCGCGAGAACGAGGGCGGCGGGTCGATCAGCTTCGGCCAAGCCTTCAAGGTCGGCATCCTGATCACCCTCATCACGTGCACGATCTACGTGATCGCGTGGGAGATCCTCTACTACGGATTCATGCCCGACTTCATGGACAACTACGCGAAGTACTCGCTCGACAAGATGCGGGCGGCGGGAGAGTCGGCAGCGACGATCGCCACGAAACAGGCGGAGATGGCCCGGTTCGCGGAGATGTACAAGAACCCGCTCGTCAACATCCCCCTGACGTTTCTCGAGATTTTCCCTGTCGGGCTGATCGTGACGCTGGTGTCGGCGGCGATCCTGCGCCGAAAACCATCGGACCCCGCGGCAGCACTCTGAGATCGGAAGGAGATGACAATGAACCTCGGCGCATTCTCGATCAGTCTCGCTGTAAAGGATCTCGCGGCGTCGCGAGCTTTCTACGAGAAGTTCGGCTTCACTGCATTCGCAGGAGAGCCCTCGCAGAACTGGCTCATTCTGAAGAACGGCGACCACGTCATCGGACTGTTCCAGGGGATGTTCGACAAGAACATCCTCACGTTCAATCCTGGCTGGGATCAGAACGCGCAGGCGCTCGCATCGTTCACCGACGTGCGCGAGCTGCAGCGCGTGTTGAAGGAACAGGGAGTGCCTCTGGTCCAGGAGGCGGACGAAAGCACGACCGGCCCGGCCAGTTTCATCGCGGTCGATCCGGACGGGAATCCGATCCTCGTCGATCAGCACGTGTGAGGTAGCGGCCCTAACCCCTCGCGATCGCAAGGAATCCCGTTCCGATCAGGAGGCAGAGTGGCGAGTAGAGCCAGCTGTCCCATGTCGCGAACGGGGTTCCGCGCACCCGCTTGAAGAACCCGACGAGCCGGAATTCGCCGATGGCGCGGAGAAAGAAGATCGCGCCGATCGCGAACGCTGCGCCGCGAGGCAGTGCCGGAGGAACGGGCAGCGTGACGATCGCGCCCTGCAGGAGCGCGACGAGCGCCGCCACGGCGAGGCAGCCCGCGACCAGCAGCGTAGAAGCTCGCGACGGACTGAAGACCGGCCTCCCGTCGACATGCGGAATGGCATTGACCGAGACGCCGCGGCCGCCGAACGCCCAGTAGACGTGCAGCGCGGAGAGGAAACCGAGAACGGCGGCGAGCAGGGATACGATCAGGGGGATGGGCATCGGGCGAATCCGTGCGCCGATCAGCGGCTCCGCGGGGCGCCGTGCTCAGCGAGAAACTGGCGCAGGGCTGCGTTCACCGACTCGGAGTCGTGGAAGGCTGCGGCGACGTCGGGCTCCAGGAGCACGACGTTCGTTCCCTCGCGGTAACGCTCGTAGTACTTCCCTCGCACAGCCCCCGGGGCCGAGGTCTGCTCTCGGATCTCGTCGTCGTTTCGATTACGTTGACTCATACAGTCGTCGCTCGGTTGGGGTCACCAGACGCGCAGTAATGATTCGCGTGCGATCGTCGCGCTCAGTGTGCGCGACAATCACCAGACGCTGACTTTCAGTGTAACCGATCGTAAGTACCCGGTACTCCCCGCTCGAATGCTCCGGGTCCGGCCAGCTCATCGCGAGCGGGTCGCCGAAGACGGTCGAGGCCTCGGAGAACGCGATTCCGTGCCTCGCTTCGTTCCGCTCGCTCTTGGCTGGATCCCACTCGAACCTAATCACCCGAGTGTACCTCGGGGGATTCGCCCCGACCGTATGCGAGCCCACTCCTCACGAGAACGGGCGACCCTTGCGGGTCGCCCGTCGAATCGATGCATGCAATCGGGTGCGTTACTGCGCGACCGGCTCATCGGCGTAGTCGTCGATGTCGATCTTCTTCGTCGCCGGGTGTTTCTTCATCTCGTTCTTCACGAGCTCCTGGTGCTCGATCTCTTCCTGGCGAAGCTCCTGGAAGAGCTTGATGACATCTGCATCTTCGACATGCTCGATCGCGCTGACGAAGAACGCGTATGCCTTCTTCTCGGCCTCGAGGGCGACTTCGAGCGCGTCCTGAACCGTCATGAAGACGCGCACCTTCTCGTACTCGGGCGCCTCGACTTCCGAGATCAGCGATTCGTCGACGCGGCTCAATGCGTCACCGAACAGCGCCTTGCGCCGCGTGGTGAGCTCGTCGCCGTGCTTGGTCTCATTCACCACCATGAAGCGGAAGAACGTCGCCGCCTCGTCGGTGTGGTGCGTCGACATCTGATCGGCGAGCTCCCCGTATCGCTCGGCCGCCTCTTTCTCGATCAGGATCGCAAAGTCGAGAGCGTCCTGGAGGGTCAATGTAGCGAAATCGATTTCCTTCATCTGCTTTCCTCCGAGGGCGCCTTCGTGCCACTTCGTGCCAGGGCGAATCCCTCCGTGTCTTGTCCGTTCGTGCTCAAACCTGCCACGTCTGCAGGATCTTCATGTAGTTCACGCGCGCGTACTCGCGCGGGTTGGGCGAGCGGAGAATGTTCATGCTCCCCCGCATCTGGTCCATCGACTCGTACCCCTTCTCCTCCATCCACGCGACCATCTCGCGCCGGATCGTGTGGAGGTAGCCGGGACCGTTCTTGAGGAGCGACGCGACGAGCTGAATCGCCGACGCGCCTGCCATGACCGACTTGATTGCGTCCACCGACGTGTGAACGCCGCCGCTCACCGCGAGATTTGCGGTGTGCAGCCTTCCGGAGAGGATCGCGAGCCAGCGCAGCCGCAGCAGCAGCTCCGCCGAGGTCGACAGCTGCATCTGAGAGATGACCGCGAGCTCGTCGATGTCGATATCCGACTCGAAGAATCGGTTGAAGAGTACGAGACCGTCGGCCCCCGCCGCCTCGAGCCGGCGCGCGAAGTTCGGCAGCGCGGTGTAGAACGGCGAGAGTTTCACCGCCACCGGGATCTTCACCGCTTTCTTCACGTCGGCGACCATCGCCACGGTACGCGTCTCGATCTCCTCGCCCGACTCCCGTTCCTCGGTCGGTACGTAGTAGATGTTCAGCTCGAGCGCGTCGGCGCCGGCCAATTCGATTCGTATCGCGTAATCGAGCCAGCCTCCGACGGAGAATCCGTTCAGTGACGCGATCACCGGGATCTTCACCGCGGCCTTGATCCTGCGCAAGTGATCGAGGTACTCGTCGGGGCCGATCACGAACTCGAGCGGCTCGACGAAAAAGCTGCGCGCCTCGGCATAGGAATCGGTGTGGCTGTCGATCGCGCGGTGCGTCGCGAGAGCTTCGGTGTCGATCTGCTCCTCGAAGAGCGAGCGCATGACGATGGCCGCGGCGCCCGCGTCTTCGATCCTGCGCGCGCTTTCGACCGTGTCGCCGAGCGGGCTCGCGCCCACGATGAACGGATTGGGAAGCTTGAGTCCGAGATATGTCGTCGTCGTATCCATCGTGCGTTCTCCCCTACTCCTCGCTCTTCTCGGGCGCGGCTGCAGCGGCAGCCACCGCCAACTGCGCTTCCTTCGGAAGCTTGAGCAGTGCGATGTGCTTATAGGTCGCCATGCGGCGCTCCGCGCTGAGCTGCGCCTGCTTCGCGAACTCCTTGAAGCGCTTCGGATCGATCTTCTCGATCATCCGGAAGCGCGTCTCGTTCTTCATGTACTCCACGACCGGAATCTTGCCGCCCGGCATGTCGACGACCAGGGGCGCTTCGCCCTGCTCGATCCTGCGCGGGTCGTAGCGATAGATCGGCCAGATGCCGCTCTCGACCGCCTTCTTCTGCTGGTCGGCGCCGTACATCATGTCGTAACCGTGCGCGATGCAGTGGCTGTAGGCGATGATCAGCGACGGCCCGTCGTACGAATCGGCCGCCATCATCGCGCTCACCGTCTGTCCGTCGCGCGCGCCAAAGGCAATCGACGCGACGTAGACGTGCCCGTATTGCAGCGCCATCAGCCCGAGGTCCTTCTTGTCTGTGGCTTTGCCCTTGGAGGCGAACTTCGCAGCCGCGCCGAGAGGCGTCGCCTTCGACGCCTGCCCGCCTGTGTTCGAGTAGACCTCGGTGTCGAGCACGAGAAGGTTCACGTCGTACTTCATCGAGAGGACGTGGTCGAGACCGCCGTAGCCGATGTCGTAGGCCCAACCGTCGCCACCGATCACCCAGACGCTCTTGCGGACGAAGTAGTCCGAGATCGCCTCGAGGCGCCGCGCGTCCTTCTCGTCGATGCCCGCGAGCTTCTTCTTCAGCTCGACGACGCGGGCGCGCTGCGCGGCAATTCCAGCCTCGCTCAGCTGATCGGCACCGAGAAGCTCGGTGACGAGCGTGTCGCCGATCTGCGACGAGAGCGACTTCACCATCGAATGCGCCGTCGCGATCTGCGCGTCGATCGCGAGACGGAAACCGAGGCCGAACTCGGCGTTGTCCTCGAACAGCGAGTTCGCCCATGCGGGGCCGCGCCCGTTCGAGTCGACTGCATAGGGCGTAGTCGGCAGGTTGCCGCCGTAGATCGACGAGCAGCCGGTCGCGTTCGCGATCAGCAGCCGGTCGCCGTAGAGCTGCGTGAGGAGCTTGATGTACGGCGTCTCGCCGCAGCCGGCGCAAGCGCCCGAGTACTCGAAGAGCGGCTGGTAGAACTGTGTCGTCTTGACGTCGAAACGGTTGACCTTCGTCCGGTCGAGCTCGGGGATCGAGAGGAAGAAGTCGTAATTGACCTTCTCGCGCTCCACGTGCTCGCCGTGCGGAAGCATGTTGATCGCCTTGTGCTTCGGATTCGACTTGTCCTTGCCGGGGCAGATCTGCACGCAGAGATTGCAGCCGGTGCAGTCTTCAGGGGCGACCTGGATCGTGTAGTTGAGACCCTTGAACTCCGAGCCTTTGAACGCCTGCGTCTCGAAGGCTGCCGGAGCGTTCGCAATGTCTCCCGGCTCGTAGACCTTGGCGCGGATCGCCGCGTGCGGGCAGACCATCGCGCACTTGTTGCACTGGATGCAGAAGTCCTTCGACCAGATCGGGATTTCGAGCGCGATGTTGCGCTTCTCCCACTGCGTCGTCGCGGTCGGCCAGGTGCCGTCGACCGGGAAAGCGCTGACCGGAAGCAGGTCGCCCTTACCCGCGAGCATGACGGCCGAGACCTTCTTCACGAAGTCAGGAGCCTCGTCGCGGACGATCGGCGGCTTGTGGAACGAGCTCGTCGGCATCGCCGGGTACTTGACCACTTCCAGATGCTCGAGTGTCGCGTCGACCGCGGCCCAGTTGCGCCGTACGACTTCCTCGCCCTTCTTGATGTAAGTCTTCTTGATCGACGCCTTGATGCACTCGATCGCTTCCTCGCTCGGGAGAACGCCCGACAGTGCGAAGAAGCAGGTCTGCATGATCGTGTTCACGCGACCGCCCATGCCGGAATCGCGCGCCACCTTCGTTCCGTCGATCACATAGAAGCGCAGCTTCTTCTCGATGATCTGCTCCTGCACCTCGTACGGGAGACGGTCCCAGACCTCCGCCGCGCCGAAGGGCGAGTTCAGGAGGAACACCGCACCCGGCTTCGCGTAGTCGAGCATGTCGAGCTTCTCGAGGAAGACGAACTGGTGGCACGCCACGAAGCTCGCCTTCGAGATGAGGTAGATCGACCGGATCGGCTTCGGACCAAAGCGAAGGTGCGACACCGTCGTCGCGCCCGACTTCTTCGAGTCGTAGACGAAGTAGCCCTGCACGTAATTCGGCGTCTCTTCGCCGATGATCTTGATCGAGTTCTTGTTTGCGCCGACCGTGCCGTCGGCACCGAGACCGAAGAAGACCGCGCGCACGACGTCGTCGCCCTCGATGTCCCAGTCGGGATCCCATGGCAGCGAGGTGTGCGTCACGTCGTCGACGATGCCGATCGTGAACCGGCGCTTCGGCTTGTCCTTCGCGATCTCGTCGAACACCGACTTGACCATCGACGCAGTGAACTCCTTCGACGACAGGCCGTAGCGCCCACCGACGATTCTCGGCATCGCGAACTGCAGCGTCCCTTCGTCTTCCGCGTCACGCAGCGAAGAGACGATGTCGAGGTAGAGCGGGTCGCCGGTCGCTCCCGGCTCTTTCGTCCGGTCGAGGACAGCGAGTGTCTTCACACTCTTCGGAAGCGCCTCGAGCAGGTGCTTCGTGGAGAAGGGACGATAGAGGCGGACGGCGATGACGCCGACTTTCTCACCCTTGCCCGCCAGATACTCGACCGTCTCGCGCGCCGTCTCGACGCCCGATCCCATCAGGATGATGACGCGTTCGGCCTCGGGGTGTCCCCAGTAGTCGAAGAGTTTGTAGTTGCGGCCGATGCGCTCGCCGAAACGTTTCATCTGCGCTTCGACGATGTCTGGGCATGCGTCGTAGAAGCCGTTGCACGCTTCACGAGCCTGGAAGAAGACGTCGGGGTTCTGCGCGCTGCCGCGCAGGACGGGACGGTCGGGAGTCAGCGCACGATCGCGGTGCCCCTTCACCATCTCGTCGGTGATCATGTAATGGAGATCGCCGTCCTCGAGCATCTCGATCTTCGAGACCTCGTGCGAGGTGCGGAAGCCGTCGAAGAAGTGGAGGAACGGAATCCTGCTGTCGAGCGACGCGGCCTGCGCGATCAGCGCGAAGTCGTGCGCTTCCTGCACCGAGTTCGACGCCAGCATGCCGAAGCCGATCTGCCGGCACGCCATCACGTCGGAGTGGTCGCCGAAGATCGAGAGCGCGTGCGTCGCAATCGTGCGGGCGGAGACGTGCATGCAGTAGCCCGTCAGCTCGCCGGCGATCTTGTACATGTTCGGGATCATCAGCAGGAGGCCCTGCGATGCCGTGAATGTCGTCGCGAGCGCTCCCGCCTGCAGCGCGCCGTGAACTGCGCCCGCGGCGCCGGCTTCCGACTGCATCTCGACGACCTGGACCGGGGCGCCCCAGATGTTCTTCATCCCTTGCGACGCCCACTCGTCCGCCGCTTCGCCCATGTTGGACGACGGCGTGATCGGGTAGATCGCCGCGACTTCGTTGATTCTGTAGGCGACCGAGGCGGTTGCTTCGTTGCCGTCGATCGTCACCATCTGCTTCGAGCTCATGACACGATCCTCCACTGACCCCCCAGGAGTCAGGCGGACATTCAATCGCGCCGGGCAAACGCGTGCCTGTGTCGTCT
>JBPPMG010000446.1:0-3803 GCA_051305935.1 Thermoanaerobaculia bacterium
CTTCGGCGACGCGCAGGCAGGAGTGCCTGCGCCACATGAGGCAGTGCCTGCGCCACATGAGGCGATGTGGGTTCCGCGGCTTCTTTATCGCGGCAGGCAGCCGATGTTGCCGGCCAGGTGGTTCGCGAGCAGGACGCTGTCGACCGCGTTTACCTGTCCGTTCCGATCGAGGTCCGCGGCCGCGAGCGGGGCGTCGAACGGGGCCGGCCCCTGGACCAGGTTTCCGACGAGGAAGTGCCTGAGGATCACGGCATCGGCGCTGTCGACATCCCCGTCGTCGTCGAGATCGCCGGCGAGGTGAACGAACACGGTCGACGTCGCGGATCCGCTGTTGCCGGCGCCGTCGACGAAACGGAAGGAGACGGTGTTAGGCCCCGCCACGAACGGCGTCGTGGACGTGACCTCGATGTCGCCGATCCGCGGCGCGAGTGCGATGGGCGTGCTGCAGTCGTCGCTTGCGATTGCGCCGGCGAGAAACGTCGCGATCTCCGGCGTCCGGCTGGCGTCCGTCACGCCGGTCCCCGCGATGCAGTAGGTCTGGACGACATCGACTCGCGCAGGGGCAGTGACGAGAGGGGCGATGGTGTCTGGCGTGACGAGGAAGGGCTGTTCTGCTCCGATGGGAGTGCCCGTCGCACTGACGAGTTGCACGCTGGCCGGCCCCACCGTGGTGAGGTCGCCCGCCGCGATCGCCGCGGTGATCGTTGTCGTGTCGACGAACGTCGTCGGACGGTCGGCCCCGTTCCAGCGAACTACCATGCCATCCGAAAGCGCCACGCCGGAAAGAGTGAGAGTGAACTCGTCGGAACCCTGACAGCGACTCCCGGGAAGGATGCCGGTCACGCTGCTGACCGGCTCATCGACGGTATGCGAGATCGCGTTCGACGTGGAAGGGGCGTTGGTGCTGTCGCCGGAGTAGACCGCGGAGATCGCTGCGTGCGTGCCGACGGAGAGCGTGGACGTGACGAGCGCGCAGACGCCCGATGCGTCGAGCGTGCTGGTCCCGAGGCTCGTGGTGTCGTCGAAGAACTCGACACTGCCGGTTGGCACGACCGAGCCGACTTCCTGGATCACGGTCGCGGTAAGAGTCACCGGTTCGCTGAAGACGGTCGGACTCCCGCTGCTGGTGAGCGCCGTCGTCGTTTCGATGCCGCCCGTGATGTTCAGGGTGTAGGAGCGATCAACCTTGCAACCTGCCGTCGCCGCCTGCACCTCGACGGAGAACGAGCCTCGAACGGCCGGTGTCCCCGACAAGACGCCGTCCGGAGAGAGGCTGAGTCCATCCGGCAGGGGTGCCGTGGCAGCAAAGACGGGCGAGCCTCCGGTCGAGAGTGCAAACGTTAGGCCGTAGAGGGTCTGGAACTGTGCGTCGGGCAGCGCGACGTCCGCGGGCAGAAGTTCGCCGCAGTACACCGAGCAGACGGATGGAGTCACGTCGAGTCCGAACTCCCGAACGCTACCGGTGTCGCCCACGTAGAAGTCGGTGACGCGAAGCTGCCAGGTGCCGTCGGGCAACTGGCCCGTGAAGCCTGAGAGCGCCGAGCCTGGCCTGAACGTCCCCGTGAAAGGCGCCGCGGACGCGGCTTGCGCCTGGATCGATTCCTCGGCGGCATCCGTGAGTACCGTGTTGCAGAAGTTGTTGCCGTTGTTCGAGCCCGCGCCGTTCTGGAGCCGGTTGATCATCCGCACCGAGGTGCCGTCCGGCGAGACGAGCTCGACGACCAGGTCGCCGACGAATGTGTGATCCAGTCCCACCG
This sequence comes from Thermoanaerobaculia bacterium, assembly GCA_051305935.1. Lineage (GTDB taxonomy): Bacteria > Acidobacteriota > Thermoanaerobaculia > Gp7-AA8 > Gp7-AA8 > JACPDH01. Next base: position 1,758 of record JBPPMG010000446.1, read on the forward strand.
TCGTCGCACCCTCCGACGCAGTGCAGTCGGTCCCGTCGAAGTGGAACGAGAGGTCGTTGATCGCGCTCGAAATCCCCGTCACGGTGAGCGGAATCGAGACGGTGACGCCCGGAAGCAGGATCCCGGCTCCATCGGGAATCGCGATCGGCGGTCCCGGGTAGGTGAACGATGCGGGCGCCCCGGCGCGCCCCGAGGCGATCGACGGCGCGAGAAGCGACGGCGTCGGGCTCTCGGCGAACTGAACCGTCAGATAGAGATCGATCCTCGTTCCGCAGACGAACGCGTCCGGGGATAGGGCGAGCCGGAACGGAATCGTGTTTGCCTCGACGGCGCCAACGCCGAGGTCGGGATACGTGGAGCTGTCACTGACGATCGCCATGCCCGTCGTCGACGTCGAGAGCACGCCGCTGACTGCCGTCGCGACGGCCCCGCCGGCATTCGACAGATGGATCACCAGATCGAGTGTTTCGCCGGGGTCGATCGTCCCGTCGACGTTTGCCAGACCCGAAACCTCCGTCACGGCAGTTAGGCCAACGACCAGCCTCGGCATCGGCGTCGCGCCGATCGCCGCGAGCGCCGCGGGGGCCATCACGATACCGGCGCCCGCGTTGATGTCGGGGCCGCTTTCCTCGATGTCGAGCGCGGTGCTCGTCAGCGCGCCGCGAATCTGCGTCACTGTCGCGGAGGGAACCGCTGCAAGGAGAAGGGCCCCGATCGCCGCGGCATGCGGGGCCGCGGCGGAGGTTCCGTAAAACGGGTTGAAGCCCGGCGTCGCGCACGCGACTCCGTCGGCCGCCGCGATGTCGGGCTTCTGCCTCACGATGCCGCCGTCGCCGAGCAGGCTCGGGTTGTCCGGCTTGGCGAGCGAGCCGTCGGGGTTGAAAAAGACGCGGCGCGGTCCGTCGGAGCTGAAGCTCTCGACGGGGTTCGCCGGTCCGCCCGTGAATGCTCCGCCCGCCGCGGTGGCCGCATCGACCGCGGCGACGCTGTACGCCTCGGCCGCAGCCGCGTGCCCGCCCGTCTGCCCCGAGGTCCGGATCGCCAGGCGGCCGCGGTTCGTGTTGAGGTGAAGGAAGCGGTCGGCCGCGCCGCTCTTCTTGAGGATGACGAGGCGAGTGCCGGCGGACGGTGAGCTCGCGGTCGCCTCGTACGGGTCGTCGTTCCCGTCCTGCACGTTCGTCGCGGCGCTCACGACGGCCGTCATTCCGGCGTTGAGGACGAACAGATCGTAGTCGTTGCCCGACGCGCCAGCGGGATCGCTCCAGAACAGCGTAACGGGAGCGCCCCCGGAGCCGGCCGTGATCAGGTTGTTCGTCGCGGAGGTCACGCCGTCGTCGAACAGGTTCACGACTCCTCCCGGCACGAGCGCGAGTGCGCCGGCGTCGACGAAGTCTCCTTCGTAGACGCCGGAGGTTCCCTTGAGAATGCCCCCTTCGTTGCCCGCAGAAGAGAAGTAGAGGACGCCGGCGGCCGTCACGTCGTTGACCGCCCGCGCGATCGGGCCATCCTGGAAGGGCGATTCGTTGAAGTACGCGACGTCGTCGACGATGACCGCACAGCCCGCCGCGGCGAGGTCGCGAATGTTCTGCGCGAAGCCCGCGTCGCTCTCGAATGCCGTGGCGAAATAGAGCTCGGCTCCCGGCGCGATGTCGTGGACGATCTCGAGCATGGCCGTCCCTTCGCCGCTGCCGGGCACGCCGCTTTGTCCGGGAAGCACCGTCACGGGAGGGAGGTCGCCCGACGCCTGCACGCTCGCCAGGAAGTCGACGCTGTCGGAGAGCACGCCGACCCTCACGCCTGAGCCGTCGATGCCGAAGAGCGTTCGCGCGAGATCGGCCTGATGGGCGACGACTCCCTGGGAGACGTTCACGCCGCCCGCCATCGGCGCGAGATTACGTGACGCACTCGCGCCGTCGTCCGTTAGGCGCGACGACGTCGTCGCATCCACCTTTGCGTAGATGAATCGAATGTCGGAGTCGGCAGCGAGGATCTCCACGCCGGCGATCGGAATCTCGGCGCGCAGCGCGCTGTCTATTATACACATCT
>JBPPMG010000482.1:0-13361 GCA_051305935.1 Thermoanaerobaculia bacterium
AACGACCAGTTCGACCACACCGTCACGTGCGCCACGATCGCCGTGTCCGACGCGTTCGTGATCGCCACGACCGTGTTCTCTCCGAACCCCGTCGGATCCACTTCGAAGTACGGCAGCAGCAGCGTCGCCGCAGGCTGCACCGTCACGTCGCATGACTCGTAGCCGTCGAGCGTCGCAGGGCCTAACGCCGCGTTCGCGGGGTACGGCGCCGCGGCGAGTGCACCCGCCGTTCCGCCATTGCCCGTGTTGTCGGTGTTGTTTCCTGCAATCGGATCCGTCTCCGTCGCCGACACGGTCGCCGAGTTGTCGAACGCGCCGATGGCGTCGATGGTCGCGGTCACCGTAATCACTTCGTTTGCGCCCGAGGCCAGGCTCGGGATCGTGCATGGCAGCGCCGCACAATTCACGCTGCTGACGTTGGTAATCGTTAGATTCGTCGGCGTATCCGTGACCTGAACGTTCGTGGCCGTTGCCGGCCCGGCGTTCGAGACCGAAAGGGAGTACGAAATGACCTGGCCCTGTGAGTAGGGGCCGACCGTGGTGAGAGTCTTGCTGATCGAAACGTCGGCCTCCGGGACGAGCGTGAAGTCGTCGGTTGCCGAGTCGTTCCCTGGCACAGGATCGGTGACGCCCGCAGGAGCGGTCACCGTCGCGGTGTTGGAGATCGTTCCGACCGCCGCGGCGGAGATCGTGGCGTTCACCGTGTAGGTGACGCTGCCTCCGCTCGGCAGGTTGACGATGTCATTGATGTCGCCGGCGCCCGCGGCGGTGCACGTGCCTCCACCCGCACCCACGCAGGTCCAGGTGGCCGTCAGGACCGCCGCGAAGGTGTCGGCAACTGTGGCGCCCAGCGCATCGCTCGGCCCCGCGTTCGAGGCGGTGATCGTATAGGTCACCGAGCCGCCCGGGCTTGCCTCGGTCACGCCGTCAGTCTTCGTGATCGAAAGGTCCGCGGAAGCGGCGACTGTAGTCATCTCCGTCGCGGTGTTGTCGACCGGGTCGGAATCACTCGTGGTCGACGAGGCGATCGCCGTATTCGGGATCACCGTGCCTGCAAGCACCGAGGGATCGACGGCGACGGTGAGCGTGAACACCGCGCTCGAGACCGGGAGCGAGGCGATGGAGCAGGAGATCGTCCCGCCGGCGCCGACGGCGGGCGTCGTGCATGACCATCCACCCGGCGCGGTGAGCGACACGAACGTCGTGCCAGCCGGGAGCGTGTCGTCGACCGCCACGGTGTCGGCGGCGTCAGGCCCCGCGTTCGTGACGGTGATCGTCCAGAAGAAGTTTGCTCCGGCCGTGACGGGGTCGGCCGATTCGACCTTGGTGATCGAAACGCCGGCCGTCGCGAACGCGGCAACCTGGTAGAACGAGACGATCGGATCGTGATCCGAGAGACGGATCCCGTTCGTCGCATCGTTGCGCGCCGTCTCCGGGAAGTCGGCGTTGATCCGGGCGTGCTCCTCGCGCCGCGCGAGCGTCGACGAGGTGAGCGCACCGTTGATGAGAATGTGGTCAAGCGACTGCGCCTGGCCGTCGAAGGAGTAGGAGTAGCGCTCTGTCGCCGGCAACAAGCTGACCAGGTTGGTGAGATCTGGGTTGACGAGGTCGACACCGTCGCCCGGCACAACTGTCTCGTTGTCGGGCACCGGCGTGCCGCCAATCACTCCCATCGAGTGACCGTAGCCGTCGTTGACGTCGAACGCGTTGAAGTCGCCTAACACGATGATGTTCTCGGCTGGATCCGCGATCTGGCGAGCCTGGATGATGTTCGCGAGATCTTCTGCCTGCGCCTGGCGCTTCGCGCGGACCCGGTCGCCGTCGGTTGGCCACAGGTTCGATCCAGGAGTGAGGTCATCGACGCCGTTCAGCGAGCGAAGGTGATTCGCGATGACCGTCACCGGGAAGCTCGCGCCGCTGGGATGGTGAATGATCGCCTCGAGAACCAGCGGCGGCCGGTCGTTCAGAAGGTCCGTTGTTGCGTCAGGGTTCACGAAGAGTGTTCCAGCCGACTCCTGCACGACGCTGACGACCTCGACTCGAGGCGTGGCGCCGCTGACGATCGCCGTCTTCACGAGGAATCCGACGTCGATGCCGCCCACGTCGTTGCCCTCGACCAGGTACGCCTCGTACAGAGGATCGGGCTGCGCATTCGTGATGGCGTCAGCACTGATCCGCGCCGCGACCGACTGAAGGGTCGTGAGGTTCTCCATTTCCGAGACGCCGATGATGTCGGGCATCTGGAGGTGATTGCGGATCGCGATCGAGGCCTTGTCGAGTCTGTCGTCGAACGCGCCCGCGGTCAGAACGGGCTCCCCGATCCCGGGATCGTTCACTGTGTCGAAGAAGCGCTGCATGTTGAACGACGCCGTGGTGAACTCGCTGGCCGTCGCGGCCGTCACGCTCGTAGCGGTCGGTCCGCCCACCACGACAATCACCGCGCTGGCATCCGGGAGAATGGTGTAGCGGCGGAAGCCGTAGTCGAGTGGCCCGACTAGCCCGGTGACGACGGCGTCCGTGCCAACATCGATGGCGACAGTTCCGGTCTGCCCGTTGCTATCGACGCCGATGGTCTCCGGGTTCGTGTCCCACCTCGGGATCGGCGGGATCGAGCCGGCCGGCACCGGGTCGGGATCCTGAATGCCAGCCTCACGGAAGGGGCGCGCGACGCCGGTGACGACTCCGAAAAAGTCGCCGCGCGACGTCGCCGTCGCGTTAGCTTCGCTGATGTTCCCGGCCGTGGGCGCGACGACCGTCAGCGACGCGACGCTGACGCGCATCCCTTCCACGCGCTCGAGCTGATTGAACGGACCCGCGGGGTCGGGGAACACAGCCGTGAGCAAGGTCGGCGTGGGAAGCGGGTTCCCAGCCGAGAGCTCGAGCACCGTGGGCGCGGTCAGTTCCGTCAGCGGTGGCTGGAGCGGATCCTGACTCGGAGAGAATTCCGCGACCGTGCCGGTGACCTGCACCAGATTGCCGATCGCGGCAGCGGCCGGGGGCGCGACAGACGTGAAGACGAAGATGCCTTCGGACGTGGCCGGGTCGGCATCGACCGAGGCGTCGGGCTCCTGAATGAAGAAGCCGTTGCTCTTGATACCGGTGACGATGCCGCTCGTGGTCACCGACGAGCCGACGATCGGCGACGAGGCGCCAGGGCCCTGAATGTCGTGAATCGAAACCAGGATGACGTCGTCGTTGGCGATCGTGCCGAGACCCTGGCCGTCCAGGAGGGTGACACCGGTAGCGACAACGTTCGTGACGTTCACGAAGAAGGTCTCGTTCGCCTCGATCGCTACATCCCCGTTGACGGTCACGTCGAAGGTGAAGGTCGTGGCGCCTGCTGCGATGGTCTGGCCGGCCAGGCTGTTCGCGACGTAGTCGTTGTCCGCGGTCGTCGCCGTACCGTCGGCCGTGGCGATGTCGAACATCACGCCGCCCGCGGGCGCGGGCTCCGACACGGTCACGGTGAATGTGAAGGTCGTCGTCCCGGCGTCGCCCTCGGCGAGGGTCACGTCGTCGATCGACAAGGTCGGAGCCGTAATCACCCCGCACACGGCCGCGTGGGTTCCCAGCCCGTCGAACGTGTCATTTGCGAAGCCGTCCCACTCGAGCGACGGGTCGAACACGTTCGAAGCGTCCGTGTCTCCCTTGCAGACCACCGTCTTGCGGCGAAGGGTGTTGTCCGCGGTCGACACCAGGCCGGTGCCCCATTGGGTACCGGGATCGAAGCCCACCTGGCCCAAGGAGTCGACGATCGCTCCCGCGGCGCCGCCCTTGCGGAGAACGACGGCGTCGTCGCCGTTGTAGAACGCCGAGCCGCTCGTCTGATCGGCCTGCGCGAGAATCGTGGCGTTCGCAGCGGAATTCGCCACGACCCACACGTCGCCGGCCGCAACCGTACCCGTGAGGGTGATCGTTGTTCCGACAGCGACGCTGCCGTTGAAGTACATCTGAAGCAGGTAGTTACCCGCGGCGAGGTCGACTGCCGACCCCGTGCCGTTGTAGATCTCGATCGCCTTGTTGTTCGACGATCCTTCGATGTACTCGGAGATGAAGAGCTCGCACAACGATCCGTGGAAGCCGAGGCCGTCGAACGTATCAGTCGCAAAGCCGTCGAACTGCACTGAGGGATCGAAGGCGTTCGAGCCGTCGTTGTCTCCCTGGCAGACCGAAGCCTTGCGGCGAAGCGTGTTGTCGGCGGTCGACGTGAGGCCGGCGCCCCATTCCGTACCGGGATCCGTTCCGATCTGTCCGATGGCGTCGATGATCACGCCCGCTTTGCGCAGCACGACTGCATCGTCCCCGTTGAACCAGCCCGAGCCGTTCGTCTGATCAGCCTGCGCGAGGATCGTAGCGTTCGCGGAAGCCTGTGCGACGACGTAGACGTCGCCCCCCGCAACCGTTCCGGTCAGCGCGATCGTCAGACCAGCGGCGACGTTCCCATTGAAGAAAAACTGGATGTCGTAGGTTCCCGCGGCGAGGTCGATTGCCGCCGACGTGCCGTTGTAGATCTCGATCGCCTTGTTGTTCGAGGAGCCCTCGATGTACTCCGAGATGAACAGCTCGGTCGGCTGGGCGTACGCCCCCGAGGCGGCGAACAGCGAGATCACCAGCAAAGCGACGAAAAGAACGGCGTGACGGCGGAGTTTCATCGAAAGATCACCTCACAAGGTTGAGTCGCGCGTCGTCTACGGCGCGCGTGATGGCGGAGCAGAAGGGATTCATTGGAAATGGGTGACGTCGTCGTGCGAAATCGCTGCGACTGCATCGGCGCCCACCCGGCCGTCCTGAAAAGACCAGCACCGGGTTCGCTGGAAAACCCTCCCACCGCAGCGGGCGGATTGTCTCACATCGCCACGGATTTGGCTGTGCGCATCATGAGCAACTCACGTAAAGAGAATTCGCGCCGCCGAAATCGGAAGCTGGCCAGCCGTCATGCCGGGCGCAGCGAGGAATCTGCTAGATGCTTCCACTGACCCATTCCTCAGCTTCAACTCTCGCCACGACGACGGATCGCGGCTGAGGAAGCGATCAGAAGTCGTTCAGCAGATTCCTCGCTGCGCTCGGAATGACTGCTCGGCTCCCCCCGCATCGATCTCTGGCGACTCCGCGTTCCGCATTCCGCGTTCCGCGTTCCGCGTTTCGCGTTCTAGAGCACGCTCGTCACGAGCGCCTGCGCCTCGGACTGGATTCTCGCGAGATGCTCCTCGCTCACGAAACTCTCGGCGTAGATCTTGTAAATGTTCTCGGTTCCCGAGGGTCGCGCGGCGAACCAGCCGTTCTTCGTCGTGACCTTGAGCCCTCCGATCGCATTGCCGTCGCCCGGCGCATTCGTGAGAATTGCCTCGATCGGCTCGCCGGCGAGTTCCTTCGCGGTCACCTGCTCGGGCGCTAGCTTGCCGAGCTTCGCCTTCTGCTCCGGTGTCGCCGGCGCGTCCTTCCGCGCGTAGAACGGCGCTCCGTGCTTCTCGGCGAGCTGCTTGTAGAGCTCGCCCGGATCGCATCCCGTCTTTGCCATCATCTCCGCGGCGAGGAGCCCCATGATGATGCCGTCCTTGTCGGTCGTCCAAACCGTGCCGTCGAGCCGAAGAAACGACGCACCCGCGCTCTCCTCGCCGCCGAAGCCTAACGTCCCCGCGAGGAGCCCGTCGACGAACCACTTGAAGCCGACCGGCACTTCGAAGAGCCTCCTTCCGAGGCTCGCGGTCACGCGATCGATCAGGCTGCTGCTGACGACCGTCTTTCCGACCGCCGCGTCAGCGCTCCATCCCGGCCGGTTCGCGAAGAGGTACGAGATCGCGACCGCGAGGTAGTGATTCGGATTCATCAGCCCGACGCTCTTCGTCACGATGCCGTGGCGATCGTTGTCGGTGTCGTTGCCGAAGGCGACGTCGAACTTCTCGCGCAATGCGATCAGCGAAGCCATGGCGTACGGGCTCGAGCAGTCCATTCGGATCCGCCCGTCCCAGTCGAGCGTCATGAAGCGGAAGGTCGGGTCGACTACCTCATTCACGATCTCGACGTCGATCCCGTAGCGCTCCCGGATGGCATCCCAATAGCCGACGCCAGCACCGCCCATCGGGTCGACACCGACACGGAGGCCCGACGATTTCACTGCGTCGAGATCGACCACGTTGCCGAGATCAGCGACATACGCAGACACGTAATCGTGCCGGTGCGTCGTCGGCGCCGTCATCGCGCGCGAGAACGGAATCCGCCGGATCTCGTCGAGATGGATCATCAGGCGATTCGCCTCGTTCTCGATCCATTTCGTCGCCGCGGTCTCCGAGGGGCCGCCGTGCGGAGGGTTGTACTTGAACCCGCCATCCTCCGGCGGGTTGTGCGACGGCGTGACGACGATGCCGTCGGCGAGCCCGTCCTTGCGCGGACGGTTGTAGGCGAGGATCGCGTGCGAGATCACCGGCGTCGGCGTGTAGCCGCGCTGCGCGTCGATCATCACGTCGACCTGATGCGCCGCGAGCACTTCCATCGCCGAGGCGAACGCGGGCTCGCTGAGAGCGTGCGTGTCGATGCCGAGAAAGAGCGGCCCATCGATTCCCTGCGCCTTTCGATACCGGCAGATCGCCTCGGTCGTCGCCAGGATGTGCATCTCGTTGAACGAGCACTTCAGCGACGAGCCGCGATGCCCGGACGTGCCGAACGCGACACGCTCGTCGCGCTGCTCGGGGTCGGGGTGTTCCGCGTAGTACGCCGTGACCAGGCGCGGAATGTCGGCAAGTTGTGAAACGGGGGCGAGCTTCCCTGCGAGTGCGTGCGTCGTCATGAGTTCTCCTGCGAGCGTTTCTCCCGCCCGGGAGAGGATATCGGAATCGGGCCAGCAGAGGGATCGGCCATGAAGGGCCGTCGAGTATCATCGCTTCCGTTGAGCTTCCTTCGATTCGCTCGCTCGCCGGCGCCCGGCGCGCGCCCCCCGCGGAAGGGCGCCGCGACGGGGCTCGCGTGCGCGCTGGTCGTCGTCGCACTGGCCGCGCCGGGACTCGCGAGCGCGCCGGTGGCGGCCGACCCTCCATTCGACGCGGCGGGGATTGGAGCCGCGAAGGTAGGCGAGGTCTGGAGCTCGCGCGCCGACCCCGACCGCCGGTTCGAATCGAGCGAGTTCGAGGTTCCCGATGTGCTGACCCTGGTCATCGCAGGGTACCCGGGACGCGACGGCATCGTGCTCGCGCTCGAGGATCGCGTCGACGGTGCGCGCTTGACGCTCGCGCCGCCCGAGGCGGGTTACGCCTGGCACCCCGTGCGGTTTGCGATTCCCGACGAGTGGATCGGGCGCCGCGCCCGCGTGATCGCTTCGGCGGAAGGCTCAGCGTCGTGGATTGGCGTGACTTCGCCCGTGAGGCTGGCGCACTCGAGCCTGTCGCACCTCGCGCTTCCATTGCTCGTGCTGGAGTGTTTCGCCCTTTTCCTGCTTCCGGGCCTGGCAATCCTGGGGCTCGCGGGACGACGATTCGAACCGTGGGCCCGCATCGGGCTCGTGATCACGGGCAGTTGCCTTGCGGGCTACGCGGCGTTCTACCTCTATTTCTTCTCTCCCCTGCTGGGCATCGTGACATCCGCCGTCGTGCTCGTCCTGTCGGCTCTCGTCGTCGCGAGTCGCTTACGCCGGATCGATGGACGGCAACTTCTCGGAGCGAGGGAGCTTCTTTCTCCTCTCGCCCTGATGCTGCTCTATTCGATGTTCGCCGCCTGCCTGACCTTCGTCCGCACGCCATCGTGGACGGAGGCCGACGAGATTCCGCGGAACCGGTACGTCCGGGCCTTGCCGGGAGACAACGCGCTGCCTCAGTACTTTGCGGAGAGACTCTGGAATGGCGCGGACGCGAGAGAGCTGATCGGAGGGTGGCTCAGCAGCGATCGTCCACCGCTGCAGACGGGGCTCCTGTTGCTTCAGCGTCCTGTCGCGGACGCGACGGGAACCGCTCCTTCGCTCTTCGCGCAGGTCGCGGGTATGGTCTTTCAATCGTCGTGGATTGCGGGGATCTGGATCGTCTGTGCCGCGGCTCGCCTTCGGCGCGCGGCGCTCGCGATCGCGCTGGCTGGCGCAGGCCTGTCGGGCTTCTTCCTGCTGAACACCGCATTCGTCTGGCCGAAGATGCTGGCGGCCGCGCTGGGGCTCATCGCGATCGCGTTGCTCGTCGCGTCGTCCCGCGACGGGTGGAGCCGACGCCAGACGGTGCTCGCCGCCACCAGCGCCTGCCTCGCGATCCTCGCGCATTCCGGCGCGGTCTTCGCAATCGCTCCGGCAGCGCTCGTCTTTGCATCAGGCCGACGGAGGCCCGGCGTTCGCGACATCGCCGCGGCCGTCGCGATCGCCGTGACGCTCTTCGTCCCATGGATGCTCTACCAGCGTCTCTACGCGCCCCCGGGTAACCGGCTCGTCATGCTGCATGTCGCGGGCGCCGAAGAGGAGACTGCGCTGTCCTTCACCGAGGCTCTCGTGGGGAACTATCGCCGCGTCGGCATCGAGAACGCGCTGCGCGCCCGCTGGGAAAACGTGCGGCTGCTGGTTCCCTTCCTTGACACCGCCAGGTTCAGCAGCGCCGAGAGTCGACGAGAGGTCGAGTGGAATCGCGTATTCGGGACGCTCGGTGCGCTGAATCTCGGTTGGCTGATGCTGCTCCGGCGCGTTACGAAACGGGAGCGCGCGCCTGCCGAGGTTAGGCGCCTCTACTGGACGGCCGGCGCAGGCCTCGCGTTCGGCATCGTCGTGCTGTTCAGCCCAGGAGTTGCGACCGCGCACGTCGCCTCGTTCACGGCGATCGCGCTCCTTTTCGTTCTCGCTTCGCAGGAGCTCAGCATCCTGCCGCGAGCGGCGACCCTGGCTGTCGTCGCGGCTCAGGCGGCGATCTTCGTCATCGACTGGATCGTGCTGACGCCTCCACGCTCGCCCGCGAGCGCGCTCCCCATCGTGTCGCCGCCGCTCGCCGTGACAGCAGTCCTCGCCGGAGCCGGATTTCTCGCAGCATCGATGATCGTGGGGATGCTCGACGAGCCCGCGTCACGCGAGACGCCGTCCGCGGACGCGGCTCACTCGTAGCGCAGGGCTTCGATCGGGTCGAGCTTGGAGGCCTTCGCGGCGGGATAGATCCCGAAGATGATCCCGAGCAGCGCGCAGAACCCGAACGCGAGGGCGACGGCCCAGAGCGGCGTGTACGTCGTCGGGAACTCGATGAAGCGCCGGATGAACTGACGCGCGCCGAAGCCGAGCAGCATGCCGCCCGCGACACCGATCAGCCCGCCCATGCCGCTGAGAACGACCGCCTCGATGAGGAACTGCATGAGGATGTCGCGACGGCGCGCTCCCATCGACTTGCGGATGCCGATCTCCCGCGTCCGCTCGGTAACCGAGACGAGCATGATGTTCATGATGCCGATCCCGCCGACGAGGAGCGCGATGCCGACGACCGCGCCCATGATGAGCGAGGTCGACGTCAGCGCGCCCGACACGGTCTTCAGGATCTCTTCCTGCAGAATGACCCGAAAGTCGTCCTCGTCCTTTTCCTTCAGCCCGTGCCGCGCGCGCAGCACGTCGCTGATCTGCTCCTGCGCGAGATCCATTCGCGTGGCATCCTCGGCCTGAAAGTCGAGCCGGAGCGAGCGGATCGCGTCGGGACCGTAGAGGAGCCCCGAGGTCGGGAACGGGATCAGGATGAGATCGTCGTAATCGTCGGCGAACATCCTGCCGCGCGGCTCCATCACGCCGACGATCGTAAAGCTCGAGCCGGCAACCTGGATCACGGTGCCGAGCGGGTCGGCGTCGAGGCCGAGCTTATCGACGAGCTCGATGCCGACCACGCAGACCTGCTTGCGCGCCTCCATGTCCAGCGCCGTGAAGAAGCGTCCTCGGTCGACCCAGTGGTTCACGACCTCCTGGTACGACTCGCCGACGCCTAACAGCGTCGTCGAGTGGCGCAGATCCCTCCGCTTCGCCTCGGCGCCCGGACGGTAGAAGATCGGCGTGAAGCTCCGGACCTCCGGCGCGCCGCGAAGGACCGCGAGCCCGTCCTCGTAGGTGAGCGCCGGGATCTTCGGGTTCATCGTGTTCCGTTCCTGGCCGGCGTCCGGAAACACCAGGATGTACGTCGCGCCAACGCCTTCCAGATCGTTCGCGAACCGCTGCTTCAGCCCTTGCACGAGCGACACCACAGCGATGACCGAAGCCACCCCGATCATGATCCCAAGCGTCGTCAACACCGAGCGAAGCTTGTTCGCGGCGATGGATTTCAGGGCGATGCGGAGGTTTTCGGAGAACAAGTTTTTAGTTGTTGGTTGTTGGTTGTTAGTTGTTAGTTGTTAGTTGTTAGACAGACATCACTCACGGCACGAGCAGCGTCGGTACTTGGTATCACGGCTCCGTCAGGAAGCTGGCGAGAAAAGAAAGATCAGCCTCGATCTCGGGATCGAGGGGGGAGTCCGAGAGCTTTCCGGGATCGCGACTGATCGAATCGCTGAGGCACTGGAGCAGCCGCCCCACCTCGGACGTCCGGTGGTCGAGATCATCAAAAAGGGGCTGGTCCAGATATCCGAGTCGCAGGCCAATCCGAATTGCTGTAGCAAGCTCATATTGCGAGCGAAGTGCGACCGACAGGAACTGCGCGAACTCCTTTCGCGAGCGAGCGGCGCAACCCTCCGCGATGTTCAACGGAATCGACGTAGCGGCCCGTCTCGTCTGCGACGTGAGCCCGAACCGTTCGTCCGCCGCATAGGCCTTCGTAGCCCGGTACACCTCGACGACGAGATCCATGCCTCGCTGCCAGACGATCAGCTTTTCGAATCGATCCATTCAACTCCAACACAGCCAGCGACCAACGGACGGCCAACAACTCAAGGCTTAGGCCCATCCGCGGCCAGCTACGCAGCATGTCTAAGAACTAACAACCAACAACTAACAACTATTTGCTCACTTTCCCGTCCCTGATATGAACCACCCGCTTCGCTTCGCGCGCGACGTCTTCCTCGTGCGTGACCATGATGATGGAGTTGCCGCGCGAGTGGAGCTCGTGGAAGAGGTCGAGGATCTCGCGGCCCGTTTTCGAATCGAGGTTTCCCGTCGGTTCGTCGGCGAGCAGGAGCGAGGGCTTGTTCACGAGCGCCCGCGCGATCGCGACGCGCTGGCGCTGACCGCCTGAGAGCTCGTTCGGCTGGTGGTTCATCCGGTCGCCGAGGCCGACGTTCACCAGCGCCTCTTCGGCGAGCCGCTTTCGCTCGACCCGCGGGATCTTGCCGTAGATCAGCGGAAGCTCCACGTTGTGCAGCGCCGTCGTGCGCGCGAGCAGGTTGAACGTCTGGAAAACGAACCCGACCTTCTTGTTCCGAACCGCGGCGAGCTCGTCCTCGCTCATCGACTCGACCGGGATGCCATCGAGCAGGTACCGGCCGCTCGTCGGCGTGTCGAGACAGCCGATGATGTTCATCAGCGTCGACTTTCCCGAGCCCGACGGGCCCATAATCGCGACGTACTCGCCGCGCTCGAGCACGAGGTCGATTCCGTCGAGAGCATGGATCTTCTCGACGCCGATCTCGTAGGTGCGTCGCAGATCGACCATCTCGATCAGATGGTCGCTCCCCGCCGCGGTTTCGGGCGCGCTGTTTCCTGCTTCCGTTGCGATCGTCATGGCGTTCAGTCCTCGTCCTTCTCGTCGTCCTTCTCCGAGTCGGCCTTCTTGTCCGACTTCGACTTCCCGGAGCTCTTGCCTTCGTCTCGTTCGATTGTCTCGCCATCGCGCAGCTTCTTCAGCGTTCGGAACGGGCCTGTGACGATTTCCTCACCGGCCGTTGTTCCCGCGGCGATCTCCACGTGTGTCGCGTCGCTGATCCCGGTGGTCACTTCCGACGCGACAGCTTTGCCGTCCTTCATCGCGAAGACGTACTTCTTCTTCTCTTCGCCCGCCTTCCGCTGCTCGCTCTTCGCGCCGCGGTCCTTCTTTTTCAACTCCGAGGGATAGATCTCGACGACGCTCTGGACCGGAACGGCGACGACACCCTTCTGCGAGCTGACGATGATCTCCACCTGCGAAGTCATCCCCGGGCGGAGCCGCTCGTCCGGATCCATGATCTGCACCTTGACCTTGAAGTAGCGGACGCCGCTCGTCGAGCCGGCGCGAAGCGTCGCGGAGCTGCCGATCTCGACGACCTCGCCTTTGTACTCGTGGTCCGCGATCGCATCGACCTTCACCTTCGCGGCCTGCCCCGGCCGCAGCTTCACGACCTCGATCTCGGTCACGTCGGCCTCGACGAGAATCTCCGAGAGATCCGCGATGACGGCGATGACCGAACCGAGGTTGTTCATCGTGCCAGTGATGACCACCTCGCCTTCCTGCGCATTGAGCTGGACGACCTTGCCGTCCATCGGTGAGACGATCCTGGTGTAGCCGAGGTCTTCCGTCGCCTGCCTCAATCCCGCCTCCGCCTGGCGGACGAACTCGCCGGCAGCCTCGAGGTTGGCCTTCGCGTTCGCGAGCTCGACCCTCGAGCGGTCGAAGAGCTCCTCGGCCTGGATCCCCTGCTCGCGCAGACGCTGGGCGCGCCCGAACTGGATCTCGGCGTTCTCGAGGTTCACGCGGGCCCGGCGGACTTCGATCTCGCGGTTCGCCAGCTCCGCCTGCATCCTGTTGCGCTGCGCCTCGTAGCTCGCGCGCTCGAGATCGACCAGAAGCTGTCCTTTCTCGACCGAGTCGCCCTCTTTGAAGTGGAGCTTCTCGATTTTTCCGATGACGTTCGAGCTGAGGTTCACCTTCACGCGAGGGTCGATCTGCCCGGGAGCGGAGACGACCTCTTCGATATCCCGAGCGACGGCCTTCTCGAGATACACCGAGGTCGCTTTCTTGCCGCTGCCGCCCCAGACGCTCGCGCCGATGACGACGGCGAGGAGTACGACGCCGCCGGCCACCGCGGGCCAGCGCTTCGTCATGCGCCGCCTCCGGCTCCGGCCTGCATCATCTGCCCGACCGCGGCGAGTCCCGTCTTGCCGAGCACGTAGATCAGCCAGAAGGCGACGACGATACCGATCGACTGCGCGCGCGGCAGCTTCGAGACGATGCCACAGCCGATGACGAGCAGCACGACCACCCAGATCGAGAAGACGTCGATCGACGACAGCAGCGCGAAGCGCGCGGGGTTGTCGATCGGGCTCGTGAGGAAGCCGAGGTTCGAGACCACGGCGGTCTGGATCTCCTCGACCGAGATCGACTTGCGCGTCATGATCACGGCCTGGCCGACGAGCGACTGCACGAGCAGCGGCATCCAGGCGAGCGTCGCGACGGAGAAGTACTGCGCGAACCTCCCCTCGCCTCCGAACGCGCGGAAACCCGCCATGTGCACCAGGGCGATCACCAGGATCGCGA
>JBPPMG010000006.1:0-2060 GCA_051305935.1 Thermoanaerobaculia bacterium
AGCTGCACCGACCCCTCATCCATCCCGCGCTTACTCCAGTACAGGAAGTTCGCGGTCTCGTACTCGACATCGCCCGAGCGGGTGCTCCACGCGAGGAACGCCAAGAGGTCAGGGATGACCGCGCTCGGGTAGCCATCCCAATGGCGGTACACCGTGCGGCGCTGCCTTGCGCGACGAAACTCGATCTGGCAGCGGGTGCTCATGCGAAACACCTCGCGCCCCACTGCCCGCAACCGCAGGCGCACGTCCACGTCGGCCACTCGATGCCATCCTCGCGGTCGGTTGTCGCGATGATCACGTGCGTCATGCCGCACCCCACTGCTCGCCGCAGACCACGCACTCCAGGATCTCCCCGTGCTCGTGCGTGACGAAGCACTCAAGGATATGCAGGTGCGTGGCGCGCTCGCGCACCACTGCCCGCTCGCTGTCGGTAACGTCGTGCCATCGCTCATGCTGCTGACACCAAATGCTTTGCTTCATACCTTCACGCTCCGCGACCCCCTTGAGGAGTCGCAACGCTCCTGCCGTGCGACTCCAGGAAAGAAGGGAAGACGTTGAGCGGGAGGGAACGGCTTCGGGGGGATGAAGCCTCCCGAGCCGCAACGCGCTTTACGACCAACAACTGCGTCCTCTAGCGGTTGTTGGCGCTAAAGCTTGCCGAGCCGCGACCATAGGGAAGTCGCCGGCGGGTGGGTCCGAAGGGCATCGAAGGAAGCATCCACGATGTGCACGGCGCGCCTTCATCCGTCATGACAGCCTGCACTCCTTCCTCCCGCAATGAGGACGACGATGGGTGCTACCAACCAGGCACGTCGGGTCATGTGATCCGCCGAAGGGTGCAGCACTGCCAGCAGTCGACTGCCATGCTCGCGCGTGGGGCGCGCTCTCGCACCCCAAGAACTGCAGCCCGTCGATTGTGCGCGCCCATTGAGCATCGTGCCGAAGGGACACTTTGTGCGGGTAGGCCCAGATGCCTCGTTCGACTCCGTTGACCTTCCAGCGGCCGGAGAGCTCCAAGGACTCATCAAGACATATCGGCTTTCTGCATCGGACGCGTGCGACCGCGTGGCCGTCGAGTGGGTGCGTCCCGGAGAAGAGCCGAAGGAATCGTCCGTTCCCGTGGCGAGCCGTCACGACTACTCGGCGTTCGTCTCGTGGTCCTGCATCCGGACCGACTCGAGCGCGAAGACGTGCCCGTCCTCGAACCAGCGCGCGTCTGGTCCGTACGCAAAGAGCCATCCTCCGAGCGTGAAGCGAAAGAGGTTCGTGGCGCCGCCTTCCCGGGTGAGGCGCATGAGCTCGCGCATCCGTGCGATCGGGCGCTGCCGAACCGCATCGATGACCGTCACCTGCACGGAGAACGATCGGAACCCGAAGAGCTGCTCGCACGCTTCGGGGAACTGCGCGAGCGCGCGATAGAGCGCGACTTTGCGCTCCGCGAACTTCCGATCGCTCCCGCGATCGTGCTCGCCGAAGATGAGCTGCGGCGCGCCGCCCGTCTCCTCCACGAGCACGTAGTCGGGCTGCGGTAAGGTGAACATCGCCTGCCGGCTCGGGAACGGGCAGTCCCAACTCGACGCCCAGAGGATGCGCCGGCCGCTCGTGAGCATCGTCGCGAGTAGGTGATTGATCTCCCGTTGATGCGCGAGCCACTTCGGTGGCGTGTCTGCGCCGAGGTCGAGCGGCGTGCGTCCGGATCGCGGCAGCATCATCCGGACGAGCGGCGCGTACACGGCGGGTTCGGATTCGGCGCCGAGCTCCCCGAGCAGGGCCGTGATCGTGCGCTTCGACGGATGCGCGTACCGCTCATGCCCGCCCTGGTGCGGCGGCAACTCGATCGCCTTGAGCCACCCTGCGCGTTCCAACTGGCGGATCCGACGACGGGCGACCGTCGGGTGCACACCGGCGAACGCGATGCGGCGAAGCTGTGCGTACGAAAGAATGCGCAGCGCCACGAGCTGCCGAAGGGCCGCGCGATCACGGGTGGAGAGGGAGGTGAGATCCCGGTTCGAGACAGGGGTGACGGCACCCCGCCTGACACCCGCGGGGGTGTCTTCACC
>JBPPMG010000012.1:0-2889 GCA_051305935.1 Thermoanaerobaculia bacterium
GAGATCGCTGCGCGTCGCGGGAGGGCGTCCGAGAATCTGTTCGGGGGCGAGGTACTCGAGCGTTCCGACGACCGTGTCGGTCTGCGTGGCGCGGGCCTCGTCGTCGTCCCAGTGGCGAGCAAGGCCGAAGTCAGCGAGGCGCACCCTCCCCTCCTCGTCGAGCAGGACGTTGCTCGGCTTGAGGTCGCGGTGAACGATGCCCGCGTCGTGCAGCGTCGCGAGGGCCCCGAGAATCTCCCGCGCAATTCGGACGGCCTCGTCGACCGAGAGGCGGTCGCGCTCGATGCGCTGGCGAAGCGACTCGCCGCGGATGAGCTCCATCGAGATGTAGTTGCCGTACTCGCTCTCGCCGAGGTCGTGAACGCGGACCACGCGCGGGTCGGCGCACTCGCGCGCGACGGCGACTTCGCGGCGGAAGCGCTTGAGAGACGTCTCGTTGGTGCGGTCCGAGCGGAGGAGTTTGAGGGCGACGGGGCGCTCGAGCTCGAGGTCGATCGCCTCATAGACGAGCGAGGAGCCGCCAAAGCCGAGTGGGCGGACGATCTCGAAGCGATCGGCCACGCGGGTGCCGGTCGCTATCCAGGAGATCGGGCCGGACGGCCCGTCAGGCCCGAAGGGATTGACCGTTTCCGTGGGTGTCCCTGGCTTCACCATAGCTCGCAGGTTTCCGGAGTTCGCGCATTTTAGCAGGGGACGTGAGACCCCAATGGTGACGGCTGACCGGCTGACAAGCAAGTGAGCAGTGTCTTTTGCGTCATGCGTAACTTTTTGCGTATCTACTGCGCGTCTGGCGACACGTTGCGCCGAATCTGGCCGCTAATCCCGGCGGCTGGCTTGCGAAGGAGCGTTCGGTATGAGCGCTGAATTGGATTTCACTCCGGTCCGGATCTGTGTCGCCGACAAGCACCCCCTCGTCCTCGAGGCCCTCGGCCAGGCACTCGATCGCGCCAGGGGGTTCGAGGTCGTTGCCCTCTGCAGCAACGGTCACGAGGTGCTCGATGCGATGGAGCGGGAGCATCCCGGCATCCTCCTGCTCGATCCGATGGTCGGAGGAGCGAAAACGGGTGAGATCCTGCGAAGGGCCGAGGCGGGCTCGACGACGCCGATCCTGTTCGGCGATCCGAGCTGGAACCCGGCACTCGCGCACTACCCCATGCTGTCGAAGGAGCTGAGCAGCGACGAGCTGATCCGCGAGGTGCTGGGAATCGTCGACGGCGAAAAAAGCCAGCCGGCGCCCGCGCCGTTCGGCGACCTCCTCAGCCCACGCGAACGGGAAGCGCTGGCGCTGGCCTCGCGCGGACTCTCCAACAAAGAGATCGCCGCCCGCATGGGTATCGCCTTCGGGACCGTGAAGGTGCACCTGCACGCGATCTTCCGGAAGGTAGGCGCGAAGAGCCGGGTGGACCTGGTGCGCAGAACCGCGTCGTGAAGAAAAGGCAGAAGGCAGAAGGCAGAAGGCAGAAGTAAGAGCAACAGCAAGAGCCCTCCGTCATCCTGAGGGAGCGCCGCGCTGAACGGTCGATTCACGAGAACCGCGGGCGCGACCGAAGGAACTCAAAATGGCAGCATCCTGCCACCTGCCCGTTCCCCCCGCACCGGCCAACACGATCCTCGCATTCTGAGATCCTTCGGGCGCGCCCACCAAAATCGTGGCGGCCATATCCCCGCGGCGCTCCTTCAGGATGACGGGGCGCCCGCCGCGCGCTGATTCTGATTTTGCTCCTGCCTTTACTTCTGCCTTCTGCCTTCTGCCTTGTCTTACTCTGCCTTCTGCCTTCTGACTTACTCCCCGTAGTACTCCCGATACCACTCCACGAACTTCCGCACTCCCACCTCCACCGGCGTGTCGGGTTTGAAGCCTACGGCGGCGCTCAGCTCGGTGGTGTCGGCCATGGTGGAGGGGACGTCGCCGGGTTGCATGGGGAGGAAGTCCATCTCGGCTTTGCGTCCGAGACACTCTTCGAGGACTTCGATGTAGCGGAGGAGCTGGACGGGGCGGTTGTTGCCGATGTTGAAGATGCGCCAGGGGGCGTAGCTGGTCGCCGGGTCGGGATCGTCGCCGTTCCAGTCGGGATTCGGCTCCGCGGGCTGGTCGCTCGCGCGGATCACCCCTTCGGCGATGTCGTCCACGTACGTGAAGTCGCGGACCATGTCGCCGTGGTTGTAGACCGGAATCCTCTCCCCCGCCAGGATGCCGCGCGTGAACTTGAAGAGCGCCATGTCGGGACGACCCCACGGGCCGTAGACGGTGAAGAAGCGCAGCCCCGTGCACGGCAGGCCGAACAGATGCGCGTAGGAGTGCGCCATCGATTCGTTCGCCTTCTTCGTCGACGCGTAGAGCGCCATCGGGTGATCGACACTCTGATGCTCGGAGAAGGGCTGCCTGGTGTTGGCGCCGTAGACGGAGCTGGTCGAGGCGTAGACCACGTGCTCGACAGCGTTGTGCCGCGCTCCCTCCAGCACGTTGAGAAATCCGGTGACGTTGCTGTCGATGTAGACGTGAGGGTTCTCGATCGAGTAGCGAACGCCCGCCTGCGCAGCGAGGTGGATTACCCGCTGGATCCGCTCTTCGCGAAACAGCCGCGCCATCCCCTCGCGGTCGGCGAGGTCGAGGCGATGAAAAGTGAACCGCGCATCCCGCTCGAGCCGCGCGAGGCGCGCGTGCTTGAGGCGCGGGTCGTAATAGTCGTTGAGGTTGTCGAGCGCGACGACCTCATCCCCCCGCGCGAGAAGCTTCGTAGCCGTGTGATATCCGATGAACCCGGCGGCGCCGGTGACGAGAGTGCGCATTTGGGGGGAGGATATAACGAGATTTAACAAAGCCAGAAGCCAGAACGAACAAAGCTAGAAGCCAGAAGTTGAAAGCGAGAAGCCAGAAGAAAGATCAGA
>JBPPMG010000061.1:0-4550 GCA_051305935.1 Thermoanaerobaculia bacterium
TCCTCCCCCTCGAGGGGGAGGACGCCCCCTCCCAGAGGCACACAATGCCAAACCGTAAAAAGCCTTCGGTCAGATTTCCCGATGGCGCTACGATCGACCTTCGGTCAGATTCTCACTTGACGCTACAGGCCCTCCCGCCTCGCTCCCACGGCCGCAACCCGCGAAAGCGCGTGTACTTTCCTCGCGGATCGTTTCAAAATCGTCGTCGCGGATGGAGATCGCGGCGACAAATTCGAGAAATCGCAGTCCGTGGACTCGAGCGCGAAATGCTTTTTCCTATCCCTGACGACCACGTCCTGATTCATGCCACCTCCGCCCCGAAGGCCGTGGTGCAAGATGCACGCGATCCATGCTTTACCATCCGTTTGCCGTCCACGCATCCGGCGTGAACGCAGCGTGTGGGCGCGGCCGGACCTCCCGGCTCCAGGGACAAATGGCATGCCATTCGTTTTCCGTCGTGAGGCGTAGCAATTGCAGACCGAAAGGGTGATCATGACTGCAAGGTAAACCATGTTTCGCTCCCGCCTGACGTTGTTTCGCGTCGCCGGCACGCCATCCGGATCGCGATTCTGTTCCACGAGCTCTCCCATCCCCCGCGACGAGTGGGAACAGCAGCCGGTCGGCGCGATCGCCTCTCCCTGCACGCCGGGAGATGACCGTGACCGCCGACACGGACGCGGTCGACGCGCTGGCTCGCATGCATCGCGGCCGGCAGTCGCGCCTTCTGGTCATGGAGGGCGACCACCTCGCTGGCATTCTCACCCTCCAGGACCTGCTGCGGTTCCTGTCATTCCGCATCGAGCTCGAGGAGCGCACGTGATGCGCCGTCTTTTCGTCGTCCTTGCCGCTTCGTTCGCCATTGCGGCGCACGCCGGTGCCGACACCGTGGCGGAGTCGCTTCGCGACCTCCTTGAATCGGAGCCGTGGCCGTCGCTGAAGATCGCCGGAGAGCACATCCACGCGGCCGGCGAAATCGCGGAGGTCTACCGCGCCCGTGACTACGCGCCCGTGTGGCTCGCCGGTCCGGACCGCATGACGCAACTGTTCGCGCTCCTGCGCGACGCGGAACGTCACGGCCTGCGCCGCTCCGACTATCACTACGACGTCCTCGCCGCACGTGCGACGGGACCGCGACGCCCGGACGCCTCGGCGGAACTCGAGATGCTCGCCAGCGACGCCTTCGTCACGTACGCGCTGCATCTCGGGCGCGGAAAGGTGCGGGAGGAACGGATCGCGGGATGGCATGTCGAGCGCCCCGACCCCGATCTGCGCGCGCGCCTGGAGCGCGCCGCGAACGGGAACCCCTCCGACGCGGTCGCGGATCTCCTGCCCCGGCATTCCGGCTATGACCGTCTCCAGTCCGCGCTGGAGCGCTATCGGGCGATTGCCCGCAGCGGCGGCTGGCCGAGGGTGGACGACGGCCCGTCGTTGCGCCTCGGCGACACCGGTCCTCGCGTCGCCGCCCTGCGCAACCGGCTCGCCGCCACGGGAGACCTGCCGTCCTCCGGCGGCGACGCGTTCGATGAGGCACTCGACGCGGCGTTGCGCCGCTTTCAGGCGCGCCACGGACTCGATGCAGACGGCATTGCCGGCCCGGCCACGCGCGCCGCGCTGAACGTCGGCGCCGCGCGCCGCGTCGACCAGATCGAGCTGAATCTCGAGCGCTGGCGCTGGCTCGAGCCCACCCTCGGCGATCGCTACGTGATGGTCAACATCGCGGGCTTCGAGGCCGGACTCTATGACGGCGACCGTCTGACCCTCGGCATGCGCGCCATCGTCGGAACGCGCTACCGCCGCTCCCCCATCTTCAGCGACGAGATTCGCTACATCGTCTTCAGCCCGTACTGGAACATCCCGGCGTCGATCGCGCACAACGAGATCCGTCCCCAAGGGGAGAGCTACATGCGGCGGAACGACATCGAGGTGCTCCGCAGCGGACGCCTCCGCCAGCGCCCCGGTCCGGACAACGCCCTCGGCCGGGTGAAATTCATGTTCCCGAACCGGTTCAACGTCTACCTGCACGACACCCCAGCCCGCGAGCTCTTCGCGCAGAGCGCGCGCTCGTTCAGCCACGGCTGCATCCGCCTCGAAAAACCGCTCGCCCTGGCCGAGGCGCTGCTGCGCGGGCAGGGGTGGACGATGGACGAGATCGAGGCGGCCACCGGGCGGAGCACACCGCGCACCGTCAATCTGGAGAAGCCCGTGCCGGTCCACATCCTCTACTGGACCGTCTGGGTGGACGAGAGCGGCACAGTCCAGTTCCGCCGCGACCTTTACGGTCGCGACGCCGCCGTCCTTCAGGCGCTGCGACAAACGAACGAATGAAAGGAACGATCATGGACCCTTCGCGCAAACGCCTGTTCATCGCTGGGGCCGCCATCTCTGTCCTCGTGGCGATCTTCCTCGCCGGCTACCTTCCCGAAAGGTCCCGCGCCCGCGCGGCCTCGGGCGAAACGGAACGCCTCACCGAACGTCTGCGGGAACGCGAGGCGACGCTCGCACAGAAACAGTTCGACCTGCAGGTGGCCCGGCCGCGGGGACACCTCGGCGAAACGCTGCACGAGGCGAACGCGAACAACTTCAGCGTCGCCGCCGAGCGCGCGACGACATTCTTCGACGCTGCGCGGCGAGCAGCGTCGCGTAGTGGCGGTGCTACAAGCCGCAACTGCGGATCGGCCGTCGGAATACGCCGCTACGACGCCGCTTTCGGCGACGTGAAGGCAGGAGTGCCGTTGCCACACTCATCGCGCGAGCTTCGAGAGCGCCGATTTCAGGAGGTGTGAGAACTCGGCGCCGTCTCCCAGTGCTTCCCGCGCGGACCGCACGGAACTCTCGGCGATCGCCGGCTTGTAGCCGAGGTTGACGAGCGCGGAGACGGCATCGTCGTGAGTCGTGTTGCGAACGGGGAGAGGAGACTTCGACTCTGGAGGAGCGCCGAAGATGAGCGATCCCGAGAATAATGTGATCGAGGATGTCGACGACGCGAAGCGTGGCGTGTACTTCGGCGCCTCGGAGTCGCGGAAAGACGGACAGGCTTGCGGCTATTAGGCGAATTGAGAATTGAGAGATGAGAGATGAGAGCCGGCGGCCACCGCCCAGTGCTCGAATTGCCGCATCTCGCCAACCCGTCAAACGATTTTGACGCCTCCCGAACGAGCCCTGGCGCCGCTGCCGCCCGCGCAACCCGTGAGCGTGGAGCGCTTTGTCCTGGGATCACCCCAGCACCACCGCCCTGGCCTGACACTCGCTCCCACCGCCGACAATGGAGCCCGCCCCGTTCTACCGTCCGCGCAACCCGCGCGTGACGCCTCTGTGGAACCTCGCCGAGACGCACTACGAGCGGCTCCGCCGCGAGTGGGAGGCGCGCTTCGAGGCGCGGTTCGGATTCTGGCGAGGGCTCGCCGACGAGGCTGTCGCGCGTTACCTCGATTGCGGGATCCCGGAGCTGGGCTTCGCCCGTCTGCGATGTGACACGTGCCATCGCGAGAGGCTGCTGACCTTCTCGTGCCGGACGCGGCAACTCTGCCCGTCGTGCGGAGCGAAGCGGGGCGTGATCTTCGGGGCGTTCCTGCGCGAGGAGGTGGTCGAACCGGTGGGACATGCGCAGTGGGTGTTCACCATCCCGAAGATCCTCCGCGGGTACTTCCTGCGCAACCGGGAGCTGTTAGGCGATCTCTCGCGCGCCGCGTGGGAGACGGTCCGCGCGTTGATGGCCGAGACAGCCGGCGACCCCGGCGTTCGGCCCGGCATGGTCGTGGTGCCGCAGACCTTCGGGAGCTCGGTCAACGCGCACCCGCACGTCCACGCGATCGCCTCGCGCGGCGGATGGACGAAGGAGGGGACGTCGCGTGCCGGTCCCGTACGTCGATGCGGGCGCGGCGGCGCGGCTGTTCCGTCACAAGGTGCTGCGACTGCTCCTCGACGCGGAGTTGATCGACGAGGAACGGGTGGAGATGATTCTCGGCTGGCGTCACACGAGTGGGTTCTCGGTTCACAACGAGGTCGTGGTGCAGCCCGGCGACAGCGACGGCCTCGAGAGGCTCGCACGTTACCTCGCCCGCCCCCCGGTGAGTCTCCAGCGGATGGAGTGGGACCGCGAGACGGGCGAGGTGCTCTACCGTACAGGTCGCGGGCACGCCGAGGAGCGTGGGAGTGAGGACGGGAGCCGGGATGATGTGCGGGACGATGTCCGGGACGAGGTCGAGCGGATCGACGAGCTGGAGTTCCTGGCGCGGGTAGTCACCCAGTTGCCGGAGCCGCGCAAGCATTCGATCCGATACTACGGCTACTACGCCGCGGTCGTTAGGGCCAGACGACGGCGGGTAAGGGCCGAGGCCGAGGTGTCCATGACCGCGGCCGGGAATGATGCCGTCGGAAACGGTGCGTGTGAAGCTCCCGGCAAGGCTGGCGGCACGCGCTCCGTGGTTCCTGTCCATCCCGCGGTCGCCTCCGAGCCCGACACGGCCGAGCGCAGCCAGCTCCGGAAGAACTGGGCCGCGTTGATCCGCCGTGTCTACGAAGTCGATCCGCTCCTCTGCGCGTGCGGCGCG
>JBPPMG010000070.1:0-4441 GCA_051305935.1 Thermoanaerobaculia bacterium
CCCGACCACCCGCTCCGCGCGAGCGCGGCCTTTCATCGCGCGCTCTGCGACGATGCCGCCGGGCGCCGCGACGAGGCGGTAAAACACCTCCGAGGTGCGATTGCAGTCGATCCCGAGCTCACCGCCGCGCACCTCTACCTCGGCACGCTGCTGGAAAAACAGGGCGACTGCGAAGCCGCCGGGCGGGAGTATCTCGAAGTGCTCTCACGCCGTCCCGACTCTCTCCCCGCTCTTCTCCGCTTCGGAATCTGCGCGCATCACAAGGGGTTCCGGGACACTGCGCTGTCCTATCTCCGCCGCGTCGTCGAGGCTGCTCCCGCGAGTGCCGAAGCGATGGAGGCGCAGAAATACCTGGTCATGCTGGAGTGATCGTGCCGTTTCAACGCGAGCTGGATTCGATCGTTAGGGACGTGCGCGGGGCCCTCGGCGCGATCCTCGTCGATTTCGAGGGCGAGGCGGTCGTCACGTCGTCGAACGGCATCTCGGCTTACGACCTGAAGGTCGTCGGCGCCTACGGAGCACTCTTTTTCGACAATCTCCGCAGGCTCTCGGAAGAGACCGCGGCCGGCGAACCGTCGCAATTCTCGATCGACGGTTCCGGTTGCAAAATTCTCTGCGCTCCGCTCAAGGACGGCTATCACCTCGTCCTCGTCGGGAACGCCTCCATCCACGTCGCCATCGCCGCCGAGAAACTCCGGTCGTGCGCGGCGAGGCTCATCCATGAATTGTGAGAACGACATGACCATCGCAATCGACAGAGGCAGCGGCCCCGCAATCGTCTGGATCCACGGTTTTCCCCTTTCCTCCGCGATTTTCGAACCGCAGTTGTCGATTTCCGGCGTGCGGCACGTCGTGCCCGACCTTCCCGGATTCGGCTCCGCTGCGGCTCCCGAAGGCGCGATGACGATGGATACCTACGCGGACGCCGTGGCCCGGAACCTGGCCGAGTTGCAGATCACGTCGGCCACGCTTGCCGGCGTGTCGATGGGCGGCTACATCGTCTTCGCGATGATGCGCCGCCATCCGAAACTGGCGAACGCCGCGATTCTCATCGACACCAAGGAGGCACCCGACTCGGCCGAAGCGCGTGAAGGGCGCGCGAAGACGGCGGAGGCGGTGCGGCAGGACGGCGTCGACGTCGTCATCTCGCAGATGTACCCGAAGATGCTCACCCCGGAGACGATCGCCCTGGCGGACTGGCGTTCGGACACGGTGATGCGCGCGATGCGATCGTCCTCCGTGCCCGGGGTGACCGCCGCGCTCGCCGCAATGGCTGCCCGCCCCGACTCGGCCGAGACGATTCGCGCGGCGTCGATCCCGATCCTCGCCATCGCCGGCGACCACGATGCCATCACTCCCCCCGCAGACGCGGAACGGATGGCGTCACTTGCCTCGGACGGAACTCTCGCGGTGATCGCCGACGCGGCGCACCTCTCGAACGTGGAGCGCCCGGCAGAGTTCAATCGCACCGTGCAGGCATTTCTCGACCGCCTGCGATGAGTCACGGGCGGCATCGCGTCGCTCTCGCGCTTTGCGCGGCGCTGGCGCTATCCGGTTGCGGCGGGCGCTCGACAACCCCTGATCCGCGCAGCGCTCCCGGCGTGCGTACGATCGAGCAGGCCGCAGACGTGCCCGCGTTGCCGCTTTCGACCGACATCACACCCGCCGCGCTGTCGGCATCGGCGGCTCCGCTCGTCGGGCTCCCCTTCACGCCTGCGATTTCAATGGATCCAGTCGACGGCGGAAAAGTATCGATCCGTCCCGACACTCCGCTCGCAGAGTTCAACGACCGCGTCTACTACTTCCGCTCCGAAGAGAACCGTCAGGCGTTCTTGAGGAACCCGGAGAAGTACGCAGGCGGAACCCTGTCGAAGTACTGAGCCGAGCGGGCTGTCCGGCCGCCCGCCTCTCGCCTCTCGCCTCTCGCCTCTCGCCTCTCGCCTCTCGCCTAACTTATAAACCGCAAAAACTTCCCGAACACTTCGGGTGTCGCCGCGCGCGGGCGTCGGGACTCCCTGTCGACCCACACGTGCCCGCTGAAACCCTCCGCTCGCACGTCCCCACTCTGCGTCTCGATCAACTGGTAGGAGAAGCGGATGAGGCGCGGGCTACCCTGCTCGACCTGCGTCCGGATCAGCACTTCGTCGTCATAGCGGAACGGGCCGCGGTACCGGCAGCCGATCTCCGTCACAACGAGCACCCATCCCAGCTGCTCGATCTGCCGGTATTCGAGCCCGGCTTCACGGCAAAGGTCGGTGCGGCCGATTTCGAACCAGACGAGGTGATTCGCGTGGTGCGCGATTCCCATCTGATCGGTTTCCTTGTACCGGACGCGCACTCTGCTTTCGACGGCAGGACGGGCATCACTGAAGCGGGTTCTTGCCATCAGGTTCTTCTCCATCGTCGACCGAGTGGACTGTGTTCCCTTCTCCCGTCCCCTACGGCTCGAGTCCGCGGCTCCCCTGACAGAGAGTCACGGCGCGTCCGCTTTCGTCGATGTGAAACGTGTCTTCGATTCGGACGCCGATCGCCCGATCGGGGAAGTAAAGCCCGGGCTCGATCGTGATGATGTCGCCAACCTCGATCTGATCGGTGTTCGACGGCACGATGGCGAAGGAAGGCCGCTCGTGTACTTCGAGGCCGACGCCGTGCCCCAGCCCGTGGACGTAGCCGTGCGTCGTCGCAGGGTTCGAGCGAATCGTCTCGAATCCCTCCGCCTCGAAGAAGTCGCAGACCATGTGCTGATAGTGGGATGCGGCCGTGCCAGCGCGAACGTTATCCGCCGCCAGCGTGAATGCCTCGAGCACCAGCGCATGGCATCGCGAAAGCTCCTCGGGAATCGGGCCGATGCAGAAGGTGCGCGTCGTGTCGAAGAAGTAGCCCGTCGCCGCATCCATCGGAAAGATGTCGAGCACGATCGGCGACGACGGGGCGACGTCAGCGGCCGCATCACCTCGCGAATGCGGTATCGCGGCATCGCGCCCCTGGGAGAGAATCGTCTCGTGGTCCTCGACCATGCCGAGACGTGCGATCTCCTGCGAGACGAGTTGCTTGAGGTCGCCGAGCTTCAGCACGCTCCCGTCGTGGATCACGCGGCCGCCCTCTGCGCGCGATGCGCGCAACACGGCGCGAACGCGATCGACGACCACTTCGGTGCGCTCTCCCACGCTGCGGATGATCTCCACCTCGCGAGCGTCCTTGCGCTTGCGCGCGAGCTGCACGGGATTGAGCCCGCCCAGCCGGACGATGCGCACACCCGCCGTCTCCAGCTCCTCCGCGGTCTCGAGATAGAGCTCGAACGGCAGATTGCCCGCGAACGCGACGCCACCGCGTATCGACTGCGCGTCGAAGAGATTCCGGAAGAAGCGGGCCAGCGCGCGCGGAGCATGCGACTCCTCGCGCATCGCCTGCTCGTGTCCAAAGTCGAGCACCGAGGCCGTGGGGAGACCGCATGAGGCGGCCTCGTCCCGTTCCATCGGAAAGAATACGAGCAACGGATCGGAATCGAGCTGCTTGAGCACGAAGCCCTTGGTGAGCTTCGCGCCGCGGGAGAGCCAGCGGAATGAGGGGTGCATCGCCTCGTGCATCGGTACGACGAGGGCTTCGATGTCGTGGGAACGGAGGATCGCGTCCAGATCGGTGAGCATGACTCGCTCAGTTTCGCATGTCCGGCATGGAGACCCAAGCGACGAAGCGCCGAGCGTTCAACAGGCCCCCGGTCCGCTCTCCCCGGAACCTCGACTGCGCGGAGTGATCTTGCATCGGGATCGATGAGGACCCAGAACGAGTGGACGTTTGTCTTCTCGCTCGAGATTCGTGAAAACGCTTCGGGCCGGCCGCTCACGCAGCCGGCCCGGAGTGAGGCATCTGGTTTCGCTTACAGGTTTCGCTCGATGAACTTCTTCAGCTCGGCCTTCGGCAATGCGCCGAGGACGCGGTCGGCCAACTGGCCACCCTTGAAAATCATGAGTGTCGGGATCGAGGAGACGCCGAGCTGCTGCGCCACCATCGGGTTCTCGTCGACGTTGATCTTCACCATCGAGACCTTGCCCTCGTACTCGCTCGAGAGCTCGTCCACCACGGGCCCGACGATGCGGCAGGGGCCGCACCAGGGTGCCCAGAAATCGATCAATACGGGGGTCGGCGACTTGAGAACCGCCGCGTCGAAATCACTGTCTCCGATCTGCTTCACTGCCGACTTCGTGTCTGTGGCCATGTGGTTGTCTTCTCCTGGGTCGTTCATTCTTGTAAAGCGGCGCGGGGGCCTGAAATTCCTCTCGCCGCACCGTCAGCAACTCCCGTCATGGGAAACAAATTCGCATTCCCGGCGATGGAATCCCATCCCCCGCTGCCCCATACTTCCGGAATGTCGAATCCATGGCGCGGCAGGCTCGACCGGTGGTTCCGCCCCGCAGCCCGCCGCTCGCCGCTGACCCCCAAC
>JBPPMG010000499.1:0-4356 GCA_051305935.1 Thermoanaerobaculia bacterium
GCGCCGAGGCGGGCGGCAAGGCGCGGGGCGAGGTCGCGTCCGGACGAGGTCGCCGGGAGCAGCACGATCGCCGCACCCGACGCTTCGACCGCGAGCTTCGCCGCCGAAGTCCAGCCGTCGGTCGTGTAGGCGTCGAGCTGCGCGTCGGCGGCGACGTGGAGTTTCACGGCGCCGTGGCTACCGGTCTCCGCGGCGACTCCGGCGGCGGAAGCGCCGCAGGCGAGGGCGTGCAGGGCGCCGCCGGCGGCGGTCGCGAGCTTCTTCCCGATCGTCAACGCTTCGCGCGACGACTTCTTGAGTTTTCCGTTGGTTACTTCGCAAACGACGAGAACGTCGGCCATGTCAGTTCCTCACGCGTCCGGGTGCTAGGCGTCAGAACGCCTTGACCTCTTCCTGGATGTAGCGAACGATTTCCTTCGCGGCGGCTGCCGGATCGCTGCCGTCGATCTTTCGGCCCGCCGGCTTCTCGGGCGGGAGCTCCATCGCGACCACGCGGACGCGCGCTTCGAAGACGTCGCCATCGGTGAGGCCGAGATCGGCAAGGCTCTTCGTCTCGATCGCGATCTTCTTCGCGGCCATGATTCCCTTGATCGACGCGAAGCGCGGATTGTTGAGCCCTTTCTGCGCCGCGATGAGTGCTGGCGTCGAGCACTCGATGACTTCCTCCGCGGCCTCGGTTTCGCGGCTCGCGGTCACCTTGCCGTCGCCGGCTTCGAGCTTCGTCACGACCGCGACGTGCGGAATGCCGAGCAACTCGGCGAGCATCGGGCCAACGAGCGAGTTGTCGGTGCCGACTCCCTGCTTGCCGACGAAGACCAGATCGTGCGGCTGCGTGCGGATCACGGCGGCCAGGACTTTCGCGATGCCGAGCGAGTCGGCGCGCAGGCTGTCGCCGACGACGTGGATCGCCTTCGTCGCGCCGCGCGCGAGGCAGTCGCGGATCGCCGACTGCGCGCGTTCGGGGCCGAAGCAGACGACGGTCACGTCGCCCGCGCCTTTCGCTTCACGGAGCTTCACGGCTTCTTCGAGAGCGTACTCGTCGTAGACCGAGACGACGAACTTCACGCCGGCCTCGTCGATCGAGCGGCCGTCGGCGCCGATCTTGATCCGGGTCTCGGTGTCGGGTACTTGAGCGATGCAGACGATGGAATTCAAGGGGAGGCCTCCTCAGGGGGGAATCGCCGGCGAATTCTATGGAAAAGCGCGGGGTGGCGGCAAGCGCCGGATGGGATGGGTCTCACGTTTTCATTCTTCATTCCTCATTCGACATTCTCCATTCGACATTCCGGTTTTCGTCCGTCCGGCAGAAACCGAAATGGAGAATGTCGAATGAGGAATGAAGAACTGAGAAGCGGGACGGGTCGTTGGACGTCTACTCGCCGACGAGCAGTATCGGCTTGTTGTTATATAATAGCGCGAAACTTTAATGGTATCTAATTACGGTACTGTTCTACGATTCAGTTTTCAATTCGCCTCCGCGAAAGCCCCCTGTGATAAAACTTCCCCCCCATGCCCGACCCACTCCACGCTCCGTTGGCACTTTCCCTCGGCGACCCTGCCGGGATCGGGTCGGAGGTGGTCTTCAAGGCTCTGCGAGATCTGGGCCCCCAACCTCCCGTCTGGCTCTTCGGCGATCGAGGCTATGCGGCGAACGGGGCGGAGATCGCCTACGCGCCGTTCGAGCTGCCGGTCTTCCGGTCGGCCGCCGAGGCTGCGGCAGCGAAGGCCCGGAGAGCGTTCATCGCGCTTCCGGAGCAGACGATTCCTCTCGAGATGGGCGTCGTCCGTGCCGACTACGGGCGCGTGGCGCTCGCGTCGATCGATGCGGCCGTCGACGCCGTCGTCTCCGGACACTGCTCGGCGCTCGTCACCGCGCCGATTCACAAGCGCGCGGTGAAGCTGGCGGGGAGCGAGCACACGGGGCATACGGAGCTCCTGGCGTCGAAGGCAGGGCTCCACATTTATGGTCGCGATTACGCGATGCTGTTCGACTCGCCGACGCTCTGCGTCGTCCTCCTCAGCGTTCACCTTTCCCTCCTCAACGCGATCCGGGCGATCCGCGCGGAAGGAATCGCGGACATCGCCGAGCTCGCGTCGAAGCACTACCAGCGTTTGAACGGCTCGGTGCCGCGGGTCGCGATCGCGGGGGTGAACCCGCATGCGGGCGAGGATCGGGCCTTCGGTGACGACGAGATCGAGATCGAGCGCGGCGTGAAGCTCGCGCGCGAGCGCGGCGTCGACGCGATCGGGCCGTTCGCGCCCGACACCGTGTTCGTCTCGGCGAGCCGAGGGCGCTACGACGTGGTCGTCGCGATGTACCACGACCAGGGACTCATCCCGGTCAAGTCGCTGCACTTCGAAAGCTCGGTCAATGTCACGATCGGGCTGCCCTACCTTCGCTGCTCGGTCGACCACGGCACGGCATTCGACATCGCGGGTCGCGGTGTCGCCGATGCGCGGCCGATGCGCTACGCGATTGAATGGGCGGCGAAGCATGCGCTAAAGTTCAAAGGTTGAACGAACGCACGATCTGGATCGTCCGCATCGCCGGCATCGCGGTGATCGTGCTTCTTCTCTTCCTTCTGATGAGCCTCCACACGAGGCTCGTGC
Organism: Thermoanaerobaculia bacterium; assembly: GCA_051305935.1. Classification (GTDB taxonomy): domain Bacteria; phylum Acidobacteriota; class Thermoanaerobaculia; order Gp7-AA8; family Gp7-AA8; genus JACPDH01. Next base: position 2,611 of record JBPPMG010000499.1, read on the forward strand.
GCCTGAACCAGGAACAGCAGCAGAATCCGCGCCCGCAGAGCAGTTCGGGCCGGCTCAAAATGCCATCGGCAACGACCGGGGCGGCGTGGGGAGTGCATGCCTAGAATTCTCGTAACGAACGACGACGGCATCTACAGCGAGGGGCTCGCGAAGCTCGCCGAGGCGGTTCGTCCGCTCGGAGACGTGGTCATCGTCGCGCCCGACCGCGAGCAGAGCGCCGCGAGCCACGCGCTAACGTTGAATCGCCCGCTCCGGCTGCAGGAGATCAGCGAGGATCGCTGGATCGTGGACGGCACGCCGACCGACTGCGTGAACCTCGCGCTGCTGCACCTGTTCCGCGACAAGCGCCCCGACCTCGTCATCTCGGGCATCAACTTCGGGCCGAACATGGGCGACGACGTGACCTACTCGGGAACGATCTCGGCCGCGTTCGAGGGCTCGCTGCTCAACGTGCCCTCGATCGCCTTCTCGGCGTTCATCGGCGAGCACTTCGATTTCGCGCCATGCGCGGCGTTCGCCGCGAAGCTCGTCGCCGAGGCGCTCGAGCTTCACCGCGATCCGAGGATCATCCTCAACGTCAATTTTCCCGATCCCCCGTTCGGCGGAGTGCGGGTGACCAAGCTCGGACGCCGCGAGTACGTCGTCGGCGTCATCGAGCGGCTCGACCCGCGCGGAAGGAAGTACTACTGGATCGGCGGCGAGCCCCCGGTCTGGTACGAAGGCGAGGGGACCGACATCGAGGCGGTGATGAAGGGGCTCGTCTCGATCACGCCGCTGCATCTCGACATGACGCACCATCCGTCGATCGCGTCGCTTCGATCGATCGAGGAGAGGCTCGGCGATGCAGCCCGCGAGGCCTGACGCGGCGGCGGCCGCGGAGAACCGCGAGTACGCGCAGCAGCGTGCGCTCATGGTGGAGCGCTACGTCGCCGCGCGCGGCGTGAAGGACCCGCGCGTGCTCGAGGCGATGCGCCAGGTCCCGCGCCACCTGTTCGTTCCGCAGGTCGTTCGCGCGAAGGCTTACGGCGAGGGAGCGCTGCCGATCGGAGCCGGACAGACGATCTCGCAACCATGGATCGTCGGAAGGATGATCGAGCTTCTCGAGCTGAACGGGACCGAGAAGGTGCTCGAGGTCGGCACGGGAACCGGCTACCAGGCGTGCGTGCTCTCGAAGGTCGCGGCGAGGGTCTTCTCGATCGAGCGGATCAACGAGCTCGCCCTGCGCGCGGTGGAGCTCGTACGGGAGATGAAGCTCCACAACGTCAGCGTCAAGGTGTTCGATGGAACCTACGGCTGGAGCGACCAGGCGCCGTTCGACCGGATCATCGTCGCCGCGACGGCACCCGAGCTTCCCGAGCCGCTCGTCCAGCAGCTCGGCCGCGGTGGAACGCTCGTGATCCCGCTGGGCCGCAGCGACGACCAGCGCCTCGCGCGCGTCCGCCGCGTTGGCACCGGCATTCAGATCGAGGATTGCGGTCCCGCTTCGTTCGTGCCGCTCATCGGCAAGTTCGGGTGGAAGGACGAAGAGAAAGCGAAGTAGAGCGAGGAAGGGGGCATCATTCGATCGAAAGACCGGGCTCGGGATCGGGCTCGGGGGGGGCGACCTCACATCGCGACGCTGTTGTGTGGCGACACGTCGCCGGGCGTGGTGTAGCGAAGCCCGCCGCGATTGCCGCTGAGTCTACGATCCCGAGCCCGATCCCGAGCCCGATCCCGTGCCCGGCCGTTCTGAATTTCCAGTACACG
>JBPPMG010000119.1:0-14991 GCA_051305935.1 Thermoanaerobaculia bacterium
AGGCACACTTCACCGTCGACGCCTACCCCGAGGAGCAGTTCGAGGGGAAGATCGCGCAGGTCCGCCTCAATGCCACGGTGAACCAGAACGTCGTCACCTACCCGGTGATCATCGAGGTCCCGAACCCCGACGAGAAGCTGCGGCCTAACATGACGGCCAACGTCACCATCGACGTCGCCGAAGTCGCCGACGTGCTCCGCGTTCCGAATGCGGCGCTCCGCTTCCGCCCGGCGGAAGAAGAGGGAGCCGCGAAGACCGCCGCCACTCGCGGAGGCAACGGCCAGGCCGGACAGACTGGCACCACGCGCTCGCCGGAGCGCGCGATGGCCGACGCGAATCGCGCGGGCCAGAAAGGGATGGAAGGCGCGGCCTCCGCGCTCGGTCAGGCGACGGCGCGCAACCGCAAGCCGCCGACCACGGTCTACCTCCTCGGCGAGGACGGGAAGCCGAAGAAGGTCGAGATCGTCACCGGCATCACCGACGGGCGTTTCACGCAGGTGATCAAAGGTGAGATCAAGGAAGGCGACACGGTCATCGTAGGCACGGCCACCTCGAAGGCCGACGGACGCTCGATCCCCGGCGCGATGGCCCCGGGCGGCGGCAGAGGACGATGAGCACGGGCACCGCCGTCATCGAGACACGCGACCTCACCAAGGTCTACCAGATGGGCGAGACCGAGGTGCGCGCCCTCGCGGGGCTCAGTCTCGACATCGGCCAGGGCGAGTTCGTCGCGATCATGGGAGCCTCCGGCTCCGGCAAGTCGACGCTGATGAACATCCTCGGCTGCCTCGATCGCCCGACCTCGGGAACGTACATGCTCGACGGAATCGACGTCTCCGGGCTCGACCGCAACGAGCGTGCCGACGTCCGCAACGCGAAGATCGGCTTCGTCTTCCAGAGCTTCAACCTGCTCGCGCGCACCTCGACGCTCGAGAATGTCGAGCTTCCTCTGCTCTACAGCGAGAGCGGGCTCTCGCAGAAAGAACGGCACGAACGGGCGCATGCCGCGATCGCTCGCGTCGGCCTCGGGGGACGGGAAGGGCACTACCCGTCCCAGCTCTCGGGCGGCCAGCAGCAACGCGTCGCCATCGCGCGCTCGCTGATCAACGACCCCGCGATCATCCTCGCGGACGAGCCGACCGGAAACCTCGACTCGGTGACGAGCGAGGAGATCATGGCGCTCTTCCAGGAGCTGAACGACAACGGAAAAACGATCATCCTGATCACCCACGAGCACGACATCGCCGCGCACGCGAAGCGGATCGTCCACGTCAAGGACGGCCGGATCCTGAGCGACGAGGCGCACGAGCAGGTGCGGGTTCGGCCGTCGTGAGGTTCAACCTCGATGTACCTCGCATGCCCCGCGCGGCCGATGTGGCGCAGACACTCCTGTCTGCGCGCGGCGCGACGCGCCGGTTCGTGGCCGAGTATTCCGATGCTCGGCTCCGTGGTCCATTGCATCGACGAGCGCCGCATCGGAATGCGCCGCTACCAGGTTGCCTTCGGCATCGCGCAGGCAGGAGTGCCTGCGCCACATCGCATTCGCTGTTCTGCAACACTGGCCGGGAGGTCAACCGATGAATTCCTCGACGCTCCGTCTCTGGAACATCACCAAGGTCGGGCTCAGGGCGATCCTTCGCAACAAGATGCGCTCCAGCCTCACGATGCTCGGAATCGTAATCGGCGTCGCTTGCGTCATCGCGATGGTCGCGGTCGGCACGGGCGCCTCGAAGGCGATCCAGGCGAACATCAACGCCCTCGGGTCGAACTTCATCATGATCTTTCCCGGCGCTTCGACGACCGGAGGCGCGCGCATCTTCACCGGCCAGTCGACGCTCACGGCTGAGGACGCGAACGCGCTCAAGACCGAGTGCCCGGCGGTTCGCTACGTCTCCGCCGGCGTCCGCACGGGGGCGCAGATCGTCGCGGCCGAGCTCAACTGGGGCACGCAGATCATGGGCTCGGACGTCGAATGGCCACTGATCCGCGAGTGGGGCCTCTCCCAGGGAGAGTTCTTCACGGAGTCAGAGGTCAAGGCAGGCGCGAAGGTGGTCGTGCTCGGGCAGACCGTCGTCGACAACCTATTTCCGAACGGCGAGGCTGTGGGCCAGATCGTCCGCATCAAGAACGTGCCGTTCCGCGTCATCGGCATCCTCGAAAAAAAGGGCGGGAACCAGATGGGGCAGGACCAGGACGACACGGCCGTCGTTCCCTACACCACGGCGATGAAGCGGCTGATGGGAACGCCGCGCATCGGAATCATTTACGTCTCGGCGGCGGCCCCCGACCGCGTCGCGGAGGCGATGGAGCAGATCGACTCGGTGCTGCGCCAGCGCCAGCGCATCCCGCCGGGAGGCGACGCGAACTTCATGATGCGCTCGCAGGAGGAGATCGCCTCGAGCGCCTCGCAGATGTCGAAGACCCTCTCGACGCTGTTAGGGTCGGTCGCCGCGATTTCGCTTCTCGTCGGCGGCATCGGGATCATGAACATCATGCTCGTCTCGGTCACCGAGCGGACGCGGGAGATCGGCGTCCGGATGGCGATCGGCGCGAAAGGGCGCCACGTGCTGCTGCAGTTCCTCTTCGAGGCAATCGCGCTCTCGATTGCAGGAGGGCTGATCGGCGTCCTCTTGGGCGCCGGCGTGTCGAAACTGATCGCGAAGTTCGCCGGCTGGCCGGTCGAAGTGACGATGGCATCGGTGCTGCTCGCCTTCGGCTTCTCCGCCGCCATCGGAATCTTCTTCGGCTTCTACCCTGCGAGGAAAGCCTCACAGCTCGATCCGATCGACGCGCTGCGCTACGAGTAATGTGGAGTGCGCAAGCGGAGCTTTCGCCGCGAAGCGCCGATCCGGAGGCGATGACTCGCCAAAGCTTCGCTTCGGCGTGGAAGGGCGCAAGCTGCGCTCGCGCACTCCACATTCGAAGCCATCGGTGACAGCGTCGACGCGCGCGGCTCCGCCATCTCTCAGTTCTCAATTTTCAATTCCGCCGCAGGCGGCGGCTCCTTCCCATTTACAATGACTGAGCTTGCTCGAGAACGGCACGCGTCTGGGTCCTTACGAGATCGTCGCGCCGATCGGCGCGGGCGGGATGGGAGAGGTCTACCGCGCGCACGACACGCGGCTCGGGCGTGAGATCGCGATCAAGGTGCTCCCCGAGCAGCTCGGCTCCGACCCCGAGGCGCGAGCGCGCTTCGAGCGGGAAGCGCGCGCGATCGCGGCGATCTCGCATCCGAACATCCTTGCCATCCACGACTTCGGCAACCACGAGGGCACCTACTTCACGGTCACCGAGCTGCTCGAGGGAGTAACTCTGCGCGGACGCCTGCTGCAGGGGAAGCTCGACTGGCGCGCGGCGGTCGAGATCTGCGCCGACATCGCCGACGGCCTCGCGCACGCGCACGGCCGCGGAATCGTCCACCGCGACCTCAAGCCGGAGAACATCTTTCTGATGAACGACGGCCGGGTGAAGATACTCGACTTCGGCCTCGCGCAGGCGAGCGAGGCGACGGTCAGCCCCGAAGTCGACACCTCGCCGCTCGCGATCACCGGGCCTAACCGGATCATCGGCACCCTCGGCTACATGTCTCCCGAGCAGCTTCGCGGCGAGCCGGTCGACGAGGCGAGCGACATCTTCTCGCTCGGCTGCATCCTCTTCGAGCTCGTCACGGGACGCCGCGCGTTCTGGCGCGACACGGCAGTCGACACGATTTCCGCGATCCTCCACGAGTATCCCGACGATTATCACGAGCTCTCCCGCGTCGTGCCGCCCGACGTCGAGACGATCGTTTCGCATTGCCTGTCGAAGCAGCGCGAGCAGCGCTACCAGTCGGCGCGCGATCTCGCGATGACCTTCCGCGCGATCTCCTCGCGCTCCGGCGAGCACATCGTCCCCCTCACGCTGGCGAGGACGACGAAGCGGAAACGCGCGACTGCGCGGATCGACTCCCTCGCCGTCCTCCCCTTCGCGAACGTCGCGGGGACGCCCGAGGCCGAGTACGTGTGCGACGGCATCACCGAGACGCTGATCAACGCGCTGTCGACGATCCCGAAGCTGCGCGTCATGTCGTCGAGCACGGTCTTCCGCTACAAACGCGAGCAGCTCGACCCGGTGACGATCGGCCGCCGTCACGCCGTGCACACGATCGTGGCGGGACGGGTGATGTGGAGCGGCGACGAGCTCTCGGTGAGCGTCGAGATCGCGGGCACCTCGGACGGCACCCGGGTCTGGGGCCGGCAGTTCCAGGGGCGCCGCGAGAATCTGCTGGGCCTCCAGAACGAGATTGCCGAAGCGCTCGAGGAGCAGATCCGCGCGCGCGTCGGGGGCACGCGAACGCGGAAGACCGTCAAGCGACAGCCGACGACCGACAGCGAGGCGTACCAGCTCTACCTGCGCGGCCGCTTCAACTGGAACAAGAGAACGGTCGAAGGGATGCGGCGCGGCATCGAGTACTACGAGCAGGCGATCGAGCGCGACCCGACCTTCGCTCTCGCCTACGTCGGCATCGCCGACGCCTACGTCACGCTCGCGACGAACATCCCCCTGCCGCCGCGCGAGACGATGCCGAAGGCGAAGGCGATGGCGCAGCGCGCGCTGCAGCTCGATCCCGATCTCGCCGAAGCTCACGCCTCGCTGGCCTCGGTGCTCTGGTGGCACGAGTGGAATCACGCCGCCGCCGAGAAAGAGTTCCGCCACGCGCTGCGCCTGAATCCGAGCTACGCGCAGGCGCGCGACTCGCTCGGCATGATGCTCGCCGAGATGGGACAGTTCGACGCGGCGATGGAAGAGCTCGCCCGCGCGCACGAGCTCGATCCGCTCTCGCTCACGATCGGAGTTCACTTCGCCCTCCCAATCCTCTTCTCGGGAGCGGTGGAGGCCGCGCTCGAGCAGCTGCTCCAGGTACTCGAGATCGAGCCTAACTTCATCCCGGCGCTCGGATGGCTCGGCATCACCTACGAACAGCTCGGCATGTACACCGAGGCAATCGAGGCCTTCACACGAATTCTTTCCATCAACGACGTGCTGATCATCCGGGCGGCGATGTCACACGCGCTCGCCGTGTCAGGACGTCGAAGCGATGCCGAGGCCACGCTCAACGAGCTGACCTCGCTGGCCGGACGCCGGTACGTCTCTCCCTATGACGTCGCGATCGCGCACGCCGGGCTGGGCAACACGAAGCTCGTATTCGACTGGCTCGAAAGCGCATTCACCGATCGCTCGGCGTGGATGGTGTTCATCGCCGTCGACCCTCGGCTCGACCCGTACAAAGAAGAGCCACGATTCAAGGAGTTGCTGCAGCGCTGCGGGCTGGGCTGAGAAGCAGGCCAAAGGTCAAAGGTCAAAGCAGGCAGAAGAGAAGGGACAGACTGACGACCACCGGCTTCGGCCGACGCTGGATACCGGCAGGGACTGACGCCGCCGGTCGGTTCCTTCGTGAACTGCGCAGTTCCCTCCCGCTCTTACCGGCAGGAGCGGAACCCTTGCGCCTCTCACATTGCAATGCCTGCTTTGACCTTTGACCTTTGGCCTGCCTCTCGGGCGTAAACTCGTGTCGATGCACGACGACCCTCAGCGCCTCTGGTTCGCCGGGTTGCCGGTCGACGAGAGAATTGCGCTCGGCGACCGCGACAGGGTCCGATTGCGGCGACTCGTCCGCTCGCGACGGACGCTGGTTGGCGCGGCGTTCCTCGGGGGACCCGCGGCGATCGCGCTTCTCGGGCTCGTCGTGGCACTGAGCGTTCGCGCCCTGCGCCGCGACCTCGGCGATGCCGCGGAGGCCGCGTTCACCGCTGCTCTCGTCATCGCGGTCTTCGTGACTCTCCTCGCCGTGCTCCCCGTCTCCATCCTCGTCGCGCGTGACGCCTGGCGGCAGTATCGCGTCGCGGTTCGCGCGCAGCGCGACCGCGTGCTCTACCGTTGCCACGGACGCATCGCCGACGTCGTCGTCGATCGAAAGACGTGGGAGCGGATCGTAGAAAGCGGCCTCTTGCGCGGCGAGGCTCTCGAGATCGACGTCTTTGACGATTCGGGGCTCCTCTGGCGGATCGGCGGCATCGAGGTCGACCGCTGGGTTCAACTCCCGCGCGGAGTGACGACCTCGACGCCCGAGTACGCCGAGATCGCGTCACGGTGGACGAAGCCGATCGAGACGCCGACCGGCGTGATCGACTTCAACCGTCGCGGCCTTTCGGACGGTGAGCTTGCCGAGCTGCGCGGCAGCGCGCCGCGCGTCGGCGTCCTGCGCGGAGCGCTGATCGCGGCAGTGAACGTTCTCGCGCTCGCGAACGCGGCCGAAGTGCTTCGCGGCAACGGCGAGCCGCTTCAGACCGTGCTTGCGCTGGTGATCGCCATCTGGGCCGACGTCGAGCTCGCAAACCTGGTCAACATGCGGCGGCGGATCGACGCCGATGCCCGCGAGGGCTGGGTTGCGATCGTGAAGTCGAAGGCGGACGAGGTCGAAGCGCAGCGGGCGGGAGCGGTGGTCGAGTACCTGCCGCGCACCGGTCTCGAATGGACGATCGACGGCCTGCCGGCCCCCTGGCGACGGATCGCCGAGCGACGGTCGATCACGCCGTCAGGAGCCTGAGGACGCGACCGTCCCCGCGACGAGCCCACGCATGACCGCGATCGCGGAGCCTGGATCGAGTCTGAGAACGAGCCGTGCAACACGCGCGACGTCTTCGGCAAACAGTGCCCCAACGCGTCCCGCGCCCGGCCACGCGCGCGCCACGATGTAGCGATTGCGCGTCTGCAGAAAGAGACGGCGGCGGCCGAGATGATGCGCGGTGGCCGAGCCTTCATGCGTCGCGAGGACCTGCCTTCGGAGGCCGAGCGACCAGCCGCGTGCGCGCAAGCGCGCCGACAGCTCGACATCCTCGTAGTAGGCGAACAGATCCACGCGCATCACCGCGCCTTCCACCGCGACGTCGCGCAGCGCCTCGACGCGATAGAGCGCGGCGGTCGCAGAGATGCCCCACGGTTCCGGCGCCGACGCAAGGTCGCTCATCGGCGATCCGTGCAACGCTTGCCGGATCGTCCCGTCGCTCACGTCGATCCCCGCGCCGTCGACGCGCCCGTCGGGCAACGCGATCACACCCTGCACGGCAGCGAGTCGCGGCGCCGTGTCGAACATCGGCCGCAGCTCCTCGATCCAGTACGGATCGAGCACGACGTCGTTGTTCACGAGAGCCACGAATGGCTCGTGACAGCGCCGGAGCGCGGCGTTCACGCCGCCCGTGAACCCGAGGTTCTCCGACGAGCGTGCGATCTCGAGCTCGAAGGGCCAGGCGCGTTCGCCGAGTCGCGCTTCCACCGGCAAGCGCGACCCGTTGTCCCACACCAGGACGCGCGCCGCGGCGACACGCTGCGCCGCGATCGACTCGAGGCAGCGCTCGAGCAGCTCGCCGCCGTCGAGGTCGAGCACGACGAGCGCGACGTCACTCCGCGTCGATGCGGTCGACAACCGGATCTCCCTTCACGCACCGGAGAGTGTAGCGGCCGGGCGCCTTCGGCAGAGCGACCGTCGCGGCCGCGAACGCGCCGGCCGTCGCCGGCAGTTCGATCCGCTGCCCGCCGATCTCGATCGTCGACGGCGACTGCGCGCTGTACCAGATCGTCGAGCGCCCTCCCTCGAAGAGGAACGACGCGCTCGCGCCCTCCTCGAACGACCAGCCTCCGCGGAAACGGAATCGAGCCACGGTCCACTGCTCCGGGTAGAGCGCGCCGCCATCGTGGCGAACGTGCGCATCCTCGAGCTCGACCCGCTCACCGGGCGTCCGCGCGACGGCGAACCCCGTCGTCAACAGCACTGCGAGCGCCGCGGCGACGAGCGCAGACGACGGGCGCCATCCCGCGGGACGAGATCCTCGCGCCGCGATCCACCCGGCGAGAATCACGACCGCGAGCACCGCGACGACAGCGGCCACGTTAGGCCGTATCGTGCTCGGCACGAGACGCGAGGCGTCGACTTCCCACGCGCGGCTCAGCCAGCGACCCCAGACGCTCTCGCCCGTGGCGATCTGAAACAGGCCAGTCGGATACGCGAGAGCGTGCAGGGTCAGGCCCGCCGACCAGACTGCCGCTGCGATCACCGCGCCGCGCGACGAGATCCGCTCGATCGCCGACGCCGCGAGCAGTGCGAACAGCGGCAGGAAGACGACCACATAGCGAAGCGGCGGCGACCAGCCGCCGTGCCATTCGGAGCGCGGAACGAGGAGGAGCAGGTAGGGTGCAGCGGCGATGATTCCGATCTTCGCGCCCGCGCCGAGGTCCCGCCAGCGAATCAGGGCCGCGAGCCCGAGGAGCCAGAGTGGCGCCTGGAAGAGCAGCCCGGCCTGCCCGTCGACGAGCATGCCGCCGACGCCGAGCAGGTAGTTCCGGATGGTGAACACATCTTGCGGGTCGAACATCCGCACGGCGACGATCTGCGGGTAGATCGCCAGGACCGCGACCGCCGGGATCGCGAGCAGCGCGAATACCACCAGCGCCTTCTTCCGCGACTCGCGGTGGAGCAACATCCAGCCGGCCACGAGCGCGACGGAGATGACCGCGAAGCGGAGCTTCAGCAGCGCCAGCAGCGCCACGGCAATCCCCGCGTGTGCCCGCTGCCCCTTCCTCGCGGCGCGGAGCGCCTCGGAAAAGAGCAGCACTGCCGGTGCTTCCGGCCAGATCCGCGTCGCGTAGGCCAACAGCGGCGGGCCGAAGGCGAGCAACGGAAAGACCACGAGAATCGTACGTCGCGAGATGCCCTCCTCCTCGAGCAGCCGAAGCATCGAGAGGACCGCGAGTGCCGCGAAGAGGGCGATCGTCGCGACGGCACCGTGCAGCCCGCCGAGGAGGTAGCCGGGGACGAGAAGCAGCGAGAGAAGCGGCTCGTGGCGAGAGTACTGCTCACCCGCCGGGCCGACCGGATCGCCGAACTGCGGAACGAGGTCGAGGCGCCTCGTTGCCGATTGCGCCAGCGATGCGAACTGATTCCGCAGGTCGACGTCGCCGTCCCGCACGATCGACTCGGTCACCAGCAGATAGAACGGCTCGTCGCCGTCGACCGGGGCGCGAAGGACGAAAGGCACCAGTGCGAGATAGACCGCGCCCGCGAGGAGGGCGCCCTTCCACGGCGCCCAGGCGAGATCGTCCGACTCGTGACTCGCGGCGAGCAGCGTCGACAACGCGAAGAGCTTCACCACCATGAACGCGGAGAGCGCGACGTCGGGCTCGATCACGATCGAGAGTCGCGGCGCGAGAAGCCAGACGGCGAGCAGGAGCGCGGAGCCTCCTGCGTCGAGCAGCGCGAAGCGCCGGCGCAGCGCTCCCCTCACCATCGCCAGTGGCACGAGGCTCGTCGCTGCGAGGAAGAGCGCAAGACTCAGGAAAACCGTCACCGGCGCACTCCCTTCACGGACTCGAGATTCAACCGGCCTCGCTCCGGGAGCGTCGGTGACGCGGTGATCCTGAGCCGCACCATGTCAGGAATCCCGATCGCCACAGTGCCTGACCCCTCGAGGAACGCCTGGTGGCCGTACTCCGCGACCACTGCCTGCGTCGACCTCGGCCATTCGTTGCGAGAGGCAAAATAGTGCCCCGGCCGGCCCATCCCCCAGTCTGCGAGGTCACCGATCTCGACCTCGCGGCGAACGGCCCGTCCCGCGCGGTCGATTGCCTCGAGCGTTCCGACCGGCGTGCCCGGCTCGAGTCCTGTGAGATTCCCGCCGGAGAGCTCGACCCGCACGCCGCTCCCGGGCGGCAACTCGAGCTCCCACGTCTCTCCCGCCGCGAGGACCGCACGAGCTTCGATCGGCTCGACGGTTGCCGGAGCGCCCGCGATCGCGACCACGACGACGAGAGCCACCGCAGACATTGCCGAGCCAATCGCCGGGAATCGTCCCGCCACCGTTGCCGCGAGTGCGACGACGGCGACCGCCGCGAGCTCCGCGAGCGGAAGCGGCAGAGGAAACCGCGAAACGACCGCGCCGGAGAAGCCGGCGAGCGAGAGCATCGCGACGGTGAACACGGCTGCCACGATCGGAATCCCAGACCGAGCGGGCTCGTCTCCTCGGTCCGCACCAACGGTCAGAAACTCATCCGTGAGAAAAATCGCCAGCGCTGCAATCATGTAGAGAGTTCCGAGCGCGGGTCGCAGGACGAGCGCCGCGGCGACGAGCGCCACCGCCGTGATCCTCGCCGGACGCGCGAGCCGGAAGACCCGCAACGCGCTCTCCGGCGACCAGAGGAACGCGGAGAGCGCGCCCGAAGCCGCGGGTAGCGCCGCGAGCGGAGCCGCGGCGACAGCGTTCTGCGCCTGCGCCCTGCGCCGGTCGAGCACGGGCTCGAGCATCTCGGAGAGCAGGCCGGAGGCAAGCGTGAGCGCTGCCATCGGCCATGCCCATCGTCCCGCCAGCGCGGCGCTCGCGACGAGGGCCGCGACCGAGAAAGGGCTCGGCCCGCGCAGCACCGCGAGCACGGATGCGAGGAGCAGCGGAAACAGCGTCGCCTTCAGCGGCGCGAGGGGGGTCACGAGCCCGGCGGCGAGACAGACCAGAATGGTGCCGGCGCCGACGCCGTCGCGACCGGCGAGAGAAGCCGCGAGGACCATCGTTCCGATGATCACGATCGCCTGCGCGGGCGCGAGCTCCGCGCTCCACGGAACGAGCCTCGTCGCGGCGAGGCATGCCGCCACGAGGACCAGGGCTTCCCCGGTTCGCAGCTTTCCGCCGCCGGCCGTAGCGCGAGCGATGAAAATCGCGAGCGCGCCTGCGAGCGTGATGCCGTAGAGGAAGAGCCGGAGGTTCTCGTCGACAACTCCGATGCGCCACACGGCGAGAAGCGGAATCGCGAAGGCAAGTTTCGCGTCGCCGAATCGCCGTCCCTCGAGCCAGGCGACCGTCGCGACCGCCGCTGCGCACAGAGGAAGCGCCGCATCGACGAAGTTCTCGTTCCGCACGCCGAGGGACAGCGCCACCACCGCCGCCAGACAAATGGCGAGCGGCACGAGGAGGCGCACGCGGGATTGGGTCTCGGAAGCCGGCCTCACGCTCGAAGGCGGCTGAAGGGCGACGGATGCCTGCGGTGCACGTACAGCCGACGAGACGCGATCATCGTTCTCCATTCAGCGGTCCGCTCTCCGTGCTGATCCCACGAACCGAAATGAAGAATGTCGAATGAGGCATGGAGAATGATGAAGAGACGGTCCGCCTCCGCCATTTGCTTCTTCATTCCTCATTCGACATTCTTCATTCTTCATTTCGGTTTCAGTGCAGCCGCGTGGCGTCGCCCGGAGAACGGGGAATCTCTCCTTCGACTGTTACGGACGCGGCCCCGGCGCCGTCGGGTTCCGCACCCAGTCGGCATCGAAGCCCTCGATCGTTTCCGCGGTGAGCTGCGACTTGTAGACGAGCCGCGCGTCGCCCGCCAGCCTGACCTGGCTGATCGCCGATTTGCCGGCAGCCTCATCCAGATCCATGTCCACTCCGTATCGGACGCCGCTCCTCGTCAGCACCGTGACCGATCGATCGACGAGGCCGAGCAGCGCCGACACGCATGACGACGCGACGACACCTGATCCGCACGACAGCGTCTCGGCCTCCACGCCGCGCTCGTACGTTCGAACCGAGATCGATCGCCTCGAGTCGATCGACACGAAATTGATGTTTGCCCCGTTGGGCGCGAGCTCGGGGTGATGGCGCAGAATCCTGCCCAGCGGCTCGACGTCGCGCGCCCAGAGGTCGCCGACGACGAACGTCACGTAGTGAGGAACGCCCACCAGGATGTAGCTTCCCTCCGCCACCATTCCCGCCGGTGTCTCGAGAGGTTGCTTCGCTTTGAAGTCCCGCGGCGCGGGAAGCGTCAGCGTCACCGCCGATTCCTGGATCTCGGCGCCGACGACACCGGAATCGGTCTCGATCGTCATCCGCCGAGGCGCCATGACGTTCAGAAACGCGAAACGCGCAGCGCAGCGCGTCCCGTTGGCGCAGAAGTCGGCTCGCGAGCCGTCGGAATTGAAGTAGGTCATCCTGATGGTCGCGCGGGCCGAGCTCTCGACCAGGTTCAGCCCGTCCCCTCCGACGGAGAGCCTTCGCGTGCAGATCTTCCTCGCCAGTGTCTCGCCGCCGGTCACTGCGCGCGCGCGATTGTCGATGACGACGAAATCGTTCCCGCCCCCGGCCATCTTCGAGAATTCGATGGGCGGGGCCTTCGCGTCGGCGGTCTGTCGGGGTCGTCGGAGCATGTCGAGCGCGGGTCGTGGGCGCGGCCGTGCCGGTCGTGACCGGCGCGCGCCCACGGGTGTCGCCCTCACATTTTGTCACTTCCCTGTCGATTTTCCGAAATCCATCCGCCCCCTCCTCTGTTCGTCTAGGAGCGAAAGACCCTACCCTCGGAGGAATGACGTGAACCGACTTCTGACTCTCCTGCTCTTGCTCGTCGCAGCGATGCCGCTGGGCGCCGACGACACCGCGAAGCAGCCGCCCGAGGACATCTCGAAGCTCGTCGAGACCATCGACGTGCGCATCGTCAGCATCGACGTCGTCGTGACCGACAAGAAGGGCAATCCGGTCACGGGACTCACCAAGGACGACTTCCTCGTCTTCGACAACGGGCGCCAGCAGCCGATCTCGAACTTTTACGAGGTCGCGGAACGCGAAGTGATCGACCGATCCAGACCCGCCAGCGCCAACGCCAGCGCCAGCGCAGAGCCCGCCAGGCAGAAGCCCGTCGTCGCTTCTCGCGCGCTGCAGCGCCGCTTCATCTTCTTCGTCGACAACCTCTCGCTCGCTCCGTTCAACCGCAAGCCGGTTTTCAAGGAGATGAAGAGCTTCATCGACTCGAACCTCGTCGAGGGCGACCTCGCGATGATCGCCACGTTCAACCGCGACCTGAAGATCCGCGTGCCGTTCACGAACGATCACGCCTACCTCAAGCAGACACTCGACATCATCGCCGAGGAGAACGCATTCGGCCTGCAGAACCTGTCCGAGCGACGGAGCGTGGAATCGCAGATCAACGACGCGCGAAGCTACGAGGAGGCGATCGGGACCGCGCGAACCTACGCGTACTCGGTCGAGCACGACCTCCGGCAGGCGGTCAACTCGATCAAGAGCCTGATGACGACCCTCGCCGGCGTGGATGGCAAGAAGGTTCTTGTCGTCACCTCGGAGGGGTTCCCGATCCAGCCGGGGCGCGAGCTCTTCTACTACATCGACGACATCGCGCCGCGAAAAGGGTGGAGAGCGAGCTCATCGGTCTATCTCGAGGCGACGACCTTCGACTCGAAGTTGCTGATCGAGTCGATCGCGAACGCGGCCAACGCGAACGGCGTGACGCTCTACACGCTTCACGCCGGCGGACTAGGCACCCAGTCCTCGGCCACCTCCGCCGAGAATCAAGCTGCGACCTCGCCCATCGTGCAGAACGCCGCGTTGACGAACAGCACCGAATCGCTCCGCATGCTCGCCTCCCTCACGGGTGGTGTCGCGACCACCGGAACGAACAATTTCAGCGGAGCGTTCGAGCGGATCAGCCGAGACATCAACTCGTACTACTCGCTCGGCTACCGCTCGGGGGCCGAGCGGGTCGACCGTCAGCGCGCGATCGATGTTCGCGCCAAGAACAAAAACCTCGTCGTCCGTTCCCGCAAGTCGTTCGTCGAGAAGTCGATCTACACCGAGCTCAGCGACAAGGTCATCGCGAACGTTTATTACTCCGAGGAAGAGAACGACCTGGGAATCGTCGTCACCACCGGCCAGGCGCGCACCGCGGGGAACGACCGCTACCTGCTTCCTCTGGAAATCCGGATCCCGATGGACAAGCTCACGTTCATCCCGACCGGTGAAGGGCTGCGTGGAGGCTTCTCGGTGTTCTTCGTGGTCGCGGACGATCGGGGCGACATGTCGGACGTCCAGCAGCAGAGCCACCCGATGACCCTCACAGAGGATCAGGCGAAAGACCTGGCCGGCAAGCACTACACCTATACGGTCGAGCTCCTGATGAAAAAGGGACGGAACCGGATCTCGGTGGCGCTCATCGACGAGGCGACGAAACAGGTCGGCTACGCGACACGCGAAGTTCTCGCCGCCGATCTTCGCTGATCACCCGTCGTCGCCATGCCTCGCGTTCTCCTGACGATCGAATACCTCGGCACGAGGTACGCCGGCTGGCAGCGACAGGAAAATGCGCTGGCGGTGCAGGAAGTCGTCGAGAGGGCCCTCGCCGTCGTATGCAAGGAGCATGTCGACGTTCACTCCTCGGGGCGGACTGATTCCGGAGTGCACGCGCTGGGCCAGCGAGCCCATGCCGACATCCCCTGGGAAATCCCCGAGCGCGGGCTGATCCTCGGGCTGAATTCGCACCTGCCGAGCGACGTCCGGGTGTGCGCGGTCGAGCGCGTCGCACCCGACTTCCACGCCCGCTTTTCCGCGAAGCGGAAGACGTACCTCTACCAGATCTGGAACGAGCCGGTCGCGAATCCCTTCTTCGATCCGACGCATGCGCACGTGCCGCGTCCGCTCGACGCCGGGAGGATGCGCGAGGCGGCGCGCGCCCTCGTGGGGCGCCACGACTTCAAGTCGTTCAGCGTCACCGAGCCCGAGGTGAAGACGACCGTCCGGACGATTTCGGCCGTGGAGATCACCGAGAAACGGCATCGTGTACAGATCCGCGTCACTGCCGACGGCTTCATTCGCTATCAGGTCCGCAGAATCGCCGGGATTCTGATCGAAGTGGGCGCGGGAGCGCAGCCCGTAAGCGCGGTCGCCGAAGCCCTGGAGCCGCGCTTCGCCGAGTCGCGCTGGACCGCCGACGCGCGCGGCCTCCTGCTCGAGAGCGTCGAGTACACCGATCGCGGGTAGCCTATGTGGAGTGCGCAAGCGAAGCTTGCGCCCTTCCTCACCGAAGCGAAGCTTCGGTGCTGTTCTCTGTTGTCGAAGATCAGCCGAAGCTTCGCTTCGGCGAGGAAGGGCGAAGGCTTCGCCATCGCAGTCCACATGGGCTCGCCGTTCC
>JBPPMG010000149.1:0-5813 GCA_051305935.1 Thermoanaerobaculia bacterium
CCCAGATCTGCGCGTGGTAGAGCGGGATGCCGCCCGTCGGGTAGACGCCGACGGGGAGCGACAAGCTCCTCACGTCAGGCCCGCGCAGCCAGGTCGCAGAGGCGTGCGGGACGGTGCCGTCTCCCTCGGCGGTGGCGGTGAAGGTGGCGCTGCCGGTGACGAGGTCGGCGCGCGTGTCGGTCGCGGCTCCGAAGCCGGCGACGTTCGTGATCGGGATGTTCGCGGCAGGGAAGTCGGGCGTCCGCCGGAGACGCGTCGCGTGCGCCGCCATCGGCTCCATCCGCGTTCGCCAGCTCGCCGGGATCCACGCGGTCGCGACCATTGGCGAGACGCTGCTGTTGCCTCGTCGCGCGAACGACGGCGGCACGTCGGCGGGGATCGCGAGGTCGCGCGGCGGTGGGAGGAGGTCGTAGGCTGCTTGCGCGCCGCGGATGATGCGCATCGATTCGTTCGCGGTGATGCGCGCGCCGGGGACGCCGGTCGACTGTCCCTTCACGAGATAGCGGAACGACTTGAGCGTGCCGGCCCACGGCACGCCTAACGCGAGAATGTGGCCGATCTTCGCGCCGAGGGCCGGCTCGGCGACGAGGAGCTGGCGGAGGACGAGGCCTCCGGTGGAGTGAATGATCACGAGGACCTTCGTGCCTCCCGCGGACATCTGCTGGATCGCGGTTCGAACCGCGGCCTGGACGATGGTGTCGTCGACGGCGCGGCGCCAGTCCCAGCCGATCGCGCGGAACTCGGCCGGGTCGTTGATCGAGTAGCCGTAGAGCCGCAGGATGTCGTAGAGCGACTGCGCCTGCTTCTCGATGCCGAAGAAGGTGTCGCGGATCGGCTCGCCCGCGCGGAGCTGGGCGAGGTCGGTGACCGCGTCGAGGAACTTCTGCTTCTTCGTGCTGCTGACGAGCGTCTTGAGCGACGGCGGGAAGACGACGTCGTTCGCGGCGTCGACGAGCTCGCTCGCGGGGAAGCCGGGGATGAAGATGACGGGTGGTCGGTTCGGCATGGCGTGGCTCCTTGTTCTCACTGCTATAAGCGGGTGATGAACTCCTTGAAGGTTCCCGCAGGCGAGTTGCCGCGCCCACTGAGCTCCTCGATCACATGCACGCCGAGGGCGCGGTAGCTTTCGAACTGCACCTCGGTGAACCACTGGTCGGACGTCGCTTCGTGGGGGAAGGCCGCGTTCTCTCTCGCGTAGTTGCACACGTCCGCCGGCTCGCGACCGCAGATCGAGGGCTTTATGTACACGAGCGTCCCGGGAGGAGCGTGGGGGTCGACGGCGTCGTAGTGGATCACGCCGACGGCGTGGTAGCGCCCTCCTGCGCCCTCGGAGCGCGACTTGATCCGCAGGTTGTCGATCGTGATCGGAATGCCGAGGTCGATGCGGATCTTGCGAATCGCGTTTCCCAGGTCTTCGAACGCAGTATTCTGGTCACAGCCCGCATCGCTGACGATGATGGTGTGGCAGCGACGGCGCACCATTTCATACAGTCCGAGGTTCTCGAAATGACCACCGTCGGAGAGGTACACCCAGGGTCTCCGAGCATTGGTCTTACCGAGCGCTTCGAGGAGGATCGGAAGCAGCGCGAAGCGCGGTGAGTGCTCCGTGTAGCTGTGCTGGCCCGGAAAGCCCGGGTTCGGCAGCCACCATCCGAGGCGGATGTTGAAGAACGCCAGCAGGAACGAGACGGCGGAGGAGCTGTGGTACCCCATGTTCGGGCTGACGGCTGCGCCGCTGATGGCGACGCTCGTGCCGAGAGTAAGTCCCTCTGCGTACTTCTCTGACTCACGATAGCCCAGCCGAGCCGCTCCCGCGTGAAACGGAGACGCGGTGAAGGACTCGGCCTTGCGCTGCTGCCAGGCGAGATTCTCTCCCTGCACGAGGTTGAGCGCGATGTTCACGACGTGCAGCGGCCTGACGTGTTTTAGTTCGTGCAGCGGGACGTTGTCGCGCTCGTCGAAGCCTGTGAACCGGTGTGGCTGTCGGTTCGGATTCGTTGCGCCGAGGTATGCGCGAACGAGCCTGTTGCGATAGAGGGCGTGCATTGAGAATCGATTGATGTGCACGGTGACCGACGAGACGACCGAGGCTGCGAGCAGGAAGGCCAGCAGGAGCCAGACGACTCGCGGCGAAGCCTGTCGCAGCGATTGTGCGTGCGCCGCGCCAGTGGCGGGTAAAGGGCTCGCGATCAGCTTGCGCCACCGATCACTCGGGTCCTTCGCTTGCGGGTTTCCGTGCGCCGCAGCTCCCGAGCCGAGCGGCCTCACTTCGGGCGACTTGTCGGGACGAGAGGTCTTCGCGATCACGAATCGATCCGTCGTGTGGATCGCTGACGGTGTCGGGCTCGAGGCGGCCGTGCGTTGCGCGAGCGCGCTTACCCGGTGGACGAGGGGTGTGGTGATCGCCGCGAGCAGCACGAGTATGGTGAGCGCGAAGAGTGGGGCGGCTACCGCCAGCGCGTAGCGACCGAGCCCTCCGCCGAGCTTTGCGCGTTCTTGTTCGGTCGCCGGTGAAGCGGCGCTGCGCCCGAGAAGGAGAGTCGTCACGCCGGTGACTCCGCCTAGCGCCGAGACGATGCGTGGGAACTCGCCCAGTACGATCGGGCCAAGAATGACGATCGCGTTGGTGAGAGTGACGAGCGTCGCGAGGATCAGCGTCCATCCCGCCAGTCGCGCCCACCACTCCCGGTCTTCGTCATCGTTTAGCTTGCCCGCCACGCCACTGAAGATCGTCGTTTGGAGGAAAAACAGAAGGAAGTACGCGGCGGGGCCGAAGGTCGCGAAGAGCTCGAGGTTGAGCTCCGAGAATGTCGCAGGGGTCGAGGCCGCGCTCGACGCCGGTATCCGTATCAGTTTTGCGAATCCCCAGATGAACACCCCCGTACCCGCTCCCGTCACCAGCGCCGCCAGCAGCTCGAGCGACTGTCGTGGTCGGCTCGCGGCACTACGAAGGCCCGGTGGTGGGTCGATGTTCGATCGCTTGAAGGCGCGTACCACTCGCACGTAGTAGGCGTACCAGCCGATGCAAAAACCGATCGAGGTCGTCGCGATGAGAAGTTCGAGAGGCGGGAGGTCTCCGGCGTTGTGTACGCGGAGAAAACAGAGGATGAACGGCTGAACGAACGCCAGCAACAGTACGAGGAAAATGCCGGCGTCACGCCAGCGGCGTCGTGCTCCCTGCCGCGGAGCGTCGTCGACGACCCCGGCAATCGGTCGCAGGAGCCCGAGCAGCAGGATCGTAAGAAACCCGCAGACCAGCAGCGCGACGGTCACCGCGAGCATCGGTGCGTAGATGGCCCGCAACGTGACCATCCAGATTCGAGGGAGGACGAGTATGGCCATGATCGCCGGAACGAGCACGAGCCAGATCAGCACGAGGTTGCGCAGATACGTGGCGACGAGTGTCCATGAGTCGGGAGAGACGAGCCCCAGTTTCGGCGTCAGGTAGTTGCTGTATGCGCGCAGGTGTGCGATCGGCTTCGCTTCCGGCTGCAACGGATCCCGGGTCCCCTGCGAGAGGCCGTCGGCGACCGATTGTGCGCCGTTTCCGCGCGCGAGCCACGTCGTGAGCCAGCTGCCGATGAATCCGCCGCCGGAGACGGTCGAAAGGTAGTCCACTTTGTCCAGAAGTCCCTGCCGCGCGAGACCCTGCAGGACGCCGAGTCCGAACGTGGCGCTTCGAATCCCACCGCCGGAGAGACATAGTGCTACCGGTTCGAGAGTGTGCATCGCCGTGATGGCCTTGCGGGTCCGTTTCCGGTGAACCGGCTCGATCCAGGGGCAAAAGGCTTTTTCGAGCAGGAGACGGTTGCGATGACACACGTCGGCCGGCGACAGTCCTCCGACAGTTGCCTCGAGCGGTTGGTCGAATTCCGCGTCCCAGTTGATCGCGGGCCTTGCCCCGCTCCACGGGCGGAGTCCCGCCCGGTCGAGGTGTTCCTGACGAAGTAGCGCGTTGAGCAGCGAACACAACGCCGCTACGTCGTCATCTCCGGCCTCACGCCAATCGCGGTTGTCCAGGGCGGGCGAGCATCCGAGCTTTTGCGCAGCCCACGAACCGAAACCTTCAGAAAAGGGCTTTGGATGGGGACTGGAGGGCTGGAAGAGTTTCCACGACGACGACGAACTCGCTCCCGGCTGTTTGCCGGGGAGCCGAGCGACCCAGGCCCAGAGTCTGTCTTCGTTCGTGAGTGCGTCGATGAGGCCCGGCATGCCGAGCAGGTCGTCTTGCTGAACGTACCAGGCCTTTCCCGGGTGTGGGTCTGGTTCACGCTCGGCGGATGCCTCAGCGTCCGTGCTCTCAGCCTTCGACGGGTCGCGAGGTTCGGGCTTGGGGGGCTTGCGCGCCTCGGTGATTGCATCGTGTTCCTGCTCGAGGACTTCACACCAGTGCAGGGGTCCTGGCTCAGTCATGGCTGACTACCTCCAACGGTCTTCGGGCCGAGACGGTCCGCCACTCGGGCGGACGTTGCAACGACGAATGGCGACAGCCTGCTCCCAGGGATCACACCGCCACCACCGCATCCGTGTACACGTCCCCGCTCCTCTTGAACCCCTTCACCGTTCCCGTCTCGTCGCTCCGCGCCACGCGGTGGCTGCTCCGCTGACCGAGTGCTTTCAGCAGCGAAGGCAGCGGGATCTTCTTGAACTTCTTCGTCTCCCGCGTGCAGACCATCGCGGAGAAGCCTCCCTTGTCGAGAACCGTCTCGACGAAGTTTCGCGGGGTGGCGTTGTGGCTGCCGTGGTGGCCGACCTTGAGGAAGTTGGTCCTCTCGAGCAACTCGTGGAACTCGGGGTCCGCGAGGGCGTTCTGCCAAGTGCCCCATTGGGCGTCGCCGGGGAAGAGGAGATGCGCGCGGCCTGACTCGAACATGAGGAGGAGGCTCGTGCCGTTGACTGCTTTGTCGAGCTGGACTGCGACGGCGAAGGGGTCTTCGGCCGCGAGTTTCTCGAGGTCGCGCAGGTTGCGCTGCGTCAGTTTGAAGGCGGCGAGCTGGGCGTCGAAGGCGGCACCCGTCAGCTCGAAGCTCTTCGCGAAGAGTGACGCCGCGGAGCCGTTGCCTCCGCCTTCCGCCGCGGCGCGACGCAACTCGTAGGCGCCGCCCTTCGGCGGGTCCATGTCGCGGATCACTTCCGGATCGCGCGACGGGCCCATCGCGTGAATCGTGACGCCCGGCAGGAGGTCGGTTTGAAACGTCTGCGCGGATCGCGCCTTCGGCGGGAGGTAGCGGACCCTCGCCTTGTTCGCGAAGCCGCCGTGCAGCGTCGCCATCGCCTTCGCGTTCGTCAGCGAGTTGTCGACGATCTCCATGATCGCGAGCGGCGCGTTCATCTCTCGGAGCGCCTTGTGAATTGTCAGCGCTTTCTTCGACTGTTTGTCGCGGATCTTCTTCGCCTGCGGGTCGGTCGGGTGCTCGGTCCACGGCATCCACACCTCACCCACTTCGACCTCGCGCCAGCGCGCGCTCTCGAAGCCGACGACGTGGTCGCGGTGACGATGCGTCGCGATGACGACGTCGATGCGGGGCTTCTCGCCGTCGTCGGTGACGTCGGCGATGATCTGGTCGACGACCTGGCTCATGGTGTACGGCCCCGGGCCGCTCGGGTGGACGCCGCAATCGATGAGGACGTTGTGGTCGCGGTTCGTCCCGGGGAAGCGGATAAGGAACGAGTCGCCGAGGCCGACGTTGTACATGCGGATTCTGACCTTCTTGGTGCTAGGCATGGCGAAGGGCCTCGGGGTGCGGGTGGAAGGAGGTGTCGATGTGGCGCAGGCACTCCTGCCTGCGCGTCGCCGAAGGCGACCGGTGGTG